>CALLGK010000169.1 GCA_938009905.1 uncultured Acidimicrobiales bacterium | reverse complement strand
CGACGATGGCTTGGGTTGGTGGCGCGACAGGCACCTCGGTGACGCTTGGCGTGGCCTCGTCGTCTCCGCCGCACCCGGCAAGCCCGACGGCGAGCAGAAGGGTGAGGACCGCATTGCGCAAGTGGTGGTTCATCGTTGCCTTAGAAGGTAATCGCCATGCCATCCATTGTCCGATGAATCGGCGTGCCCGTTGAGTCGCCTCGCCCCGATCGGGTGCATCTGCTCAGCTTCGGCGTCCCCGCCTCGCTCGCACCGGCGACGGCGCCGCACTAGCTTCCGAAGCATGTTTCCGGGGACCTACGTAGACACCACGCCAGACAAGCCAGCCGTCATCATGGCGGGCAGCGGTGAAGAGCTCAGCTTCAAAGAGCTCGACGATCGCTCAGCCCGCTTGGCGCAGTATCTCTATGCCGCTGGATTGAGACCAGGCGATCACGTCTCCATCTTTATGGAGAACAACATTCGCTTCTTCGAGTTCTACTGGGCCGCCATTCGATCCGGTCTGTTCTTCACAACGATCAACCGATATCTGCAACCAGACGAGTCGGCCTACATCATCGCCGACTCAGAATCGAAGGCCGTCTTCACGTCCGTCGCCATGAGCGAGCTTGTCGCTGATCTGCCTGGCCTGTGTCCTGATTGCGACATTTGGCTGACCTGCGATGGGCCGATTGATGGCTACGAGCGCTATGAAGACGCCGTCGCCGATCAGCCGGCCGAACCGCTTGCTGACCAACCTCGTGGCGAGATGATGCTGTACAGCTCGGGCACGACTGGGCGCCCCAAGGGCATTATGCGGAGCCTTGGCGGATTCCAAGTGGACGACCCGGACGGTGCGGGCGCTGTCGTTGCCCTTGCGGGCGGGCTGTTCGGGATCGACTCCGACACCGTCTACCTGTCGCCTGCCCCGATGTATCACTCCGCGCCGCTCGGATTCACCTCGAGCGTGCAGGCCTTGGGCGGCACCGTCGTGCTGATGGAGCGGTTCGATCCCGCGCAGGCGTTGCAGTACATCGACACCTACAAGATCACGCACTCGCAATGGGTGCCCACGATGTTCAGCCGCATGCTCAAACTGCCGGCAGAACAGCGTGAGGGGTTCGACTGGTCGACCCACAAGGTTGCGATCCACGCCGCCGCACCGTGCCCGGTCGAAGTGAAGAAGCAGATGTTCGACCTGTGGGGCCCGATCATCTTTGAGTACTACGCCGGCACCGAGGTGAACGGCTTTGTGTTCTGCCCACCGCAGGCGTGGCTCGATCACCCCGGCACAGTTGGCCAGGCGATCCTCGGCACGATCCACATCTGCGACGACGAAGGCAACGAGCTGCCAAACGGTGAATCAGGTGCCATCTACTTCGAGCGCGAAGAGATGCCCTTCGAGTACCACAACGACCCGGAGAAGACGAAGGGTTCGCAGCATCCCGATCATCCAAATTGGTCGAGCCTTGGCGACGTTGGCTACGTGGACGACGAGGGCTTCCTCTATCTCACCGACCGCAAGGCGTTCATGATCATCGCCGGTGGCGTGAACATCTATCCGCAGGAGATCGAGGACTGCCTCATCATGCATCCGAAGGTGGCAGACGTGGCCGTGTTCGGTGTGCCCAACGAGGATCTTGGCGAGGAAGTGAAGGCCGTCGTGCAGCCTGCTGTTGGCACCGAAGCGAGTGACGAGTTGGCCGGTGAGCTCCTTGCCTATGCGAAGGAACACATCGCCAACTACAAGGTGCCTCGCAGCATGGACTTCCGAGACGAGCTGCCCCGGCTACCAACCGGCAAGCTCTACAAGCGCATCCTTCGCGACGAGTACTGGGGCAGCAAAGACTCAAAGATCGTCTGAGTCGCGGCACGCTCCTTACTCAGGCTGCAGACTCAGGATGTACGGGTCAACCTCGACGAGGGTGCGATCAAACGATGAAATCGGGGCCGTGAGCGTCAAGGTGATGGCCTCGCCACCTTCGACGAATGAGTACTGCAGGAACTTGAGCTGATCGTCCTGCATCACCAATCGAGTCACCGTGACGCCGACGGAGTTCTGGATCGTGGTGAGCTCGAGAACTTCGAAGCTGTCGTCGGTGCTCGTGAGAGTCTCGACACCGAGCTCGGTGTATTCCTCGGTACCGAGTCCGAACGAAGGCAAGGACAAAACGTTGACGTTGGGCGTGAAACCCTCTTCGGTCGGGCCTACGAACCAAGCGTCGACATCATCGGGAAGACCGGGCACGCTGTCGTCCCAGTCGGCTGGGATGATCATCGAGTAGGTGCCGGCGTCGTTGACGAAGAGCGTGCCGTCGAGTGCGAGTTCCTCCGGCGGCGTGTCATCTGGCGCGGCGATCGTTTCAGTCGTGGTGGTCTCTTCGCTCGTGCTGGGCGCCTCGGTGGTTGCCGCTTCCGCTGCGGTCGTTGTTGGGTTTTGGTCGTTGTTGAGGCTGTTGCCCAGCACGTTTGAGGCCGAAGACGTCTCTGGTTCCGCTGAGAGCAACGTGGTGGGTGCCACTGTCTGGGACGGACCATTGTCCGGTTGGGCCTCGTCCGTGCCGGTGCAGGCGGTGAGGCCGAGTGTGATGGTGAGCGCAATTGCGGAGCGTCGCATGGCCCTGTCGTCGACCTGGTGTCGCCGCTCCTTGAGATGTTCGCCGGCGGCTCGTTGCAGATATCAGGCCTCGATGTTCTGCGAGTCGAACTGGCACAATATGCTGACGCACATCGGGTGAGTCCTTGGGGAGCGCAGATGATCGAGGTCGAACGAAGCGGGCAGACATCGGTCCCTGCTGATCAGGTGTGGGCCGCGTTGTCGGACTTCGCCGACATCAGCCGCTGGGCGCCAAACGTTGACCATTCGTGTCTCATGACCGAGCAGTCGGCGGGCGTTGGAATGATTCGTCGAATCCAGTCCGGCCGGCTCGTGTTGATCGAGAGCGTGACGGGGTGGGAGCCAAATGCGCGCTTGGCGTATTCGATTGAGGGCCTTCCACCAGTTGTGCAGTCACTCACCAACACGTGGCAGCTTCGGCCTGAGGGAGATCACACGCACATCGCGTTGATCTCAACTCTCGATACCGGGGCCCGCCCACCGCAACAGCTTGTCGGCCGTGGCCTCGGCCGACGTCTGGCGTCGACCAATGAGCAGATGCTCGACGGACTCATTGCGCATCTCGCGACGCAGGCGGCCGTCTGATGACACAGCGACCAGATGTTGTTGTGATCTTGACCGATCAAGAGCGTGCGGCTCCGCCGTATGAGTCTGACGAGCTGGCGGCATGGCGCCAATCGAGCCTTCCCGGCACGCAGTGGTTTGAGGACAACGGCGTGTCGTTCCGGCGCCACCACACCGGATCGCTGGCCTGCGTGCCCTCCCGCCCAACACTCTTCACCGGTCAGTTCCCTGATGTGCACGGGGTCACCCAAACCAACGGTCTTGGGAAGATGGAAGACGACCCGCGCATGAGGTGGTTGCGGCCAGGGGAAGTGCCGACGCTCGGTCATTGGTTTCGGGCCGCCGGATACGACACGCACTACGACGGCAAATGGCACATGACCCACGCCGATCTTCACGACGCGTCGGGCGAACGAATCACGACGAACGATGACGACGGCAACGTCGATGCCGCAGCCGTGCAGCGCTATCTCGATGCCAACCCACTCGACGCGTTTGGCTTCTCAGGCTGGGTCGGTCCAGAACCTCACGGTGGTGATCCAGCCGACAGTGGACTCGTGCGCGACGAGATCGTGGCCGACCGCATCGTTTCCTGGCTCGAGGATCGATACGCCAAGCGTTCAGCCGGCGACGCAGATGCTCTGCGGCCGTTTCTCCTCGTGGCGAGTTTTGTGAATCCTCACGACATTGTCTTCGCCCCCGCATGGCTCGGACCGCTCGGCTCCTCTGCGCCGCTTGACGAGCGCCCGAATGATCCACCGCCGGTCGCTCCGTCACCAACCGACGACGAAGACTTGCGCACAAAGCCAGCAGCGCAAGTTGCCTTCCGCACCTCGTATCCGTCGACGTATGCCGCGGCGCCCGTCGTCGAGCGTGTCTACCGAACGCAAGCCCAGCAATATCGCGATCTCTACTACCGCCTTCACCGCGAGGTGGATGGGCCCCTCGACCGCGTTCGTCGAGCAGTGACCGAGGGCGGGTCGGCCGAAGCCGTCCTTGTTCGCACGTCTGACCATGGCGAGATGCTCGGTGCTCATGGTGGGCTGCACCAGAAGTGGTTCAACCTGTACGACGAAGCCACTCGCGTGCCGTTCATCATCGCCCGTATCGGCTCCGGCGCGACTACAGCCACCGTTGTCGACGATGCGCCGACATCACACGTCGACCTCGTCCCGACACTGTGCAGCGCGGCCGGGATCGACATCGACGAAGTGGCGGCTGAGTTCGCCAGCCTGTTCTCTGAAGTGCACGCGTTGCCAGGCCTCGATCTCATGCCGGTCGTCGATGGGCACGCAGAACCCGACCGGTCTCGGTCTGTCTACATGTTGACCAGAGACAACATGCCAGAGGGCGTGTCTGGCGCAAGTGGTGTTGCTCGTCGCATGGGCCGTGCCAGCAACCCGCCACCGCCGATGCGCATCCAAGTGCCGGCGTATGTGGGTGCCAACTTCGAAGGCATCGTGACTCGAGTAGAAGACGGCGCTGCCACGGGCGGTGCTGGCCACCTGTGGAAGCTGGTGCGGAGCTTTGATGATCCGGCGACCTGGACAGAACCGCACGTGCGCCACCTCGCAGCTGATGGACCGACCGGACAGACGCATCGAACCAGCGTGCTGCCCGATCAGTGGGAGCTCTACGACCTCGACGCCGACCCCATCGAGGCCGTCAACCGATCTGACGACCCAACAGCCGCTGCGGTCTTCCAGCACATGGTTGACCAGCTCGGCCGCGAACGGGCCCAAAAGGTTCCCGAGCGGAACGTGCCGTGGCCCTACGCAGAACAGCTACCGCGGATGACCGCAAAGCGCGTGCCCCCGCCGGCACGCGGGCTGCGGAGCGTGTTGCGGCGCATCGGCATGCATCCAGACGATCACGAGACGGTCGACATCGAGCTGCCGGGCCGCCGGGCGCTCGTTGTGGCAACGAACCACGGTGTGCTCGACATTGGCAAGCCAACGGGTGTGTTCGCCAGCGAGATGACGGTGCCCTACTACGCCTTCCTCGACGCTGGCATGCATGTCGACGTTGCGAGCCCACTGGGCGGGGCCATTCCTGTTGATCCGCAGTCGTTGCGGCCACCGATTCGAACCGAGGCCGACGACCGCTTCCTTGGTGACGACACCTTTCGAGACAAGGTGAACACATCACTCGCCATTGGCGACCTCAACATGGGCGACTACGACATCGTGTTCTTGGCTGGTGGTTGGGGAGCGGCCTTCGACTTCGCGCAGTCAGAGGTGCTCGGCGATCAAGTCACCGAGGCCAACCGACTAGGCCGAGTTATCGGAAGCGTGTGTCACGGCCCGCTCGGACTCGTCAACGCCCGCGACACCAACGGCGAACTACTTGTTGATGGGCGCAGGGTCACTGGGGTGACGGACAAGCAGGTTCGAGAGCTCGGCATCGGCTCTACGCCCAAGCATCCGGAGACGGAGCTTCGGCGGGCTGGTGGTGTGTTCGAGAGTGAAACTCGGTTCCGCGACCCCTTTGCCAACCACTGGGTGGTTGACGGAAATCTGGTCACAGGACAGAACCAAAACGCGGCGCCGATGGTGGCTCGCGAGATGCTGAAGCTGGCGGCGGAGCAGGCGAATCTGAGCTCTGCGGCCTCGTAGATCAGGTAGTCGTGTCCGTTCGGAAGGCAACGGCACAGTCGAGCTCGAAGTGCTCCCAACCAATCTCGTCCGGTCGTCGATGAAACAGCTTGAGCGCGGGCAGGCCAGCGGGTGACCACGGGCGAGGCGGAAACCACTGGTCATAGATGTGGTCCCAGGCGTCGGCGATCGTTGACAGCGGACCATCTATCGAGGCCGCGGCAGCAGCGAACGCCGGAAGCGCTCGCAGATTGACGGGCCCTGAGGCGTCGACGTCATCTGGAATCTCGAAGCCGAAGGTGTAGCGAATTCGATCGGCTGGCGTGGTGCGGTAGTTGTCGAAGCTGGCGCCAACGAGTGCTGACCGATCAAGCTCGAGTTTCTGGTCGATCATCCAGTCACAGAGGCGGTTGTAGCCGGAGCTCAGATCGTCCAGCCCGAAGATGCCCTGCGTACTGATGGTCGCAAGCCGCATGGCTGGTCGATTGATGATCTGCACGGTTTGCGCGCCCTCGGGTGGCGTGGTGTTCCGCTGAAGTCTGCGAGACCACGACGAGGGTGAGACGCCGTAGTGCCGCTTGAACGACCGCGAGAAGTCACTCGAATCGCTGAACCCTGTGGCTGCCGAGATGTCGGTGAGGGTGGTATCTGG
>CALLGK010000168.1 GCA_938009905.1 uncultured Acidimicrobiales bacterium | reverse complement strand
AAGGCGAGTCGCTGCGAGACACGATCGAGACGATCGATGCGATGGCGGTCGATGCCATCGTGGTCCGACACGGCAGCTCCGGTGTTCCGCTCACCATCCAGCAATGGACCGATGCTGCGATCGTCAACGCCGGCGACGGCTGGCACCAGCATCCAACGCAAGCGCTCCTCGACAGTTTCACCATTGCCTCACGGCTTGGGTCGCTCGAGGGAAAGAAGATTGCACTGTGCGGCGACATCCTGCATTCGCGGGTTGCTCGCTCAAACGTTGCTGCCTTCTCGAAGCTTGGCGCTGACGTTGTGCTCATCGGCCCCCGCACCATGCTGCCGACGAACCTCGACGGCTGGGCGGCCAAGGTCGAGCCAGACCTCGACGCCGTGCTGCCCGATCTCGACGTGGCCTACTTCCTTCGGATTCAGAAGGAACGTATGGACGAGTCGCTGATTCCGTCAGAGCGGGAGTATCGAGCACGGTTCGGACTCACAGAAGAACGCGCCACTCGCTTGTCGCCCGATGCGCTGATCATGCACCCCGGTCCGATGAACCGGGGTATCGAGATCGACCCAGCCGTCGCTGATGACCCTCGAGCTGTGGTGCTCGATCAGGTGGCCAACGGCATCCCGGTTCGGATGGCCGTGCTGTACGCAGTGCTCGGCCCCGGCCAGTTCGATGCGGTACCGATCGAAGCCGAGGGGAGCGAGGCATGACCACCACGGCAATCACCGGCGGCCGAATCCTCGACCAAAACGGCGAACGATCGGGCGATGTGCTCGTCGATGATCAGACCGGTCAGATCGTTGAGGTTGGTCCAAGCCTCAGCGGCGACAACAACCTCGATGCCACCGGTTGCTTGGTGTCGCCTGGGTTCGTCGACCTTCACGCCGACTTGTGCCAGCCCGGGCGAGAGGCAGCAGAAACGATCGAGTCGGGAAGCCGGGCCGCGGCCCTTGGTGGGTATACCGCCGTGGTGGCCATGCCCGCGACCGACCCCTGCATCGACAACGCCGTTGTGGTTGCTGATGTGTTGGCGGCGGCTGAAGGAGCGCTCTGCGACGTGAGGCCGGCGGCCGCGATCAGCGTTGGAAGAGAAGGCGCCGAGCTCGCTCCGATGGGAGAACTCAGCAGCCTGGGCGTCCGGATGTTCAGCGACCACGGTCGGGGCGTGCAAGACGCGGGGTTCATGCGTCGAGCGCTGCAATACGCAGGAAGCATCGAAACCGGCGACGGGGCCCCGCTCGTGCTGGCCCAGCATTGCAGCGACGCGTCGCTTGCTCGCAAGGGCGTCATGCACGAAGGCGAGTGGTCATCGAAGCTCGGACTTGCCGGACTACCGGCCGAGGCAGAAGAGCTGATGGTGATGCGCGACATCTCATTGGTGCGTATGACGGGCGTGGGCGTGCACTTCCAACAGCTGTCGACTGCGGGCAGCGTCGCCATGGTGCGGGCCGCCAAGGCGGGCGGCCTTCCGGTTACGGCTGAGGTATCGCCCCATCACCTGACGCTCACCGACCAGGCATGTGCGACGTTTGATCCTCGCTTCCGCCTGGATCCGCCGCTGCGAACGGCGAGCGACGTTGCCGCTGTCCGCGAAGGCCTGCTCGACGGCACGATCGACGCGATCGCTACCGATCACGCACCACACGTTCCCGATGCCAAGGAGCGACCATTCGATCAGGCTCCGCCGGGCACGATTGGTCTTGAGACAACGCTTGGCATTGCGCTGACCGAGCTCGAAATTCCATTGACGGATCTTCTGCCTCTGCTCTCATGGCAACCAGCGGCCATTGCAGGACTCGCGGCGGAACACGGTCGCCCGATCGACGTTGGCTCTCCTGCCAACGTGGCAGTCATCGACCCAGAACACCGCTGGACGGTTCGAGGAACCGAATTGGCAAGCCGAGCCTCAAACTCGGCCTTTGAGGGACACACACTCACAGGAAAAGTACGACACACCATTCTCCACGGCTCGCCCGTGGTGCGCGATTTCGAGGCAGCACGATGAACAACCAACACCCCCAGCAGCCAGCCGCCGGAATGCTCGTCTTGGCCGACGGATCGGTCTTTGAGGGCGAGATGATTGGTGCCGCTCCGGATGCGGCCAATCCAGAGGCCAACCTCACCTCGGGTGAGGTGGTCTTCAACACCGCCCTCTCCGGCTATCAAGAGGTGATCACCGACCCGTCGTATGCGGGCCAGATCATCACCTTCACCTATCCGCACATCGGTAACTACGGAACGACGGCCTCAGACAACGAGAGCCGAGGCGGGTTCGCTCGGGGCGTGATCGTGCGTGACCTCGCTAGACGACATTCAAACTGGCGGGCCGAAGGCGACCTCGGTGGGTTCCTCGCCAACCTCGGCCTCATCGGCATCGCCGGTGTTGATACTCGGCGCCTCACTCGGATCATTCGCGACAACGGCGCCATTCCCGGTGCCTTCGGACCGGTGGAAGGGCCAGGCGCCATCGACGAGGCCACGCTCAAGCAGCGGGCAGTCGATGAGCCGGGAACCGATGGCATCGATCTCGTCGCTCAGGTCACCACATCTGAGGCCTACACCGCTGGCCTCGACCGTGGCACCGGCCCCTACGTGGTGGCCTACGACTTTGGCATCAAGTCGACGATCGTCGATCACCTCGCACGATTCGCCTCAGTCGAGGTGGTGCCCGCATCAACCAGCGCAGCCGATGTCTTGGCTCGCCAACCAGACGGCGTGTTCCTCTCGAACGGACCTGGTGACCCCACCATGGTTCCGTACGCCTCAGCGTCGATCGCCGAGCTGCTCGGATCGGTTCCAGTCTTCGGCATCTGCCTTGGCCACCAACTCCTGTCGCTCGCGATCAACGGCGAAATCGAGAAGCTTCCATTCGGCCACCACGGCGCGAACCATCCGGTGCGAGATCTCACGACCGGCAAGGTTGAGATCACCAGCCAAAATCACAACTTCGCCACGGTGGCCGACACCATCAAACAGGTCGCTGAGGTCACCCACGTCAACCTCAACGACGGTGTGTGTGAGGGGCTCAGCGTGAAGGGGGAGCGGGCCTTCAGCGTTCAGCACCACCCAGAAGCAAGCCCCGGTCCACACGACTCTGCCTATCTCTTTGATCGATTCGCGTCGATCCTCAACTCCGAATCAACCGCCGGGAGCAACAAGTAATGGGTAAGCGGACTGACATCAACTCAATCCTGGTTATTGGCTCTGGCCCCATCGTTATTGGTCAGGCGTGCGAGTTCGACTACTCCGGCACGCAGGCATGTCGAGTGCTTCGCGAAGACGGCTATCGGGTGATCCTGGCCAACTCGAATCCCGCGACGATCATGACCGACCCAGACTTCGCGGACTCGACCTACATCGAACCGCTCGACCTGGCGGTGCTCACCCGCATCATCCAGAAGGAAAAGCCCGATGCGTTGCTGCCGACGCTTGGTGGACAGACGGCGCTGAACCTGGCCATGGAGCTTGTTGCTTCTGGTGTGCTTGACGAGCACAACGTCGAACTCATCGGAGCCGATGCCGAGGCCATCGAAACGGCTGAAGACCGCGAGAAGTTCAAGCAAGCAATGATCGAAGTTGGCATGGACGTGCTGCGTTCTGGCACCGCACACGGTGAGGGAGCCACGAAGAACGAGGCCATCGCCAATGGCATGGTGCAGGCGCGCGAGATCGTCAAAGAGATCGGACTCCCGATCGTCATCCGACCGGCGTACATCTTGGGCGGCCGAGGTACTGGCACAGCAGCCACGATGGAAGAGTTCGAAGAGGTCGCCTACAACGGCCTTGCCGCGAGCCCGATCTCAGAGATCCTGATCGAAGAGTCGATCTATGGGTGGAAAGAATTTGAGCTCGAGGTGATGCGCGATCGCCTCGACAATCAGGTCATCATTTGTTCGATTGAGAACCTCGACCCGATGGGAACGCATACGGGCGACTCGATCACTGTCGCCCCCGTGCAGACACTCTCAGACGTCGAGTACCAGGAGATGCGCAACGAGGCCTTTGCATGCCTGCGTCGCGTCGGCGTCGAGACGGGCGGGTCAAACGTGCAGTTCGCCGTCGAGCCCAGCACCGGGCGTCGCGTCGTCATCGAGATGAACCCCCGAGTGAGTCGCTCGTCTGCGCTCGCCTCGAAGGCCACCGGCTTCCCGATTGCGAAGATCGCGGCCAAGCTCGCCGTTGGGTACACC
>CALLGK010000167.1 GCA_938009905.1 uncultured Acidimicrobiales bacterium | reverse complement strand
CCGGTGGCGATCACCCGCGAGCTCGAAGAGTTTCCGGTGAAGAAGGCCCGCCTCCTCGGCGAGGACTGGGCCGTCTTCCGCGAGCCAAACGGCAGCTACGGCATCGTGGCCGAGCGTTGCCCGCACCGTGGCGCCTCGCTTGTGTACGGCATGGTCGAAGACGGCGGGCTTCGCTGTGGCTACCACGGCTGGAAGTTCGATGGCGAGGGCACCCTCGTCGAGATTCTGGCCGAGCCAGATTCGTCGCAGACGTTCCGCGACCAGTGCTCGGTGAAGGCCGGCAAGGCGCAGGAGCTTGGTGGGCTGATCTGGGCCTACGTCGGCGATGGCCCGGCTCCGGAGCTGCCGCTGTACTCGGGTTACACGATGGATGGTGTGCGCGACATCGGTCATTCGATGTTGCCGTGCAACTGGCTCCAGATCATGGAGAACGCCGTCGACCCGTATCACGTCGAGGCGCTGCACGGCATGTGCTTCGAGTTCTTGGCCGAGCACAAGAGCTTCGACATGCCGAGCGCCTTCAAGGCCAACAAGCACGAGAAGATCGGCTTCGACGTATTCGAGCACGGCATCATCAAGCGCCGTCTGCTCGTCGGTCAAGACGAGAACTCTGACGACTGGCGTGTCGGCCACCCGCTCGTGTTCCCCTACAAGATGTGGGTGGGCGGCAACGGCGTTTATCAGATGCAGATTCGGGTGCCGATCGACGACACCACGACGTGGGTCATCTTCTACACGGTGCATGCTCCAGAGGGCATCGACATTCCCGAGCAGGCTCATGCCGTCGACTACGAATACGAGTGGATCGACGACAAGGGCAACTACATCGTCGACTACATCGAGGGCCAAGACATCATGGCCTGGGTGAGCCAGGGGCCGATCGTCGACCGGACCCAAGAGAAGATCACCAAGAGCGACGTTGGCATCGTGACGATGCGCAAGATGTTCCGCGACGCCGTGACCGACGTGAAGGCTGGCAAGGATCCGATCGCGGTTCTTCGTGAACCTCATGAGCCGATCGAGTTGCCGCTTGAACGCGACAAGTTTGGTCGGGGCGCCGAGTTCGCTACGCAGTGGATCGACCGAGGCTCGATGCGGTACTCACCGCAGGCCGACGATCTCAAGAAGCTGCATCTCGAAGCCGCCGCCAATCGAGGCGACGACAGCGAGCGCTTCGCCTAGCGAAGCCTTCGACGTAGCCAGCCAGCACAACGAACCACCCGCAAAATTTCCCGTTCTGGAGGCCGTAGGGCACGGAAACGTACCCTCCGGCCTCCAGAACGAAGATGACGTGGGCTCAACGCAGGAGTTTTTGTGACGATCGATCATGCTCATTGGGCCGAGTACCTCGCGACAGCTGTCGATGAGCGCCAAGACGTGCAGGCCATCACCAAGCAGGTCGACGAGTTGTCGATCGACGATGCCTATGCCATTCAGGCCGCGCTGCTCGAACTGCAACTGGGACGAGGCGACACGCTCGCTGGAGCCAAGTTGGGTCTGACGTCTGCAGCTAAGCAAGAACAGATGGGTGTGGCGGAGCCGGTCTACGGCTGGGTGCTTGCATCAAGCGTGCTTGGCACAGATGGGGGAGCAGCTGAGGCCCCGATCGGCGACTTGATTCACCCTCGAGCCGAACCCGAGATCGTCTTTCGTCTGGCTCAGGACCTCGCTGGCCCTGGAGTGACTCGTGAAGACGCACTCGACGCCACCGAGGCGGTGCTTGGCGGCATCGAGGTGATCGACAGCCGATACGAAGCCTTCTCGTTCACGCTGCCAGACGTCATCGCCGACAACACGTCGGCCGCTCGCGTGGCCATCGGCAGCGATGGTGTTGGGCCGCGGGACGTCGATCTGCAAACGCTCGGATGCCTGTTCGAGGTCGACGGAGCCATCACCGGCACGGCAACCGGTGCCGCCCTCCTGGACGATCCGGCGACGTGTCTCGCCATGTTGGCCAACCACCTCGGCAAGCACGGCCAGAAACTCGAAGCGGGATGGATCGTGATGGCTGGCGCACCAACCGATGCCAAGCCGCTCGCAGTCGGCACCACCGTCGGGGCTCGCTACAGCAGCCTCGGCTCCGTCACGGTCAAGGGAGTCTGAGATGCCACTCGTCAACGTACACATGTCCAAAGGGCGTTCGCCCGAACAGAAGAAGGCGCTGATGGACGCCATCACCGACGCCATGGAAGAACACATCGGGGCGCCTCGCACCGCGGTGCGGGTGTGGATCACCGAGATGGAGAACACGGACTTCATGGCGGGCGGAGAACTCCTCGCCGACAAGCAGGCCCGCCTCGCTCGTGAGGCGGCCGACTCCTAGCTTCCGGCTCGGCGTCCGGCGACACCTCTGCTGCGGCGTCGCTTCGCTCCGAGTCCTCGCCTGAGGTGCCCGCCAGACGCCGAGCCTCGTTCGAGGATCAGCCGCCTGGCCCTCTCGCTACAGGCGGGTCTGTTTGTCTTGCTCGTCGGGCATGTGTCCCTAGGGGTCAGGTACAAAACGTTACGAGGGTCAACGGGGTGGCGTTTTGGCGCTCAGCGCCAAAAGGCCGTTAGCGAACGAAGTGAGCGGCGGGTCAGGTACAAAACGTCACGCGGCGGAGTTGTGAGCGGCAGCGAGCAACTCGGTCAGTGAGCGAAGCGAACAGCGGGCAAGGACGAAGCGTTGCGCGACAGTGGTATCTGGCATGCTGGCGGGGTGAGCGAGCATCCGGTTGATCTGTCCACCCGCGTTATTGATTCGGGGGTCCTCGAGGGGCCCGTGAATCGAATGAATGAGGAGCTGAGTGAGCTCGCGGACGGTGTGGCGATCGTCGAGTCGTTCAGTCACTCGATTGCCGTTGATACCGGTGCTGGGCTTGTCGTATTCGATGCCAGCGTGGTCAACAAGGGCAAGGCGGTTGTTGAGGCGTTGCGGAGCTGGAGCACCGAGCCCGTCGACAGCCTCGTGTACACCCACGGTCACCTCGACCATGTTGGCGGTTCAGGGGCCTTCGCCGACGACGGCGAGAAGCGGGGACAGGGACGGCCTCGCGTCATCTCGCACGAAGCACTCCCGCCTCGGTTCGCTCGCTATCGCGACACCTCTGGCTACAACCGCGTGATCAACCTGCGTCAATTTGGCGGTGCTGCTACTGACATGGCGAAGGCCACCCAACGGCCGTTCCTGCCCGAGTCGGTGCTCGACCCAGACGTCACCTATCAGGACCAGATGACGATCACCGTTGGTGATACCGACTTCGAGCTCAACCACTGTCTTGGCGAAACAGACGATCACACGTGGACCTGGGTGCCAGATCACAAGCTCATCACGGCTGGCGATCAGTTCATCTGGATGTTTCCCAACTGCGGCAACCCCCAGAAGGTCCAGCGCTATCCGCTCGAGTGGGCCCAGTCGCTGCGGGCCATGGCCGCCAAGGACGTCGAGCTCTTCGTGCCATCGCACGGCCTGGCGATTGCGGGCCACGAACGCATCAAATCCTGTCTCATCACCGTGGCCGAGACGCTCGAACAGCTCGTGGCCGACGTGGTTGATGCCATGAACTCCGGTGCTGTTCTCGACGAGATCGTTCACTCGGTGAAGGTGCCAGACGACAAGCTCGGTATCCCATACCTGGTGCCGATGTATGACGAGCCCGAGTTCGTCGTGCGAAACATCTGGCGGCTCTACGGCGGCTGGTGGGACGGAGCGCCGGCCCGCTTGAAGCCGCCGGCTGACGAGGCAGTGGGTTCCGAGATCGTCGATCTCGTTGGCGACATTGAGCTGGTCGTCGCCCGAGCCCAGCAACGCAGCAGCGAAGGTGACCATCGTCTGGCCTGCCATCTGATCGACATGGCCATCGCCGCCGAACCAGAGTCTCGCTCGGCCCACGAAGCTCGCATCGAGATCTACGCCGCTCGTCGTGCTGTCGAGACCTCGCTCATGGCGAAGGGCATCTTCAAGGGTGCTGTCAGCGACTCTCAAGCCGCCATCAGCGGCGAACTTCCAGACACCAAGTTCGTCATCAATCTCGACTAACCCACGCCGTCCATTTGGGAGACTGGGCGGGGGCACGAATAGTGTCCGCTCATGAAGCTCGGCGTCAACCTCATCAACTTTGGACCGGGTGCAACGCCAGACTCACTCACTGGGTGGGTAGAGATGACGCAACGCCTGGGCTACCACGGACTGTTCACGTCAGATCATGTCACCATCACCAACGACGTGAGCGAGCGGTATCCGGCGCCGTTCTACGAACCGATGTCTCTGTTGGGATGGCTTGCTGCGTCGACCACCGACATGATGATCGGCACAACCGTCAGCGTGCTGCCATATCGCAGCCCGCTCGAGACAGCTCGAGCCTTCGCCAACGTTGACCAGCTCAGCGGCGGACGTTGTGTGCTTGGCGTCGGGTCTGGCTGGGCGGCCGAAGAGTTCAAGATCCTGGGCGTGCCGTTTGAACATCGTGGTGCGATGACCACGGAGTACCTGCGGGCCATCAAATCCTTGTGGAGCGCAGACGTCGCCAGCTTCCACGGCGAGTTCGTGTCGTTCGACGATGTCCACACCACGCCCCGACCAGTGCAAACACCGCATCCTCCGATCTGGGTTGGCGGCAACAGTGCGCCGTCGATGCGACGAGCGATCCAACACGGCACCGCGTGGCATCCAATCCGACCCACAACACCCGACTTTGTTGCCTCGATGGTTCCGGAGTTCGCTCGCCTTGCCGAAAAGCTGGAGCGGCCACTGCCCGACCTTTGTCCGCGTATCCGTCTGCGCATCACCGACACCCCTCGGCCCGATGATGAGCGTTTGGCTGGCGAGGGCTCGCTTGATCAAATTCGCAGCGACCTTGGCACGTTCCAAGACATGGGCTGCACGTGGCTCGTGCTCGACACCTACCACGACTACCTGGTTGACGAACTGCGAACCAACGAGCCGGCGTGGGAGATGTTCGAGGCGCTCGCCAACGATGTCTTCGACCTCGGGCGCGAACAGCTTCGTTGAGACCGTCGTTCGTACCCGTGAGATCTGATCGCCAATGGGCGGGGCAGTAGGGTCTGAACATGGCTGAAGAAGCGGTTCTGGAGCAGGCAGCGAAGCAATTGCGGGAGGCTGGCACGGCCGGCGTGCCGTGCGACCCAATTCGTGATCTTGTCGGTTCAGAAGACGACGTTGAGCTTGGGTATCGCATCCAACAAATCAACGTCGATCGCGACATCGTCAACGGGCGTCGAGTCAGCGGTCGCAAGATTGGTCTGACTGCTCCTGCGGTACAGGCCCAAATGGGCGTCGACCAGCCAGACTTCGGCACGCTCTTCGTCGACATGGAGTACGGCGACGGCGTCGAGATCGAGGCTGGCCGGCTTATGCAGCCGCGAGCCGAGGCCGAGGTTGCCCTGGTGCTCGAACACGACCTCGATCTGGGCAAGCACGGCTTCGCCGACATCGTGCGCTCCACCGCCTTTGCTCTGCCCGCCATCGAGATCGTCGATTCGCGCATTGCCGACTGGAACATTCGCTTCGTCGACACCGTGGCCGACAACGCCAGCTGTGGCCTCTACGTGCTCGGTGGCAAGAAGGTGTCGTTGGCCGACGTCGATCTGCGCGCCATCCGGATGTCGATGACCATCGACGGCGAAGAAGTCTCAACGGGGGAGGGGGCGGCATGCCTGGGCCACCCGTTGAACGCAGCCCGTTGGCTGGCCGACGTGATGTGTGAGCGTGGCACCCCGCTGCGCGCCGGCGATGTGGTGATGACCGGGGCCCTCGGCCCCATGAAGCCCATGTCGGCTGGCGAAACCGTAGTGGCCGACTTCGGTCCACTGGGCCGCGTGTCAACACACGTATCTACCGCCACGTAGAGCGACACACGCCACGCCTGTAGCAGGGCCCTGTTGCGATCTTTCGCGCGCTTGGGGATATGTCGCGAAGTTTTGCTTGACTATTCGTTAATACTCACTACCATTCAATGCATGGTACCGGTTGGTGAAGGGCACCATACGCAGATCGTCAAGGGTCTGCTCGACATGTGCCTTCTTTCTGTCATCGTCGAAGAGCCCAGTTATGGGTACGGCATGGTCCAGCGTCTGAACGACTACGGCTGGGTCATCACAAACGAGAACAGCTTCTATCCCGTGTTGAAGCGGCTGCAGAAGCAAGGGCTGATCGAGTCCGAGCTCGTTGCGTCATCGTCTGGCCCGGCTCGCAAGTACTACTCAGCCACGCCAGCGGGCAAAGAGACGCTGGATCTTTGGGTCACCGACTGGCGCAGTGTGCGGGATGGCGTTGATGCCGTGCTCGACCATCGCCATTCAGCAACGAAGTCGAAGAAGTCCAACAAGGGGAAGGGGAAGAAACAATGACCATCGTCTATCTCGTCGCCGCATTGTTCGGCGGAGTGTTCCTGGTTCCGATGTTGATGGGAGGCATCGACGTCGACGGAGATCTCGACCTTGATGCCGGAGGGTCGCTCGACCTTGGCGACATAGAGGCAGACGTCGATTTCGGCCTCGCATCCGACGCTGGTTTCGAAGCTGACGCCGACCTCGACCTAGACGCTGACACCGGCGTCGATGCTGGCGAGACGGGCGACAGCTTTGGTGACCTCAGCGGGCTCGATGCCTTCGTCGCCAGCCTTCTGTCGTTCCGCTCGATCGTGTTCTTCATCACGTTCTTCGGCATCTCTGGTCTTGTCCTCACCCTGCTCGGCAGTGGAGCGACAACAACGCTTGTCACGTCAATCGTGCTCGGGCTATTCGCTGCAGTACTTCACGCCCAGCTCTTCTCTGTGCTGCGCCGCAAGAACACCAGCTCGCAGCTCACGGTCACCGACCTCGAAGGTCAGGCGGCCCGAGTGGTCCTGCCGATCAACGGCGTCACCAAGGGGCGAGTTCGGGCCGACATCGGTGGACAGCCCACCTTCTTGGTTGCCCGGTCCTACGACGCAGCGCATTCCTACGACGTCGGCGAGTCGGTCGTTGTCGTCAGTGTCGAAGACGGCACCGCCATGGTCGCCAGCCTCGGCTTCTAGTTACCCGCACGCAGCATTCAACAGTCACCCAGAAACAGGAGAGAACACATGAGTTGGTTCATCGGAGTTGCCTTCATTGTGGGGCTCACAATCGCAGCCGTTGCGGCGGCCGTGAGAAGCCTCATCATCATCGTGCCGCCCAACAAGGTGGCCATCATTTCGGGCCGTGAACGAGTCGATTCCACGGGTCGCCGGGTCGGGTACCGACTCATCCAGGGTGGCCGCACGTTGCGGCTTCCCCTTGTCGAAAAGGTCGACTTCATGTCGCTCAACACGATCCCCATCGAGGTGGCGGTCACCAGTGCCTACTCGAAGGGTGCGATTCCCCTCGACGTGCAGGGTGTCGCCAATATCAAGATCTCGAGCAAGCCCGGCGTGCTGGCCAACTCGGTCGAGCGTTTCCTCGGTCGGCCAAGTGAGTACATCCAGCAAATTGCCAAGGAGAACCTCGAGGCCAACCTTCGTGGCGTGCTTGCCACGTTGACCCCAGAAGAGGTCAACGAAGACCGCCTCAAGTTTGCCCAGACCCTCATCGACGAGGCAGACGACGACATCAAGACACTCGGCCTCGAACTCGACGTTCTCAAGATCCAGAACGTCACAGACCAGGTTGGCTACCTCGAGGCAGTCGGTCGTCGTCGTACGGCTCAAGTGCTCAAGGAAGCTCGTGAGTCCGAAGCTCGTCAGACCGCCGATGCAGAAGAGGCTGAGGCAGTCTCACGTCAGCGGGCCGAGGTGGCGAAGGTCGAAGCCGACCTTGTCATCGCCGAGCAGCACAACAAGCTGCGGGTGCGCACCGCAGAGCTCGATGCCGAGGCCATGGCCGAGGAGAAGCGGGCTCAGGTGGCTGGTGAGCGGGCGAAGGTCTCGGCCGAGCAGCTGCTCGAAACCGAGCGCATCGAGCTCCAGAAGCGTCGCCTTGAAGCCGACGTCATCGCTCCGGCGAGGGCGCGGGCTGCGGCCCTCGAGCTTGAGGCTCGTGGCCAGGCTGCACACATCCGTGAAGACGGCGCAGCCCAGATCGAAGTGTTTGAGCGCATGAGCGCTGAATACACCGAGGCTGGTGTGCACGCCAAGGACGTGATGGTGCTCAACATGCTTCCCGACATTGTCGACTCGATCGTCGGCACGGTGAACGGCATCGACATCGACAAGGTGACCGTCATCGACTCTGGTGGTGCCGGCAACGGAATCGGTGGCGTTGCGAGCCAGATGCCGGCCGCAGTGATCTCAATCACCGAGCAGATCGAGAACGCCACTGGCGTGAACATTCTCGAGGTGCTCAGCAGGGGAGCGAGCCCCGACAACGTCGAGTCAATCGACATCGTCGAGGCGGCGCCTCCGGTCAATCCGGCCACGCTCAA
>CALLGK010000166.1 GCA_938009905.1 uncultured Acidimicrobiales bacterium | reverse complement strand
TGGGGGCTTCTGATTGGCCATGGGAGGTTCCTTGGGAGTTGGGGGGTGTGTGTTGATCCCAAGAATCGACCCCAACTGTTAGGAACACCGCGACGAAGTGACAAGACTTTGACAATTCGTCGATTCGCCGCAATCAGCGGGTTTTTAGACGAACCAGGCCTCGGCAGTGAGCTCGAGCGACCGAAGCCGTTCAGCCAGACTGTGCGTGGCGATGTAGAGCATGAGCTCGCTTGCCTCGGTGGCTTCTACAAGATGCTCGAGCCCTTCGACAACCTCGGCAGGCGTGCCGATGATGGCGTTCGATGGCATCTCGCTGGCGGGGCCCCACAGCGCATGTTCCCTGGCCTCTTCCGGTGGCAGAAGAGGGAGAAGCTGTCCGGTGCGCATGCCGAACTTCCGCAAACGACTCGGACTCGACAGAAACTCGGCCTCGTCTGTCGTTGGGGCCGCGATCGTTGCCGCGGAAACGATGGCGTATGGCTCATCGAGTGCCGGAGACGGCGTGAAATGGTCGTGATAGATCTCGACCGCTTGAAGGGTGCCGCCCATGTCGAAGTGGTTGGCAAACACGAAGGGGATGCCCAACATGCCGGCCAGCTGTGGGCTGAAGGCCGAGGAACCAAGCAGGAAGACGTCTGGGTAGCTCGAGGCCTCTGGTGTTGCGTTGAAGTGGCGCCACAACCCTTCCTCGGTTCGTACGTCGCCAAGGAGGGCCATGACATCGAGCAAGTTACGAGGGAACTCCTCAGACAAGTCTTCCGTCGTTCGCCGGAGCGCTACCGCAGTGGCCCGATCCGAGCCGGGAGCTCGCCCGACGCCAAGATCGATGCGGCCGGGGTAGAGCGCCTCGAGCAACGCAAACTGTTCGGCAACGGCGAGTGGCGCGTGGTTAGGCAGCATGACGCCGCCGGAGCCGACCTTGATCTGTTGGGTTTGCGATGCGACGTGAGCCATAAGCACCGACGGTGTTGTGCTGGCGACCGTTGCCATGTTGTGGTGTTCGGCAACCCAGAAGCGCGAGAACCCGAGACTGTCGGCCTTCTTGGCAAACGCGGTCGTGTCGGCCAGAGCATCGGCGCTGGTCGAACCGTTGGCCACCATCGCCAGATCGAGCACCGACAGCGGGATGCCGTCTGCTGATGCTCGTCGAGAAGATGCGTGGTGTTCCACCGGTGCTGTGTCGACCATGTATTGAAACGCTACACGGCGGGTCGTCGTCGGCCCTGATTTGAGCGGTCAGCCCTGCTTGAGCACCCCGGCCCGTCACTCGCCAGCAACTACGGTGACGGCAGCGCCGTTTGTCCACCCGGGCCAAACAACGGATCGAGGAGGAACCGCATTGGCGGGACTCGTTGTCGTCATCTTCATCATTGGGATCGCCACAGCGATCTGGTACTCCAACCTGACGACGACGAAGGCCGCCTGGGACGAAGCCGCCAGGATGATGCACTTTCAACGAATGGGCGTCTCTGGCACGAGCGTTGGCACGATCGTCGGCGAACGCCAGGGTGTGCGCATCACGACGAGCAAGGTCTCGAAAAACAGCGGTGACAACAACGAGACGTTCACTCGGTATTTCTGCGAGTTTCCGTCTGTTGGTCCGCCCGTCTCACTCACCAAGCAACACTCCTTTTCATTCATCGGAAAGCTCTTCGGGCAAAGCGACGTGCTCATCGGTGATCCGGGCTTCGACGACCGAGTCGTCATCAGTACGAACGCACCACAACAGGTCGATGCGTTCCTGACACCCGGACGCAAGATGGCGATCCTCAATCTCTTTGAGAGCCACTCGACCGCCAAGGTGACAGAACGCTCCATTCAGGTCGACGTGCGAGGCGTCGAGAAGACCCCGGCCAAGATCGTGTCGATGTCTCGCTGGCTCACCGACTTCGCGGTGTTCATTAGCAAGCCGAGCGATGTCGATATCGCACTGCAAAACCAGGCAGAGGGCAACCTCGGTCAGGCCGTTGCTCAGCTGCACGAGATCAACGAGCAGGCTGGTCCTGAGGGTCCGAACTCATTCACCCAGCTTCTCGAGGCCGAGGGCAAGATGGCCATGGGCGACGGCGTAGGGGCGGCGGAGATCCTCGACCACATGGATGTCATCGCCAACAAAGAGGCGATGGGCTTGCGCGAGGTTGCGCACAAGTACCCGACGCCGCCAACACCGCCGCCGTCAGCGGTCCCGCCGACGCCACCAGCCGTCATCCACGACCACGCTGCCGCCGACGATCCGCACGATCAGCCCATGGTCGAACATGAGCCCGAGCCAGTTGGTATCGACCTTGAACAGCAGGCGGTCATCAACGATCTCTTCAGCTCCCACCGAACGGGCTACGAAGTCGAAGAGCACTTCATGGAGACCTACATCGGCCACGTCGTGTCGTGGAGCGGCCCCGTAACGCGCACGATGAAGTATCGCTTCGATTCCGAGTTTGAGGGCGAGGGCATCAAGGCCAACATCGAGATCGGAACGCTCGACAACGGGCAGCTGATCTCAAACACCGTGAGCGCCATCGTTCAACTCGATGAGCACAACGAAATCGAGCGAGACCAGCACATCACGGTGCTCGGAACACTCCACCGAGTCGACCGATACATGCGGAACATCTACGTTCGGGACGCAGAGATCATCTGACAGGGGGCCACACCATGGGACAAACCAGCGACGCGACGCCACCAGCCGCGATGCCACGAGACGAAGTCGCCGAGTTTCTTCCCGCCCCGACCTCCGACCTGCGAGTCGCGCCGTTTCTTGAAGCCATCGCGGCGCAGGCCATCGAGGCCGATGCCAGTCGATCGGTCGACGCCGAGCTCATCGCAGCACTGAAGACCTCAGACGTCATGCGGCTCTCGGCAACGAAGGATCTTGGCGGAGTCGAGGCCTCGATGGTTGATACCGGCCGAGAGCTCGCCGCCATCTCGGCCCGCTGCCCGAGCTTGGCCTGGGCGATGTGGAACCACGTTTGTGTGTTCCACCTCTTTGTGGGTTCGCTGGGCCCAGACCACGCAGATTTCCTGGCCGACATTGTTGAGGCCCGCGAGTGGGTGTCGTTCCCGGCCGGGGCGGGTTCTGGTGTCAAAGGCACCATCGATGGCGACACCGTCACGCTCAACGGCAAGGCCACGTGGTCAACCGGAGCCCGTTATGGCGACTGGTGCGGCGTGGTGTTTGCGATTGCAGAGAACGGCGAGACCGTCCGGCCGATGGACATCCGTTTCACGCTGGTGCGCAACAACAGCGAAGGCGTCACCATCGATCCGACGTGGGACGGCTCTGGCCTCCGAGCATCTGCAACAGATGACATCCACTACGACAACGTCGAGGTGCCGCTCGATCGCTGCGTGTCGTGGTTTGGCGCCAACCGGGCCGAGTCGTTACGAACCGTTCCGGTCGTGAGCCACCGCTACCGCGAAGACTGGGTCGGCCTCTCCGACCTCTTCCTCGGTTGGATGGCCGCCGCCATCGTGCGCGAGTGCCTGATCGACGCCGCGGCAGCAGTACGCGAACGCCGGGTGATCATGGGCGGCAAGATGGTCGAACGGCCGACGGTGCAGATCAACGTCGGGCGCGCCCTGTCGCTCGTGGCCTCAGCCCAGGCCGCGATCACCGAGGCAACGGCCGAGGTCGATCGTCGAATCGATGCCGATCGAGTGCCGGATACGGCCGACTACTACCGCCAGCAGGCCATCATCACCATGGCCGTCGACCAGCTCCAACAAGCCATGGACCTGCTCACTCGCTCACAAGGTGGCACGGCGCTTCGCGAAGGCGGCGACTTCGATCGTCGGGCACGAGACTTCCGAGCAATGCCGCTGCACATCAACGTGCACCACGATCGCGTGAGCCATCAGGTTGGCCGCCTGGCACTAGGTATCGAACTCGCGCCGTTCTAGGGGTCGGCAACGCGCGTGCGAAGATGGCCCGATGAGCCCTCGCAGTGAACAGCTCGGAGTCGGTCTTGGTTTCGCCGGGGGCACGACGCAGCGGACCATCGAAGGTGTTCGGTCAAGTGCGGCGTGGGCCGCCGATGTGGGCTTCGACAGCTACTGGTTGTCGTACCTCATTGGCGTAGATCCACTCGTGGCTCTCGCCGTCGTCGCCCCAGACGTGCCAGACATCGAACTGGGTACGTCGGTGGTACCAACCGTTGGCCGCCACCCGATTGCATTGGCTCAGCTGGCCCGCACGACCCAGCAAGCGTGCGCCGGTCGATTCACGCTGGGCATTGGCCCTGCGCATCAGGTGGTGGTGGAAGGCAAGTACGGCGAGGTGTGGGATCGCCCTGTCGAACGCACGAGCGAGCACCTCGACGCGTTGGTCGCGCTCTGCAATGGCGAGCCCGCCAACGTCGACGGCAACCAGGTGCAGGTGCACGCCGAACTCGACATCGAGTCAGAGCCTGTGCCGATCGTGCTTGCGGCTCTCGGACCCAAGATGTTGGAGCTTGCCGGCGCCAAGACCGCAGGCACCCACATCGGGCAGACCGGGCCAAAGACGATCAAGTCACACACCGCTCCCCTCATCAACAAGGCGGCAGAAGCGGCCGGCCGGCCGAAGCCGCGCATCATTGCCCTGGTGAACCTGAGCGTGACAGACGATCCAGCGGCGGCTCGCAAGGCGGCAGCCGACGATGCGGCCGGATACGCCTCACTCCCCTCCTACCGAGCCATGCTCGACCGCGAGGGCATCAGCGACGCAACCGACCTTCTCCTCTACGGCTCGATGGACGACATCGCGGCGGGCATCGAGGAGTACGTAGAAGCTGGCGTCACCGATCTACGCCTTGGCGTGAAGGCTCGCAACGACGAGGAGCGAGACGCCACCCATGTGGCCTTGGCCGAGTGGCTCGCCTCGACTGACTGAGGGCCTCGGGCAGTCAGCTAGTCAACGGCGACGGTGATCGTGACCTCTGCGGAGTCGCCAATGTCGATGTTCTCCGCGACCCGCACTGCCTTCTTGATCGGCAACACGAAGCTCTCGGCGTTCTTGCCACCGAAAACGGACGTCTTCCACTGTGTCTCACCAATGCGCACCTTGACCGGCACGGAACCTGCGCTGCGCCGACTCGGAACGAACTCGCGGATGTCTTCGCTCTCATCGATTGGGACGTCAACAAACCGAATCGATGGGTTTGACTCCCACGGATACAGCCTGGCCGTGAAGGTGAAGACAAGCTCCATGCCGGGCCAGCTCAGCGCCGCACGTCGGCCGGCAGATAGACGTCGGCATCGTCTGGGGGCAGCGGTTCGTTGCCCAAGATGAGATCGGCTGCCTTCTCGGCCACCATCATCGTTGGGGCGTAGATGTTGCCGTTAGTGACCACCGGCAACACCGATGCGTCCACAACGCGGAGGCCTTCGGTGCCGTGCACTCGCATCGTGGTCGGATCCAC
>CALLGK010000165.1 GCA_938009905.1 uncultured Acidimicrobiales bacterium | reverse complement strand
GGATCGTCAAGACATTGCTGCTCGGCAAAGCCGAACACCTGAGACCGTTGGGCCGCGTTCGGATCGTCGAGCCCGCCGTCGTGAGGCGACGTTTGGTCATCAGTTTGGGTTGTGGTTGTGCCGCCCTCGCTCGAGAAGTCGATGGGCGTCGGCGCTTCAGTTGTGCACGCCACACCGAGGAACGTCAGGGCAAGACCTGCCGCAATCGTTCGTCGTAACGAGGGGGCAACCACGCCCCGAACCGTACCCGGCTGATCCCAGGCTCAGGACTCGCGAGAAGTCTGTATGGTTCCCTCGTGACGATTGGAAGCCGTGGAGACTGACACAGACGAACTCGGCCTTGACGTAGAACCCTTGCCCGGCAAGGTCATCGCAGGGCTCTCGATCGGCCACGGCGGCATGTCGGTCCTCATCAACCTCATCGGCATCCTCCTCGTCTTCTTCTACCTTCCACCGAGCGAGGCCGGCCTCCCCCAGCTCGTCACAGACGCCACGTTTCTTCTGGTGCTCAACGCCATCGTGTTGATCGCCGCCGCTGGCCGACTTACCGACGCCATCACCGATCCGCTGATTGCGATGTACTCCGACCGTTCGAAGCACCCAAAGGGCCGCCGCATCCCCTTTATGACTCGAAGCGCTCTACCAGCGGCGCTGGCAACCGTTCTGATGTTCATCCCCCCGATCGGCCGAGAGAGCGAATGGAACATCGTGTGGCTCTTGGGCATCCAAGTGGTGCTCTACGTTGCCCTCACCGCCTACGTCACGCCGGCGTTCTCGCTCGTCGCTGACCTGGGCAAGACCCCAGCCCAACGGCTCGATCTCGCCACGTGGAGCTCCGTGGCGTGGGCCATCGGCATCGTGGTTGCCGCCATGACCCCTGGCCTCAGCGCCCTCTACGAAGCGTTTGGGCTCGTAACGGTTCGGGCCTGGCAAGCATCGGTTATCACGGTGTGCGCCATCGCAGGCCTTGCCATGTTGGTTCCCGGCTGGACGATCGACGAACCGCGCTATGCCCGCAGCGATCCGACGTCGCAGCCGCTTCGCGAATCGATCAAAACCGTGATGGCAAGCCCGTTCTTTCGCTACTACCTCGCCGCTGACTTCGCCTACTTCTGCGGCCTCATGATCATTCAGACGGGCTTGCTCTACTACGTGACCGTGCTGCTTCAGCTCGAAGAGATCTGGAGCAGCGGCCTCCTTCTCGTGATGGTTGTGGTGTCGATGGTGCTCTACCCCATCGTCAACAAGCAGGCGAAGAAGCGCAGCGGAAAGCAGCTCGTGATCTTCGCGTTTGCCATGTCGTCAATCACGTTCTTCGGTGTCGTGTTCCTTGGCCGCTATCCCGTCCCATCTCAGGTTCAGGCCGTCGCACTGATTGCCGTGTTCGCCATCCCATTCGCCATCCTGAGCGTCCTCCCAGGCTGGATTCTCACCGACATCGCCGAGCACTCCGCTCGCACCACGGGCGAAGCAACCGCGGCCATGTTCTTCGCTGCTCGCACGTTCATGCAGAAGATCAGCCAGACCGTCGGTGTGATTCTGTTTGCGCTCCTCACGTCGTTTGGCCGCGACGTTGGCGACGACCTCGGCATCAGGCTGTCTGGCCTCGCTGGCGTGGTGCTCTACGGCCTAGCCGCCTACCTGTTTCGGGGCTACGACGAAGACCGTCTGCGACGCGAACTGGCCGAGGCATAAACAGGTGTTTGTGTTCCCCGCTAGCGCTACCCTCAAGGCTCCACCATTCGGAGGTGGTGTAATTGGTAACACAGCTGGTTCTGGTCCAGTCGTTGGGGGTTCAAGTCCTCCCCTCCGAGCCACAGTCTCGAAAGCCTGTCTTTTGAGCCTGCGGAGTGAAAGCAGCGTTGGGCGAGCAATCGCCAATCGTTAGGATCGCTCCCGGTACCACCTGCCCCGTTCGTCTAGCGGCCTAGGACGCTGGCTTCTCATGCCAGTAGCACGGGTTCAAATCCCGTACGGGGTACTGATATCTCACCCGGTCGATCGACCGGGAACCGCTCTCCACGGAGAGATCGGCGCGCTACTCCGAGATCACCTGTTCGAGTCGGCGAAACGTCAGAACTCGCCCGGCCGACACCGCAAGCGTCTCCTGAGCGAGACGATCAAACGGTGCTCCTGAGTCAGTTGGATGAACCTCAGCGGTGAGTCCGACCTCTTCGGCAACGAGCGCGGCTCGCTTTGCGTGGTAGGGGTCCGTCACGAGAATCACGTCGGTCAGACCTTCGCGTACAAGAAAGCGCGACGAGGCTGCCAGTTCTTCATAGGTTGACGTTCCCTCGACCTCAAGAAACAGACGTTCATCGGGGATGCCCGCGGTCGATCGCAAGTAGTCATAGCTGGCCTTGGCCTGCGTGGTGGCGTCTCCCTCTCGACCCCCACCCGTCACCACGATGTAGTCGACCTTGTCTGCGGCGTAGAGCTCGGCCGCGGTATCGAGCCGACCTCGAAGCGCCGGTGATGGCTCGCCGTTGTATTGGGCAGCGCCAAGAACCACCGCAGCCGACGCCGTTTCGTCGTAGCTCTGACGAGACGCCCACCAAACGTCGAGAAAGTTCGCGCCGAGGTAGGCGATAGCGAGGAGCACAGCGATGGATCCCCAGAACACCTTGCCTCGGGGCTTCGACTCGGTGGCGGCTGCCTCCTCTTCGGCGAGGGCTGCCTCTTCCTCAGCTTCCTTCTCGGCTCTGCGCTTCTCGCGGCGACTCAGAAACTCTTCGTCGTCATCGAAGTCGGCGTCGTCGAGTTCTTCTTCGCCATCTTCGAGGGCGGCCAACTCTGCCTCTCGGGCGGCTCGAGCTTCCTCGTTTGCCTTCTTGTCGATCCGACCCACGTCTAGAGCTTGGCCCGGGCGTCACGTAGTCGCTGGATCACGACCTCACGCTCGAGCTCGACCATCGGTTCGAACAGCGGAATGCCCGAGCGGGCACCGGTGAGGGCCATTCGCACAGGCATCTGTGTCTTGGTTTCGAGTTCTTCGCCGACGCCAAAAACGATGGCTTCGAGCGCTTCGGGTTCCCACGGGCAGTCCGCGATTCGCTCAATCACCAGGTCGAGCACTCGGGCCGTTGTAGCCAGCTTTTCCTCGCTGTTGCCCATGACCTTCTTCCAGTCTTTCTCGCTGGGCTCGCGTGCGTCGCCGACGACCCAGTCGAGGAAGGTTGGGCTCTCGTCGAGGCGGCGTACTCGTTCCTGCACGAAGCCGGCCATGCGTCCAAACAGGTCGGCGTCGATGTCGCCGACATCGGGGTGGTCGAGAAACGGTGTCGCGGCGGCAACAAAGTCGTCGAGAGGAAGCGCCCTGATGTACTCGGCGTTGAAGTGATCAAGCTTCTTGATGTCAAAAAACGCAGGTGCGGCGTTGATGTCGTTGAGATCAAACTGAGCGACCAGCTCATCGATCGGCCGGATCTCTTCGCCGCCATCGCGAGGCCCCCCGCCCAGGGTCAGCAGGTAGTTACGCATCGCTCCCGGGAGGTATCCCTTGTCGGCGTAGTCACCAACGGATACATCGTCTCGTCGCTTTGACAGCTTTTTGCGCTGCTCGTTCACGATGAGCGGCAGGTGAGCAAACACCGGATTGGGCGTGTCTTGTTGGTCAGGACCGAGCATGGCCTGCCGGAGGAGCAGCACGCGAGGCACGGTGTTGACGAGATCTTCGCCCCGCACCACGTGCGTAATGCCCATGTCGAGGTCGTCGTACGCGTTGGCCACATGAAACAGCGGCACGCCAGAACTGCGAACGATCACGAAGTCTTCGAGTGTGGCGTTGTCGAACTCGACGTGGCCGCGGATGAGATCGTCGTAGGCGGTGATGCCATCGTCAGGCGTTCGGAACCGGACGACGACGCCCTCGCCAGCCTCGACGTTGCGGTCGCGGCAGTGCCCGTCGTAGCCACCTTGGTCGCCGCGAGCCTCTGCCCGAGCCTTCACATCGTCTTGAGAACAATCGCAGCGATATGCCAGCCCTCGATCGAGGAAGTCTTGAGCCGCAGCTCGGTACTGATCGAACCTGTCGGACTGTCGATACTCCTCGTCCCATGTGATGCCAAGCCAGCCCAGATTGTCGTGAATGGCCTCGATGAGTTCTGGCTGACTGCGGTCTGCATCGGTGTCTTCGATCCGAAGAATCATCGTGCCGCCCGTCCGTTGGGCATACATCCAGTTGAACAGCGCAGAACGAGCGCTACCGACGTGGAGATAGCCGGTGGGAGCAGGAGAAAATCGAACACGAATCGACGAATCGGTCACGGGCCGAGCGTACTGTGACGCCGACGCCACACTGGGCTCTCGCCACAGATCAGAGGTTTCTCGTGATTTCTTGGAACCTCCTGATGGGCTCGTGTCTCTCATCTTCGTGGCTACGTTCATGGCAACAGGCGAGATACCAATCGTCACCGTCGGCTCGATGACCGAAACGAGTGCAGCGCACGACGGCTTTGACGAGTTCTGCCGGGCCGAACACGCCAACACCACCCGCGCCCTTGTGTGGGCGCTTGGCGACCTTGACTTGGGACGAGATGCAGCAGACGAAGCCTTTGCCCGGGCCGTAGAACGCTGGGACACCGTCGCGGCCATGCAAAACCCGTCTGGTTGGGTTTACCGAGTGGGCCTCAACTGGGGAAAGCGCAGACGATGGCGGGCCAAGCGGGGCCGCGAGCTCACTGAGCTTGTGACCACCGATACCCAGCAGGTCGACCGATACGCCGACCCCGATCTGGCTAACGCGCTCGACTCGCTGCCTGTCTCGGTGAGGTCGGTGATCGTGATGCGCCACCTTCTCGGGTTCTCAGAACAACAGACCGCTGACGCCCTCAACATTCGTCCCGGCACGGTCAAGAGCCGTACCAATCGAGGACTGGCCAAGCTTCGCCAGCAACTCACCGACTCAGCATCAACCGCTGAAGGAACTCCATGAGCAACGACCTCAATATGCCCGACCAAGACCTCGCCAACCGCCTTGGGGCGCTCCCCTACCCCGGCACTTCAAGCCCAGACACCTCGGGCATTCGAGCCAGAGCCCACCAACGCCGAACTCGGAAGCGCATCGTTGCGTCAGCGGCGGTGTTTGGCGTGTTGGCTGGCGCATCGGCTGCGGCGTTTGCCTCGTTCAACTCAGCGGATCCTCAGTTTGTCGAAGCGGCTGGTGAGTCCACAGGAGACGTCTCAGAGAACAGGGATGAGCCACCGACAACGACCGCACCAAGCGAGGTGTCGACAACAGACGGCCCGGCAGAGTCCGAGGATGGCGAAGAGGTGGCCGGCCCCGCCGACGCATCAACAACGACCACGCTCGACAACGACCCGGACAGCGCCTCCGACTCAGCCCCCACGACAACGGCTCCCCCGACCGAAGAAGAGCCAGACACGACGGCCTCATCAATCGAGATCGTCGAGGGCGAGGTACCTGATGGTCTGGGCGGCGTGCTCGCCATCGGTGAAGACGAGATCGTGCACTTCCGAGCCGACGGTGACCGGGCCGCGATCCTGACCGCTCGCTTCCCTAGTGGCGCTGACCAGACGCAGTTCTGGCTACACGACATCGCCCCAATCGACGGCGTGCCTCACCTGCTGCTGAGCTCCTTCACGTTCTACGACTTCGAGGACTTCGTCGTCACGATCGAGATGGTCAACCTTCAGACCGATGAGTTGACCGTCGTTGAAGAGCGGATCATCAAGAACACCGACAGCGTCGAGTGGTTCTACAACGCACACGTCACAACCGACGGCTCTAATCTCCTCGTCGCCCGCGAGCTTTGGCAGGGCCAGTGCTATTACACCGAGACACTCACGCCGGCTGGTGTGCTCGTCGATCGAGCCCAGCCTTACCCGAAACCAGCCTGGCTCAAGGGCCTCGATGAACCAACGATCGCCGAGTGGCTAAACGTTGACTGGGACTTGATCCCCGACTGCACAGACCTCGATGCGTGGACCGCACTCGGCGGAGGGCCGGCCGTGCTCGGCCAGCAGGCTGACGGAACGGCTCTCACCGAACTCGCCAGCGTCGTCAACTAGTTGTCGAGATCGAAGTTCTGTTGCCAGTCGGCCTCGTAGTGCATCTCGATCTGGCCGTGTGACTGACGCAGCACCTCATCTGGCACAAGGTCGACGATCTCGCGACGTTCGGCGTAGTGGTGACCACTGCGCACCTGTGGGAAGAGTTTCTCGCGTCGCTCGACCAACTCGGCCGGTGGGTTCTCATCGAGAAATCCCCACACGGTGAACGCCACGGTCAGATCGTGCACGACGGGAGCCCGCCCAAACACGGCTGATCGCTTCATCGCGATGGCGACGCAGGCGGCCTTCACGTCTTCGGCATCGAGCTCGCCGAGATGCAGCTTGTCGTCGAACAGACGGACAAGTCGGAGCGCGTACCCCTGGTCGGGGCCCTGGCTACCAAGGCGGGCGCCCACGGGCTGTCCACCTCCGAGATCGCCAGCTCGATCGGCCTTCCACGAGCCGACGCGCGAAGGCGGCGACGAGTATCGACGAACGTTCTGAACCGGATCCGTTGGGACGTAGTCAGGTGCGGCCACAACTTCACACTACCGTGCGACGTATGGGTACCGGATCAGCCATCTACCGCATCATCCTTCTCCTCCACATCGCGACGGCCATCGTCGGTTTCGGCGGAATGATCGCCCACGGCGCATACAACGCCAAGGCGTTCGCCAGCACGGCTGGCGAAGCCGCTGTGCTGCTGAAAACGACGCAGGCCGTCACGAAGATCGCGCACGGCGCCCTCTACATGCTGTTCCTCCTCGGCATCGTGCTCATCGCGCTGAGCGACTCAGAAATCAGCTTCGCCGCACCGTGGATATCGGCTTCCTTTGTTGTGTGGTTTGCCGTTGTTGGTGTCGCCCATGGCATGGTCCGCCCGGCCATCCAAGCCCTCACCGACAAGGCCTCCGAGCTCGCTCCAGACACCGCCATGTCGGGAGACGGCGAGATCACCTCGCTAGCCAAGAAACTCGCAACCGGTGAAGGTCTGACCCAGTTGCTGTTGGTCGTTGCGCTCGTCTTGATGATCTGGCAGCCCGGCAACTAGCCCGCCAAATTCGGGCCGTCGCGGCTGATGCCACTCGGGGCCGGCTATCAGCTGAGGTGAGCGATACCACCAGTGCCTCGTGGGTGAAATGCCCAGCACGCAGGCTTTGGCCTACTGGGTCGGTAGACCTACGCTTACAAACGGCGAGTTTGGCGTCAGATGACAACGGCGAAGTGGCGAGGTGCGGCGAAATGACGATCGAAGTTGAGTCCTCTGAGGGACGTCCCGGTTTCGGGCGACGCAAGTTCCTCGCGGGTGCCTCGGTGGCCGCGGCCGCGAGCGTGGTTGGTATCAACCCTGCCGCGGCGGTCGACAACCGAATCGTCGAAGAAAACAAGAACGCCGGCAGCGATGCTTGGAAGCTGACGAATCCGAACGACGACAACCTCGAACAGCTCGGCGCGTATGCGCGTCAAACCAGTGTGAAGGCTGGCGACACGCTTGAGATTTGCGTGCTTGTCCCAAGCAGCATGGTGGCGACAGCT
>CALLGK010000164.1 GCA_938009905.1 uncultured Acidimicrobiales bacterium | reverse complement strand
GAACGAACCTGGCCGAGGTCGCCACCTGCCCAAACGTCACGCTGAAGGTGGGCGGCATCGGGATGGACAACTACTTCGGGACGGGCTTCGGCAGCCTTCCCGCTCCCCCGTCGTCTGACGAGATCGTGGCCTACTGGCAAGATCGGGTGCACTTCTGCATCGACACGTTTGGCCCCGACCGCTGCATGTTCGAATCGAACTTCCCGGTCGATCGGCAAACGATGACATATCCCGTGCTGTGGAACGCGCTCCAGAAAATGGGCGCCCGCTACTCAGCCAGCGAACAGGACGACCTCTTCGTCAACACCGCCACCCGCGTCTACGACATCTCCTAGGGGTCAGGTACTTTTCGTCGCGCGGTGCGTCAGCGAACGGCGGGGGCGAACTCCTCGATGTAGGCGAGGATCGTGTCGAGATCGCGGTGGTAGCCGGGCTGGAGGATGAGCCGATCGACGCCGAGCTCGGCGTAGGCCTCAAGATCTCCGGGGCCAAGGCGCTTCTGCGGCGTGATGCTGACTTCAAGCTTGCCAAGGTGGTCGGGGCGATCAACCTGGTCGGCCGCCTCTGCCAGCTGGGCCACGTCGGCGGCCGTGGTTTCGGGATCACGCATGAAGCCATACCAACCGTGGGCCAGACCTACCGCTCGACGCGAGGCCCGCTTGCTGTGGCCGCCGACCACGGTGTGGATGTCGCGCTGAGGTGGCTTCGGATTAGCCGTCACGCTCGAAAAGTTGACGAACTCGCCGTCGAACGTGGTCGCATCTTCTGTCCAGAGCTGCCGCATCGCGGCCAGGTATTCGTCTGATCGATTGCCTCGACGGTCCATCGGTGTCGAACAGGCCGTCATCTCCGGTTCGAGATAGCCAACGCCCAAGCCAAACATCAACCGCCCATCCGAGACGTAGTCGAGCGACGCCAGGCTCTTGGCCAACACCGCCGGCTGACGCTGAGGAAGGATGATGATTCCCGTGCCCAGCTTGATCGTGTCGGTCACCCCGGCCAAGTAGCTCAACGCCACCGCGGTATCGACAAAGGTCGTCTCTGGAGCAGCCGGCGAGGGCGGCGCCTGCGGATCGGGCAACACGATGTGTTCCCCCGTCCACACCGACTCGTACCCGGCGGCTTCAGCCTCTTGGGCGATGCGCATCATGTTGGCTGGTTCGCCAGCCACGCCCATGTTGATTCCGAACAGTCCGATCGCTGGTCCCGTCATGCGGCGAACCTAGTTGGTCGATCTGCGCGGAGAAAGGTCTCGCTAAATGCGAATCGTGATCTTGCCCTGCGTGCGATGAGTCCCGGCGTGATGGAACACGTCTCGCACCTCGTCGAGGCTGTACTCGCGTTCGATATGGGTGCGAAGCTCACCGCTGTTTGCGAGCGCCGTCACGTTGTCGAGTCGCTCCTTCGTCTCGGCCGCGGTGAACGAGTTGAAGTTCAAGCCGGTCAGCTTTGATCGAACGGTGAGCCCCATGATGGCGGGCAGCGGCCCAATGATTGGTCCGCCTTTTTCTGGCCCGACCATCACCCAGTGGCCGTCGGGGGCGAGACATCGCTTGATGTCGTTGAACGACCGGCGGCCCGCGCAGGTGAGGACAACGTCGTAGGTGCGGGTGGTGAAATCGTGAACGGTGTAGTCGATGACGTCATCCGCACCCAGGCCTTTCACCAAGTCGAGGTTGCGGGTGCTGCAGACCGCGGTGACGTGGGCGGCGCCCAGCGCCTTCGCAATCTGAATGGCGTAGTGGCCAACACCGCCGGACGCGCCGTTGATAACCACTCGCTTGTCTTTGAGGTCGATGTCTTCGAACGACTGCAGCGCCGTGATGCCGGCAATGGGGAGGCCCGCGGCCTCGCCTGCCGTCATGCCAGAGGGCTGCCGGGCAATGCGGTCGACCTTGGCCAACGCGTACTCAGCAAACGCGCCGGTGCGGGCGCTTCCAAAGACCGCCTCACCCACGTCGAATCCACCGGCCGCTGCATCACCAACGTCGGGACCAACAGCATCGACCGTGCCGCAGAAGTCCGACCCGATCACGCGCTCTTTGGGCCTGCGTAAACCGATGAGGAGGCGAACGAAGCGCGGGCGGCCAAGCGCAAAGTGCCAGTCGAGCGGGTTCATCGACGCCACCTCGATCTTCACCCGAACCTGTCCGGGGCCGGGTTCTGGCACCGGCTCGTCTGTGACGTTGATGGCATCGATGCCGTACTTGTCCTGGGTGGCGGCTCTCATCGGACTCCTCAGCTTTCCTTGAGCGATAGCAACGTACGATGTACGTTGGTGGTTAACATACACCGTACGTACGCCGACGTACAGTGTAAATTCAAATTGCTAGTCTTCGACCAGTCGTTTGCTCGTCTGCCTCGACCACGTTCAACCAAAGAAGCACCTCCCGATGACAGACACTCCAACGAAACAAGCCAGGCAACCACTCACGAGAGACAGAGTGCTTGCCGAGGCTGTTGCCTTTGCGGACGAGGACGGCATCGGGTCGGTCTCGATGCGCAAGTTGGCAACTCGTTTGGGCTTCGAGGTCATGTCGCTCTACAACCACGTCGCAAACAAGCGAGATCTCCAGCAAGGCATGGTCGATCTCGTCACCAATGAGGTTCCGCTTCCGGCTGATCCATCCGATTGGCGCGCTGCTCTTCGCCAACACGCCATCGACAGCAAGAACATGTTCCTTCGCCACCCGTGGGCCGTCATGTTGTGGGTCACGACCGTTCCTGGCGAGGCTCGGTTTGAT
>CALLGK010000163.1 GCA_938009905.1 uncultured Acidimicrobiales bacterium | reverse complement strand
AGTGCGCCGAGGTCGAGGGTGTAGAGCTGCTTGCCACGGAGGGTGTCTGGCACCTCGTCTGCCGCGATCATCTGGGCCAGGCCCTCGACGATGGCGGTCTTACCGACGCCAGGCTCACCGATGAGCACAGGGTTGTTCTTGGTGCGGCGTGAGAGCACCTGCATAACGCGCTCGGCTTCGCGGGTTCGACCGATGACAGGGTCGAGCTTCTTCTCGCGAGCCAGTTGGGTCATGTTTCGACCGAACTGATCGAGGATGAGCGAGCCGGATGGCGCTTCGCCTCCTGCACCACCGCTGGTGGCGCTGGTCTTGCCGCCACCGCTGCTGGTTCCTTCGCCGGGGGCACCGCCGCCACCCTGGCTTGGACCGGAGTAGCCGCTGAGAAGTTGGATGACCTGCTGGCGAACCCGACTGAGGTCGGCGCCGAGCTTCACGAGAACCTGAGCGGCAACGCCCTCGCCCTCGCGGATCAGTCCGAGCAGGATGTGCTCGGTTCCGATGTAGTTGTGTCCGAGCTGCAGGGCTTCCCGGAGCGAGAGCTCGAGAACCTTCTTGGCTCGTGGCGTAAAGGGAATGTGGCCACTCGGTGACGACCCACCCTGGCCGATGATGTCTTCGACCTGGCTGCGGACGGCTTCGAGGGAAATCGAAAGCGATTCGAGGGCCTTCGCAGCCACTCCTTCGCCTTCGTGAATCAGGCCAAGCAGGATGTGCTCGGTCCCGATGTAGTTGTGGTTTAGGAGTCGTGCTTCTTCCTGGGCAAGGACGACGACTCGGCGGGCTCTGTCGGTGAAGCGTTCAAACATGGGGTTCCTCCCGGAAACAAGGCCGCAGCTGCGGCCCGTGGGGGCGTTGGCCGAGTGTATCTCTGACTCCACTTGGAAGGTCGGCTGGAAGACCGATGACCTGAGGAGTTGGGCCATTAGACCTAAGCGATTTTGCGCATCAGATATTCCAGCACGCCGTCGCGGGGACTACTCCGTGACGGTGATCTGAACAGTGTCACTGGCTGTTTGGCCATCAGGAGCTGTCACGGTGACCGTGATCTCGTGTACCCCAACCCGCAGTGGAAGAGCCTCTTCAAGGCCGATTTCAACCGTCGGACCGCGACCAATCTCGCCATCCAGGTTGCTCGACCATAGAACCTCGTGATCATCAAGCCGTTCGCTGTGGTTCGAGTACCCGCCGTCTTCTGCGATGAGAACCGAGGCCTCAAGGAGCATCCAGGTGCCGCTCCAATATTCGCCACCCTCGCTCGGTGAATTGACGAAGACTTCGGGGGGCAAGGACGCAACGGCGAGATCTGCCACTTCGGCGACCGTCACGTTGAATCCGTCGTTCGCCACCACCACAACGCGGCCATCGCTCGATGCTTCAACGCCCGCAAGGCTTACGTCGACGCCCTGCTCGATCGGCTCCGCTCCCTCAACCGGCGACGACCAGTAGAGACCGCGCCCACTTCCGCCGATGGGCACAAGATCTGTGTCGTTTCCGCCATCGAAGATTGCGACGACGTCGACCGGGTCATCGTCGTCATCGGCGGTTTCCCACGTGACGATCGTCCCCTCGCGATTGAGCACAAGGCGGGGGGCGGTGGGTGACCGCTCCCAGCGATGGAGTTCGATGCCATCGACCTCGACGACAAGGGCAGCCACCTCGACACTCATCAACATGTTTGCGTTGAATCGGTAGCGGCCTGGCGGCAGGTCCGGGCTCCAATTGAACGACTCAACAACATCGCCAGAGACTTGACTCACCACGAACGGAGCGTTCTGCACGACGTCACCAGAACGGTCAAGGGCCACAAGCTGGGCCGACGAGCCGTCTGCCACTTCCATGAACGACGTGGGCGCCGCCCCGAGCAGCCATTCGGCCTCCTCGATGATCGCTGAACCAGATGTCGTATCGATAGAGCCGCTCGCAAACCCAAGACGCATGGCATCAGGATCGCGAAGGTCGATGCGCTTTTGATCCGCGAATGCCAAGTTTGGCTCAGTCTCTGTCGGCACCTCGGTTGCCTCAGAAGCAGCATTGCCCGGAGCAGTCGTTGACGTCGGCTCGTTTCCTGAAGATGCCGTGGCTTCACTCATCAAGGTCGTCGGGGCCACGGTCTGCACAGGGCCCGCCACGGGTTCAGACGTCGAGCCGCATGCAACGGCGATGAGAGCGAAAAGAACGGCGGCAGCTGCGACGACCCGAGTCGAGCGGAACATCCGTTGCCATCGGCAGATCGCTGCGGTGCATGAGACAGGTGTCATGAAGCGCCCGATACCGCCACCGGTCGCTGCGCGGCATACGCTGGAGTCGTGGCTGCGAATCCTCTTCTTCTGCTTCCAACAGCCGATGGCGATCGCGAGCGCATCGAGCAGACGCTGCTCGATGTGGTGCGGATCGACAACGACCCGTATCTCACCGAGATCTCGTCACATCTGATCAAGGCTGGCGGCAAACGGTTGCGCCCGTTGTTTGCTGTCGCGTCCGCAGCATGTTCGTTGCCAGACGGCGAGCGAGTTCCCTACGACGTCGTTCGTGGCGGCGTGTCCGTTGAACTCGTTCACATCGGTTCGCTCTACCACGACGACGTGATGGACGAAGCAGAGATGCGGCGCCAGGTCATCAGCGTCAACGCCCGCTGGGGCAACCTTCGGGCGATCCTGTCTGGCGACTATCTCCTCGCCAAGGCGTCAGAGATCGCAGCCGATCTTGGCAACGACGTTGCTGGGCTTTTGGCCTCGACGATCGCTGAACTCTGCCGGGGCCAGGTCGGCGAACTGCAGACCATGTACGACGTCGACCGCTCAGAAGAGCAGTACTTCCCCTCGATCGCTGGTAAGACCGCATCGCTCTACGCCGCAGCGTGTCGCATCGGTGGCATCGTCTCGCAGCAGAGCGCCGAGAACATCGACAAGCTCACCGAGTTTGGCCGCCTCTACGGCATGGCCTTCCAGGTCGTCGACGACGTGCTCGACGTGATTGCCACAGACGAGCAGCTCGGTAAGCCAGCAGGCAACGACATGATTGAAGGCGTCTACAGCCTGCCCGTGATCCACACCCTGCAGTGGCCTGAGGGCGCACTCCTCAAAGAGCTGCTCACCGACGGGCTCAATCTCGAAGATCGCCATGCTGCCATCGACATCGTGCGTCGTGGCCCGGGCGTCGAGTCAGCACTTGATGTGGCTCGCACCTTCGTTGAAGACGCCAAGGCTGTGTTGGCCGAGGTGAGCACCAACGAGGCGGCAAAAGCTCTGGGTGGTGCGGCCGATCACCTCCTCGATTCCGTCAACGCGGTTACTGCTCAATAACCCAGACGATCAACACACCGCTCGGCATCGCGGGCTGCCTACCCATCGGACGGGGTCTCCCCATTCGCCAACACATGCCGTATTGCCTCGCGCCGATTCTTTGCGCCCAGCTTCATCAGGACGGCGGACATGTGGTGCTCGACCGTCTTTGCAGAAACAAAGAGTCGCTTCGCTATCTCGGGATTCGTCAACCCCTCCGTCGCCAAGTCGAGCACCTCAGCTTGGCGACGAGTCAGGCCAAACCTGTTGGCCCGCGTCGATGCATGTTTGCCTCTGGGCACGGTGACCGTCCCCAAGCTCCGAAGACGCCGCCGAGCCCAACTGGCAGCTGGACGAGCTCCTAGCTCGTCAAAGATGGCGATGGCATCGAGCAAGTCGCCTTCCGCTCCGTCGGCCAGGGCAAGAGCCTGCTCGTAGGGGCAACCGATTTTCTGCCAAGCATCGGCAGCCTCGCGCCACTGCCCAGCCAGATGAAGATGGAACGGCGTGTCGGGCCCGGCGCCGCCAATCTGGTCGGCAACCGAACCACCGCAGCGAACAAACCAGAAGGCTGTTTCGCCTCGAGCCCAGGCGCTGTCTGATTCAAATGCCTCCGCGACGACGTTGGCGAGCGTCGCGAGGCCGACCTCTTCGTCGCCGACCAGCCATGCGTGTTCCGCAATAGCGCACGCCAACGGCCATCGCTGTTGCAGGTCTCTGTTCGCAACGACCTCCAACGACGCGGACGCGTGACTAACTGCCTCGGCTTCACCGCGTCGAACTCGAAGCCGAGCAATAGCTCCTTCGCGAGTCCCGATCGAGGCCGGATTGTCGAGCGGCAACTCCTCACTCAGAAGCTTGTCTGCGTCGTTCCACCGGCCCATCTCGACGAGGACGCGAAGCAACCAAGCTCTTGAGTACTCAAACTTGAAGTCGCCAAACGCTTCTGGCTCCTGAAGGTTCATCGTCAGCCAATGAAGAGCTTCTGGATACCGCCGAGACTCTCCTGCGGCCGACCCAAGGTTGCCCAACGCCACAAGGACGTGGTGGTCATCACCGTGGGCGCGTGCCATTGCGAGGGACTCTTCAAGCAGTCGGAGACCTTCGTCTACATTGCCCCCGACGACCTCGACACACCCGCGTGCACCGAGGATTCGTGTCGTCATGGCTACGTCGCGTTCCTCGAGAAGGGCATCCGCCCGATTGAGGTCAGCCAACGGCGCCGCGTACCGACGCGCGAACATCGCAAAGAACGCTCGATCGACAAGGCACTTGGCCAACAGATCAGCATCGCCGCAAGTCTCGGCCGCCTCCACCGCTCGATTCACTGCTTCTCTCGCCGCTTCAGCAGAGTCGTGGTATCGAACATTGGACGCCGTATGCCACGCCATCGCCAAGAGCGCTTGGTCGTCGGTGTGAGAGGCAAGCGCAAGGAGCTCGTCAGCTCGGGTCAGCGCTTCTTGGAACTCCCCCACTTGGGGCAGAACGAGCGCGGCGGTTACCAGCAGTCCGATTCGGTCCTGTTGATCCAGCTGCTCACAGCCGAGCGCCGCGTCGGCATACGCGACGGCTTCCCTGTAGGCGCCGCTCTGGCGAGCCTGCCGAGCTGCACGCGGGACGAACCGAGCGATCGAGACCCCGTCACCCGTTTCGACTGCATGGTGAGCGAGCAGCGATTCGTCCGCATCGTTCGCCTGCCAATACGAAAGCATCTGCGCGTTCAAGGTCTGGCGGCGGGCTACTGAAAGCGACCCCTCTACCGCTCTCCGGCTGATCTCGTGCCGGAACGAGAGACCGTTGGGCGAATCCGTGAGGACACCGGTGCGAGTGACATCGGCGAGGACGTCATCGGAGCTGCCAAGGATCTCTCGCGCCGCGGCGAAGGGCAAGCCTCGAGGACCAACTGCGGCCAGATCAACGACGCCGCGTTGGTCCGGGTCGAGGCCGTTCAGACGACCGAGAACCACGTCCCGGACGGACTTGGCTGTGTCGTTCTTTGAGTCCAGGTCTGCGAGCTCGGTCACGAAGAACGGGTTCCCGTTTGTGAGTCGCAGAACTTCGCTGCATCGCTGCAGACCAACGATTTCACCGACTGCGCTCTCAGAGAGTGGCTCGAGTTCGATCCGTGCGGTTACTGGCGATCGCATCATCTCGGCAACGAGCGCATGAGCCGGGTGTTGATCACTCACCTCGTCGCTTCGAAAGGTAACGGCCAACACGATGCTGAGTCGGTCGATCCGCCGAGAGATATAGCGAAGAAGGTCGAGGCTTGCCCCGTCGGCCCAATGGATGTCGTCGACAATCCATAGCAACGGCGAGCGATCGATCAGTGCCGACAGAACGCTGGAAAACAGCGATGCCTGCGACGTTGCAAGATCGATATCCGCCGAGTTCAGGCCGAGGTGCGTCGCTATCTCGTGCAGAACTCCGAGGGGTGACGCAGTCATCAGGTCGTCACTTCGACTATCAAGAACGGCAACCCCGGAACGGATCTGTCGGGCTGCCGAACGAAGGAGCGCTGTCTTTCCGGCCCCTGCTTCTCCCGAGACGACGACAAGCCGGCCGAGGCCCTCCCTCGCGGCCTCGACAGCAGCTTGCACCGTCGCGAGTTCTTCCTCTCGCTCTACGAGGTCAACGCACTCGTCCGCCATAGCCCGCGACGCTAGTCCACGAGCCAGGACGGCTCTCCGAGTCGACGCTCCCTGACGCGTGCGCGTCGTACCAGCCATCAGGTCTGCCGGGCAACAACATGCAAGCGACGTGATAGCTCTGACCTGAAACCTCGTTTCGACTCACACAGTCGAGTTCGTCGACGACGGTCGTCGTCCCAAGGGTTGAGGCGGCGAGAAGCATGGCCGCCACCGCTGCCGAGCCGATCATGACGACTCGCTCGGTGTGTAGAAGTACGGGTCAAGGACGCGAACTTCGGTGACCGGGCCGATGGGCATCGAGTTGGCTTTGGCCGCCTGCCTGATGGCATCGGGATTCGGGCCGTCGTAGATGCAGAACGTCTGAGTCCGATCTGCCGAAACGTACGAGCACACCCAGGTGACATCAGCGTCCGCATTGTTCGCGACAACGTCTGCCAAAGCAGCGGCCCCTTCAGCATCAACCGGAACCGTGAGTTCATCAGGGAACGATCGTTCGACCATGTAGCGAGGCATTGTGCGCTCCTTGTCTTGCGCAGCATTCGCTGCTTGCCAGGACGGTCCTGACATGTCCCGAACGGTAGGAACTGATGGCGAATCGGTCAGCGGGGCGCGACCCCAAGATCTGACGCGCGTACCCCTACTTCAGCGCCAGCCGGTGCCCCTAAGTGAGCCCAATCGGGATGTCCCCGATCCTGGGCTTCGGGCTGGCCGCAAGTGCGGGTCACGAGGTCCGAGGGACCGCGATCAGGAGGTTGATCACATGAAGAACAAGACGAAGGCCGCACTACATGTCGCCGCAACTCTGGCGGGGCTCGCCGGAGCCATGCCATCGGCGGGCGCACAAGATCCTGCCTCGGCTCTGACGAGGTCATCGTGATCTGGAACACCGAAAACGGAGTGGGAGCCCGGTCCCGCCTCTTCCGCGACGTCGATAGCGGGGACTATCGAGCGTTTCACCACTATCAGCGATGCATGGTGCCCATCTCGGCAACAAGTTGGCGTGACGGACTGGATGACAACGACGGGTGGCTGTGCAAGCCAGAAGGGGCGGCTGGACCGCTCTCGATCGACGTCGAGATACTCGAGAAAGATCCAACCATCGCTAGCTTTTGCCCCCCACAAGGGAGCGGGGAAAACGCCCCGAGGCCGTACCACACCTGACCATCAGCCGAGTAGCTGACGCTACAACCTACGACCACGGGCACATCACGGGCTGAAGAGGCGAACGGTTCGCGCCAGGCCTGCGAAAGGGGTCTGGTGCGAATCGGTGATCGGGCCTCAGGTAAATCGAGGTCGCACGACCACAGAAGGCAGCGTCTTGTTCCGCAGCATGCCCTCAGCGGCCCTCTCTGATGGCCGATGATACGAGGGTGACTGCAAGCGGCAATGCCGCGGCGCCAAGCCTCGGACCGATCGGAAGCTGGTTCGTTTCTTCGCGTCCCGCGGTCGCTCGTCCAACCAGAATCGGCTGGCAGCGAACACTGTTGTGGTTCCGGTGGTTGACCGCGACGTGGGCCCTCGGTCTGTTTGTCTACGAGATCTGGGACCGGAACCGGCAGGTGTCGAAGCTGCCGGTGGCCCACCCTGGGTGGGGCATCGCCATCACGGGCGGTCTTGTGCTGTTCACAGCGTGGCTGACGTGGCTCTACAACCGTGACCCCGATCTTGCCCTGCGGCCCGTTCCCGTGCTGGGCGAGATCGCGCTCGGCACGATTGCATTGCTGGCCGACGTGTGGGTGTACGGCTCTCCAGACCACAGTCAGTCGCTCCCGACCGTGTGGGTGCTCGCCTCGATCGTGACCGTGGCCATGGTGGCAAGGCAGGGAGCGGCGGTGCTCA
>CALLGK010000162.1 GCA_938009905.1 uncultured Acidimicrobiales bacterium | reverse complement strand
AACCAGGTGACCGTGACGTCTTGCTTGCCCTCGAGAATCCACTGGTAGGCGGGGTAGAGCAACGCCAGGAACGGCAGGTTGAACACCAGCACCGTGAACCACGACGACATGATGATCTTGCGCCACTTGATATCTGTCGCGAAGAAGACGGCGGCCCGAGGCATGCCGAACCCGCTGATGAATCCGATGAGCTGCGTTGTGGCGACAACCGCAGCGAGCTCACCTCGGCCCGTGGTGCCCAAGGCTCTGGCCAAGATCGGACCGTTGACGAAGCCGAGACCGGCCGTGGCGAGGTAGCTGAGCGACGTAATGGCCGAGTCGAGACGCTGACCCTGAAGGCGGTTCGTCAGCGACGCCCGTTTCGGGGTGGGCGTCGGTGCCGTTGTTTGGTCGACCACCACGGTCAGAACTCGTAGCCGAAGCGTTCGATGTCGGCCTTGAAGTGGGCGGCAACGATCTCGCGGCTCTCGTCGTCGTACATCTCGCGATAAGCGGGGCGCTTCGATGAGTTCTTTCGGGGAAGCTCGACCGAGCCGAGATCGCGGGCCGCGCACAACTCGGCGAAGTCGTCGTTGAGGTTCTCGACGCGCAGCACGGTGTCGACGGCGAGTCCGCCTGTGCCGTCGCCTGCGAAGTCGCTGAAGGTCATGAAGCTGGCGCCAGACCCGCCGGCCTTCACGTAGTCAATGAACTCGTGAGAGACAGCGAGCGGATGACGGTCGGGGATGGTCTGTCGCTGGTATGACCAGACCGACACCATGCGGTCCCACGGGTTGCGAACAACAGCGACCCGGTGAGCGCTCGAGATGGTCTTTGACCAGCGAAAGAGCCTTTGGAACTCGAGGGCCGTCATGTGCTTCCACGGCAGGTCGCTTCTGAGCAGTGGATGGACAGCGCGGGCGTAGGCCTCAAGCGGTATCGAACGCTGCTCTTTGAGGGCAGCTTCGATCGAGCTCGATCCGGCCTTGTTGTAGGCCAGGAAGACAACGTCTTGGTCCCGTAGCACCATCATTTCGCCGCTCGTCTCCTCCGCACTCGGCTGCTCCCTCGGAGCGGGCCAACATCCCTCTCAAGAGTATGGCGTGCCCCTGCCTCGCCCAATGGGCAGCTTGCTCATCAGCTGGGCACGAGGGCCTATGACTGCCTCCGGGCGGGGCGTTCAGAAGCCGGCGAGGTCGGCGATGGATGCTTCGAAGAACCCGCGGCCGGTGGTTCCAACCACGAGTCGGTCTGGATCGAACGGGTCGAACGCCGCGGTGGTGAGCCTTGTCATTGGCAGGCCGGTGTTTTCGGTGAACCAGCTGGCCCCGCCGTCGATCGAGATCATGACGCCGGTGGCCCGGCTGATGTCACGCCTCGGTCGGTCGCTGGTGACCGCCACGAGAATGTCAGGGTCCTCGGGCGAGATCGCCACCTCGTGCACCTGCGGGTCGTTGATCAACAGATCCCAACCCTCGCCGTTGAACCGACTCAGGCCACCGAAGTCGCCGGCATCAAACTGTGTGACATACAGATCGCCCGTGAGCGAGTCGACGGTGAGGCGAGTCGCGGCAAACGGCGACTCGGGAATTGGTTCGGCGCTCGTGCCGCCGTCGGTCGACCAGAAGACGCCGATCTCTGCGGTGATGTACAGCGTGCCGCCGTCTGGGCTGAAGTCGATATCGAATGGTTGCTGGATCGACCCGAGCACTGTTTGGAAGCTCTGGCCCTGATCGGTTGAGCGATAGATGATGCCGTCGATGGCCACGTAGATCGTGTTCGGATCGGTGGGATGCACGGCAAGACCGGTTGGATCAAGGTCGCTTCGCGTGGCCGGAAGTCCGACACCGCTGCCTTCTCGAATGTCGAACGATTGGCCGCCGTCTGTCGACACACCAACGCCTCGGAAGTTGGCCGTCGACTGGCCGAGCAAGACGTAGATCGTGCCGTCTGATGCGTAGCGAATCTCTTCGGCTCCGCCCCAGTTGACGTTGGCGCCGGTGATCGGACGACGCCACGAATCGCCGCCGTCGTTTGAGCCGATGAAGTTGCCTCCGTCGAACGCTGCGATCGCCATCCGGCCCGGATTGAAGGGGTCAAAGGCAACATCGCTCGAGACGAGCCCCGAGTAGCCACGGCCGCTGAAGTGCTCATCGCCCAAGTCGTTTGTCGTGAGGTCGGCCCACGTATCGCCAGCGTCTCGACTCAGCAGGAGATAGTCGTCTTGGCCGAACACCACGACGTCAGGGAGTGTTGGATGAACGGCGAGCTCGTAGGCCCGAACCGACGATTGGTACGCCCGAGGTCGGTCGGTGTTGCCGTTGGCAATCTCGATCCAGTTCTCGCCGCCATCGTCTGACCGATAGACCGCGTTCTGGCCTCGCCCAACGTTCGATGTGTAGAGACGGTTGGGGTTCGACGGCGATACGACGATGCGGTCGAACCCAGCAGTCGCTTCAACGGAGCTGCCGGTTTCCAGCTGCAGCCCAGATGACTGTGCGGTCCAGCTCTGCCCACCATCGCGAGTCACGTAGACGCCGCCCTGTTGGATCGAACCGTTGTCGTCGTGGGCCTTCACCGCGGCCCACGCAATGTTTGGATCGGTGGGGTGGGCGGCAAGGTCACCAATGGCGTCGTGGGGGAGACCATTGCTCGACTTCGTCCAGGTGCGGCCGCTGTCGCGGCTGATGTGAACGCCCTGATTGCGGGTTGCCACCATCAGCGTCGATCCACCGGCGGCGAACACGCCGTCTTGGATGTTGGCTCCATTGCCTACCGCACCAACGTTGATCCACGTGGCGCCACCATCGACCGACTCCCACACGGCGCCGTAGGTGAACTGGTCGGTACGGAAGCGATTCCACTGTCGCTGTGAACCGCTGAAGGCGATGAGGCGCTGGGAGTCGCTCGGATCGAAACGCACGATCTCGATGGGAGCCGAGTAGCCGTCGCCCGCCGGAGCTGGCATGCCCTCACGGGCTGCCTCCCACGTATGGCCGCCATCAAACGATCGGTACGGGCCGCCCATCGTGCCCACCCACACCTCGTCGGCCACGTCTGGGTTGTAGGAGAACTCGGCGATCTCCCACGAACGAAGGCCGGTGCCGGCGTTCCATTGCGTCATTGGGTCGTCTGCCCAGGCGATGCCGAGCATGTCGCCGCCAACCAACATGGCCCGATCAGAACCAGGATCGAAGATCACCGACGTTGTGCGACCACCCACCCCTGGTTCACCGAGCGGGGTGAAGCCATCAACGATGCGAGGTGGGTCATCAGGATCGCCTGACCCAGGGCTGCCGGGATCGCCATCCTCAGGCCCCCCAGGATCACCGGTTCCAGTGTCATCACCTGGGCCGGGTTCGGTGGTTGTGATGTCGCCGGCGTCTGTCGAACCAGAGCTGCCGGCATCACCCGCTAGCGCGGAACACGCGGTAGATCCCAGCGCGAGCGCTACGAGGAGCGCAGTGAGCCTCTTGTGAGGCCGCGATGGTCTACGTGAGTGCATGATGCGAGAAAGATAGTTGCCGGTGTCGGCGGCCCGAGGTCGCCCAGTCGTGTTGCCCAAAGAGCATCCGTCGAGCGATTGGGCGCCTTGTCTCAGGTCATTCCTTCGGCCTTCAGCAGGGTGGTGATCCCCGCTTCGAGGTCGGGACTTGGGGCCCAGCCGATGAGGTTGCGAAGGCGTCCTACGTCGGCCTGAAGGTGCATGCGCTCCGACTTGCGGACCTTGGCCGGGTCGGTCTCGACCGTGGCGCCGGTGCCGGCAAGGCTGACGAGCGTGTCGACGAGATCACCCATGCGGTGAGCCGTGCCGGTGCCGACGTTGACCGTGGTGATCGGGTCTGATGCGGCGGCGAGCGCTTCGACGAGCGCCTTGCCCGCTTCGTCAACCGGGACCATGTCGCGACGAGGGTCGAGGTTGCCGAGTCGGAGGACGCCACTGCCAGCCTTCAGCTGGTCGACAATCTCAGGAACGATGTGTGGGTTGGTCTCACGGGCGCCGTAGAGGTTGAAGAACCGGGCCACCAGAAACTTGGTGTCGAGCGAGCGCTGCGCGTTGGCGATCAGCTGCTCGCCTTGCAGCTTCGTGAGTCCGTAGATGTTGAACGGAGCTGGTTCGAGGTCTTCGTGATGAGCGTCATCGCTCGGCGCGTAGACGTCGCCGGTCGAGGCGAATGCCATGCGCTCGACGCCGCCGTCGCGCACTGCATCAAGCACCGATTGCGTGCCGAGCACGTTGATTCGCACGGCCAGCGAAGGGTCGGCAACCGCTGCAGGGATGAAGTGCAGCGCGGCCAAGTGGAAGATGTCGGTTACACCGTTTTCTTGCACGGTGGCCGAGACGGCGCCCGTGTCGGTGACATCGACGTTCGCAAACGTGAAGTTTGGATTGTCGTCGAGCCGTTCGATGTGTTCCTTGTTGCCCCACGCAAGGTTGTCGAGGCCAACGACCTTCTTTCCCCGCTCGAGGAGTGTGTCGATCACGTAGGAGCCGAGGTAGCCCGCCGCTCCGGTCACCATGGTCGTCATATGTGTTTCCTTCCAGCTCGTCCGCCGACGGTGTCGGTGGATGCATCGTTGAGATTGATTCGGTTGCCGGTCATGAGACTGGCTGGGGGAGTGATGAGAACGCCGAAACGTTGACGGCCGGTTGTCTGGCTAAGCGTCGTCGCGCTCGCTCCTCGAAGAACATCGTGAGTGCAGCGCCGGCCAGCATCGACACCAGGGCGCCGATCACCGCCGACTGCACGTACTTGGGCCAAGCACTCACCAATGTGGTTGAGCCTTGCCAGATGGCGCCCTCCGCGATGGCCTGCTCTGTCACGTTTGATCGCGACACAGACACCGGTGAGCTCGCCGAGATCGATCGGCCTTCTGAATAGAAGATGGCGGCCTCGGTCGCCAACGCTTCGGCCAGTTCCTCGGCCTTGTCGGGGTCGGTATGAACCGCGGCAAACCACACCGTTGAGCGGGCCTCGTCGTATTGACCGGCGTCTGGCTGAATGTTGGTGTTGCCCGGCACGTTGGCCCGAGCCTTCGCCGCATCGCGAACAAGGGGAAGACGAGCGACGACGACCAGATCTTCTGTGGTGTTGTCGAGACTGCCGCGGTTTTGCGGGTTGGCCGAGATGGTGTTGACCGACAGGTAGGCCTCGGCTCGATAGTTCGATGAAGAGGTGAAGCCGAGGAATGCGGCGGCGACGGCGGAGATGGCAACGACTCCGGCCAGCCATGGCGCAAGTGTGACCTTCGGGCCCTGTGCCACTCGTTGTGGCGGAGCCTCACGAACACGATCGGCCCACACCCAGACAGCCATCGTGGCCAGTCCGACGTTGAGGTACCACTGCAGAATGGTGTCGGTCATGATGTTCTCGGTGAACAGCTGAATCACCACAGAGGTGGATGCGACGATCGATCCGAGAAGCACGGTCGATTGGAACGTGGTGAACCGGGGGCTGTCGACCATGCGCCAGGCCTTGATCACGAGCACGAGAGCGGTTCCGACGAGGAACACCCAGCCGAAGAGTCCGAGCACGCCACCCTCGACGGCGGCCTGGAGGAAGCTGTTGTGGGGGCGAGCCTCACGCAGCGTCAGCGTTGGCACAACCTGAAGGCCGACACCGCTGAATGGGTTGCGGAAGAAGAGGGGAGCCACTTCGCCCCAGTAGCCGATGCGCCACGCCAGCGAGTCGTCTGTCTTGGCTCCGCCATCTGCGCCTTCGGTGGCCGTGACGTTCGCGATTCGTTCGCCGACGCCGGGGATGAGGGCGGCGGCGACGACCAGGCCAACAAGCAACAACATGGCGAGGCGACGATCACGACGCCACGTGAAGACCAAGGCGCCTGTTGCAAACGAGATCCACGCCGCACGGGCGAACGTGTTGAGCAGCACAAAGAACGTGGCGAGAATGGGCCCAAGCAGCAGCAGCCGGTTGCGGGCGCTGGTGGACGCCAGCGGTCCGAGCAAGAGAAGCAGAATCAACACCAGATACGTGGCAAACGGATTGAAGTGCGAGAACGACCCGGTGAGACGCGCAAGGCCCGAGATCGGATCGACGCTTGCGGTCCAGAAGTACTGGATGATGGCGGTCGTGACCGGAATGAAGACGCCGGCACCGACCACAAACAGCACTCGCTTGAGGGCCGTGCGATCGAGGCGCAAGGTGCGCTCGATCATGAGGTACATCACGACCGAGGAGATGAAGCCGAGGTTGGCTGGCAGGCTCTCGGCCTTGTTGAGCGAGGTGGGAAGCGACAGCGTGAACAACACGCCGCAGACGACCCAGGCCACACCCATCGGCGTTGCGAGCACCCGGATGCCCTGCACCCGATCGGCGATCAGTCTGGCGATGCCGGCTGCGATGACAAGCAGGCCGAGCACAGCGGCGGGTTGAAGCGGATCGAGCGAATCAGACTTCAGGTCGTCGAGGGCGGGCCGAATCAGCAACACGGCAAGCACAAACCACTCGAAGCGATACATGGCGACGAAGCCGAGGCCAGCGGTGACCGCCAGCGTGAGCACCATCGTGACGTCGCTGGGGCTCAGCCCGGCAGCGAGCACGCCAAACGCAGCAATCAGACCCGCCGCGAGCGCGACAACAGCGACCAGCCACTCATGTGACTGGCGCGGAAGTCCGATCGGCAGGGCGGTCGGCGTCGGCGCCGGTCGAGTCTGCAGGCCGGTCAATGTCAGCCCAGAACTGATTGATAGACCGCAACCGTGTCGTCACCGACGCGGTCGGCCCGGAAACGGCGCTCGGCCGTCGCCCGTCCACCCTTTGCGAGTCTGTTGCGAAGCTCGTTGTCGCTCAGCAGAGCGCCGAGGGCTGTTGCCAACCCAGCGTCGAGCGGCTCTTCGGTGACGAGCAGGCCGTTCTCTTCGTGCTCGATCAGGTACGGAATGCCCGCATTGGCCGGACCAGCCACCGCCGTTGAACACGCCATGGCTTGCTGCAACGTCATCGGTGAGGTCTCTTCCCGAGACGACATCACAACGACATCGGCTCGTCGGTACTCATCGATCAGCTCTTCGTCTGAGACGATGCCGGTGAGGGTGATGTTGTCGTGGAGCCCGTGCTGCACGATCAACGCCTTGACCGACTCGGCATAGCCTTCGTCGACCGGCTTGCCGACAAGGCGCAGTTGCACCTCGTGGCCATCGTCGAGCAAGCGACGCACGGCTTCCACGAGGTGATGCTGACCCTTGCGAGGTTCGATGCGAGCCACGCAGAGCAATCGCCCGGCTTCTGCGACCTTCTCGAGACCGAAGTAGTCCTCGCTGATCGGATTAGCGATCGCATGCAGGGTGGCCTTGGTGCGGCCATCGATACACGCGTTGACATATTCGCTGATCGTGATGATGTCGGTGGAGCGCTCGAGCACCCGCTCTTCGAAGCGAGCGTTGAAGAAGCCGCGCAGCTGCGTCTGCATTTGGCGCAGACGTTCGCTGCGGCTGTCGGTGATCTTGGCTTCCTTGAAGAGCATCCCGTGCAGGGTCACCACAGACGGCATGCCGGCATCGAGTGCACCGGCTCCGTAGAAGTTGGCGCCCTGCGCATGGACGATGTCTGGAGCGATCTGCTTGAGCCGCTTGGCAATGCCGGAACGCTCGCGCATATAGAAGGTCAAGCGACGCAGACGGTCAGACGAGCCAACGATGTGAATCGTGACACCGTCTTGCACAACGGTCTTGTCGTCGCTGCCGAACACGCAGGTGACCACCTCGACCTCAACGTCATCGCGTTGACGAAGCAGATCAACGACCTCGACCGTGACCGCTTCCACGCCGTTCGAGAGCGTGCGGCCAACCGGGTAGGGGCCAACCATGGCAACTTTGATGGGTGCGGTCATCGTGACACCCGCTTTGCTGCTGGACGGTCCGAACGCTTTTTGCCTGAGCCGTTGCCGTTGGTCTCGACGGCTTTGTCGTCAGCGTCTGCGTCAGGGTCAGACGTGCCGTTGCCGTTGGTGGCCACCGTGGTGGGCTTTGAGGTCCGACGCTTCTTCTTAATCGGTCGAGACGGCTTCGCTGGTTGCGTCGCCTTCTCGGCCTCAAGCTCGTCGCCCGTGAGATCTCGACTGCCGAGATCAGTGCTGACAAGCTCGGGGTTGCTCCGAGCTGCTGCCTCGAGGGCTTCAGCGCTCATGTCGACCTCGGTCGTTGGCTTCTGCGATTCCTGTGCCTCCTCGGCATTGACGTCGTAGGGGGCCGCCTCAGCTGCCGCCCCCCGCTCGTTTTCTCGAGATGAGCTCGTTGCCGACAGGCGACGCTCACGGCTTGACCGGGTGCGAGACGCCACACTTTCCCCATCGGTGAGGCGGGCCGGTGGCGCTTCGATGCGAGGACCGTCACCAGTCGGTGCAACGGCCGCTCGATGCTCGGGAGTGCTCTCGGTAGTGAGATCGAGTGTCGGCTCTTCGATGAGCTCATCGTTGGCGACGTCGGTCGCCGGACCCCGACCGAGCCGGTCGATCAAGAAGAACACGAGGATGAGTGCAGCGACATTCAAACCGGCAAACAGCAACATGTTTTGGACGAGCTTCGGCGCCGCAGACTGGGGCTTGGTCGAAAGCTCGGTGATGAACAATTGGTTGTCGATGTTGGCAAGGGCGTTCTGGCCACGAGCGGAGTCGGCACGGGCCTGTCCGAGTTCAGAGTTGAGCGCCGTCACGTCTTGTTCGAGGCGAGAGTATGCCTGGGCCAGCGGCCGGAGTTCATCGATCTCACGCTGGAGCGCAGCCGAGCGAATCACCGCGCTGGCATCGCCGCCTGCGGCCTCTTGCTGCGCGGTGAACAGAAGCTCTGATGCCGTCACGAGAGCAGCCGCCGGGTCGAGCCCGTCTGCCTCCTCGGTGATGGTGTCTTGCTCAGCCAACACGCCAGCGAGCTCGGTTTCGAGCGCGGCAACCAGAGAGTTGTTGCGCTCGATCGACTGCCCGATCACAAACCGGGCCGCCTCGACGCCGATGAGGCGGCTTGAGTCGCGAGCGACATCCTCGCTCTCTGAGGTGGAGGTGATGCGGATCGACGAGTCGGACGTCGTGCCACCAACCTCGGCATTGAATTCGCCATCAATCTGGCGTTCTACTTCGTCCCGAACCGCAGGAAGACTCGCAGCGAGACGGAGCTCGTCTGTGAAGTCTTCAATTTGGGCCGGTGTCAGGTTGTCTGAAGTCAGCTGGCCAGCAAACACAATGTGTTGGCTTGCGTACGGCGTCGATCGGGGCACAAAAAGCCCAACAACCGCGCCGACACAGGCGACCACGATGACCGCAGCCGTTCGCCAGCCGCGTAGATTCAGAGCATCGATCAACTCCACGTGATGCGCCTCCGCACTTGGTAACTTGCTTCACAATGATAGAGATGGACCGGTTTCGGCGGAGGAGTCGGCTTCCCCAGCCGTACCGCATCATTCGGCCCAATTCCTAGTCCCCGGCCCGAGCCATTCTGCTGACCATGAGCGATTCGAAGACGCCTGACACCACCAGCGACGACTGGGGGAAGGCCGACGTCGCGTCGTGGCGATCGTCGTTGCGTCGAGCGATGCAGCCGATCGAAGACCGTTTTGGGGTTGTAGCCGGGTGGCGTCACCATCGCGAAAGCCGAAAATCGTGGGCGACGACGGCGCTGTCGCCTGCGGTCTTGAACGCGGCAGCTAACGGCGCCGTCGAACAACCGGCCGACGAGGCCCCCATCTTTGTGCTGGGCGCAACGTGGCGCTCCGGTTCGACGCTGCTTCAGCGGCTGCTGTTGTCGTCCGGCGACGTGATGATGTGGGGCGAGCCGTGGAACCGATGCGATCTGATCCAGGGGATGCGCGAATCGCTTCGTCCCATCGGCGACCAGTGGCCGGCCGAAGGCAACGTCGTCGATGAGCTGACGGCAACTGAGCCGCTGCACACCTTGATGGTTCCCGACCTCTACCCGGAACGGGCCGATCTGCTCGACGCCCACCGTGCGCTGTTCAACCGGCTGTACGCCGACACCGCTATTGACCGCGGCTACGAGCGCTGGGGCATCAAAGAGACTCGGCTCGGCGCGGAAGACGCCCGGTATCTGCATGCGCTCTATCCCAGCGCACGAATCATCCTTCTGTACCGCGACCCCTACGCAAGCTGGTCTTCCTACGTTGCGTTGCGGGCCCAGGGCTACGCCCGATGGCCGAACGAGCCCATCGTGTCGCCGCACGATTTCGGAGCGATGTGGCGCAACCGAGTCGAGGGATTCCTCAACTATCCGGATCATTTGCCACATGTGTTGGTCTCCTACGAGGCACTCATTGAGGATCCCGCAGTACTCGATGAGCTGGCGCAGTTCTGCGGTGTTGAGCCTGATCGGTCAACACTTGAACAGCGAGTTGGGCGGTCGTACGGGACACGAAGTCCTGCGGCATCGATGCGTCGGGTTGAGAAAGCGGTTGAACCGCTTGCGGGTGAACTGGGTTATCGCAGGCCGTCGGCCTGAGCGCCGCCGGCGGCACGAGACCGATCGACAAACGCTTCCTCTTCGACCACCGGTGCATCCTCTTCTGGTGCATCTCGAAGATCGATAGTTTCGACCGGAAGGTCGATGAGACCGTAGGCAGCCTCGTGGGCTTCAGCCGCACGGGCGAGGCTGAAGCGTCGGTCAAGATCGGAAGCCAAGACGTCGGCACCGTCACGCTCGAGCGAGTTCTCGTCGAGAATCATGCGGAGCTTGTCGATCAGGTCGCCTTGATCGCCGGTGATGAAGGTGCGGCGGCCGGGGCCACCGGCACCAAGAATTTCGCAGTGAGGGTCAATGTCGCTCGCGAGACACGGAAGTCCGCGACGGCCGGCTTCGATGAGAGCGGTTGGGAGCCCTTCAAGGTGCGAGGCCGTGATGAAACACGACGCACCACCCATGAGCTGAGCCAGTTCGTGGCCATACACGGGGCCGGTGAACACGACGCGATCGTCGTCGCCGGCTGCTTCTTCGAGTTGGGCCCGGTAATCCTCGGTGCCAGCGGAGCCGCCGATGATCACGAGCTTGGTGTCGAGGTCGGAGGAAACAAAGGCATCGATCAGCTCATGAGGTGCCTTTTCGGGCACGATCCGGCCGACAGACACGACGTACTTCCCTGGTTCGAGGTTGAACCATCCGAGCGCACTTCCGGGCTCGGCTCGCTCGACCGCACCGGTTGCGTTTGGCACAACTCGAGTGTGGCGGTTGAACTCGGCGAGGTATTCACGACGGAGCGCGTGTGACACCACGAGAGTTTCGTGCGGCACCTTTGACGAACTGATCGCGCCGAGGCGAAGGACGGCCTTGGAGAAGCCGCCCCACTTGGCTCGCTGGTCATCACGACCATGGATGGTCTGCACAACCATGCTGCGCGGCTTGAACACCCGAGGGATGCAGGCCAAGAGGCCAGGCCCTAACGCGTGATAGTGCAGCACGTCGTAACGACGGGGGAGCGCCCAGAGCGTTGCGAGCAGTGAGTGAATCAGCGCAGCAACGCCGGCCTGCTTCGGAGCCCAGAGATACACGAGTCGAACGCCGTCGATTGAACGGGGTCGCTCCTCGTAATCAGACCGTCGACAAAAGACGGTGACGTGATGACCGCGCCTTGCCAGTTCGCGAGCCGCAACATCGACGACGGTTTCTACACCGCCGTACTTTGCCGGCATCCCTCGCGACCCGATCATGGCGATTCGCACCGCCGAGCGATCAGCTCCAAATTGCGGCATCTCAATTCGATGCCCAGACATGTTCCACCACACGTTGACGTTTACCCTCCGCCAAGTTCCGCACCAGTCACGCTATTGGACGAACGACCCCCGACATAGGGGGAACTCACCCATTTCCGATGGTCCCTCGAAAGACATGAAGCCCTCAAAGGGATCCGGTATGTCGCCTCGGCCGAAATCGCCACCCCGAGTCTGACCCCTGAGTGTTGATGTCGACCAACTAACCGGTCCCTCCACCGCGCTTCGGACAGTAGTGCATTGTGTGACGGCTCGGGTGGCATGTTGGTTCGATTGTCATGAAGATTTCGTGCAACGGTTCGTGAGACTCGACTCACGGCTGGCCCATGAGTAACCCGGCCCTTTCTGTGGGCGGGTTTGCCGTTGGTCGGCGCACTCTGGATCCTGCAACCTGGTCAGGTGGAATCGGAGTCGTCCAACGAGCCGAACTTTTTCGTTATCGGCGCGCAGCGAGCAGGCAGCACATCGATGTGGCGATACCTGCGCGCCCACCCCGAGATCTTCATGTCCGAGCTCAAGGAGCCCGGATTCATGTGCTTCGCCGGCGGCACGCCGGTGTTCAACCATGTGGGCGACGAGAACTTCTACGACCAGATCGTGACGGACGAAGCTCAGTATCTCGCCTTGTTCGACGATGGCTCCAACCAGCGTTACCGCGGTGAGTCTTCCTCGTTCTACCTCTACTTCGACTCGGCCCAGAAGGCGATCGCCGAGCGAGCCCCGGACGCCAAGCTCCTTATCGTGTTGCGCGATCCGATCGAACGAATCTGGTCGAGTCACCGGTACCTCAGACGCCTCGGCGGTGAGCCGATTGAGGATCTCGCCGCAGCGCTCGATGCCGAGCCTCAGCGCATCGAAGAAAACTGGGAGCCGCTGTTTCACTACGTCACGGCGAGCCGCTACAGCCAGCAGCTCGAGCGTCTCTACGAGAAGTTCGATCGCAGCCAAGTGCATGTCGCAGTGCTTGAACGACTTGAGGGCGATGCGAACGCTGAGATGCGACGAGTCTTCTCGTGGCTCGGTGTCGATGAGGAAGCAGATGTCGGCGCCGAGGTCATTCACAACGCTGCCGGTTCGTCTCGTATCCCCGGGCTCGACAAAGTGTTGTCACCTGGGTTCCTCCCGAGCGGTCTCGCCGATCGGATCCCTCGTGGGCTGAAAGACCGGGCTGTAAAAGTCCGAGAGAAGGCTCGGGTGACCGACCACGATCCCATTCCGGTGGCGATTCGGGAACGGCTCATGCACGAACTTGAAGGCGAGCGTGCAACGCTTCCCGGTTTGGTCGACTTCGACCCGGCCGACCACTGGGCGACGTTTCAGTGATGCACAATCACATCGGTAGACAGAAGAACAACGAAGGACACCCGCAGCCATGACCATGGGCGCAGACGAACTCAGTCCCGGCGAGGCCAATGCTCCGAAGGTGAGCATTGCGATGCCGGTCTACAACGGCGAACTCTTCCTGGCTGACGCCATCGAGTCGCATCTCGCACAGACCTACGAGGACTTTGAGCTCGTGATCTGTGACAACGCGTCTGACGACGACACACCGGCGATTGCCGAGCGCTACTGCAACAAAGACAGTCGTGTGCGCTACCGCCGCAACGACAGCAATGTGGGCGCCAATCAGAACTTCAACATTGGCTTTCGTGAAACGACGGGCGAGTACTTGCGGTGGGCCGCCGGCGACGACACCGTCGAACCGACCTATCTCGAGAGGACCGTCGCCGTGCTGGACAGTCGGCCAGACGTCGTGCTGGCGCACGCCAAGAGCAACGCCATCGATCGTTACGGCGAACCACTCGTGCCCCTCAAGCGCGGCTTCGTCGATCCAGACGGATTCGTCGAGCCGTTTCGCTACGAG
>CALLGK010000161.1 GCA_938009905.1 uncultured Acidimicrobiales bacterium | reverse complement strand
GTGGCGGCAACGCCGGGCGTGTACGGAGCTCGCCTCACCGGCGGAGGCTTTGGCGGATCGCTTGTGGCCTTCGCCGAGCCAGGGGTCGACCTCGACATCGACGAGTGGTGGATCCGAGCACGTCCCGGCCCTGGAGCCAGTGTTACCGGTCGCTGATCGGGTCAGCCTTCGGCTTCGGTGTTGCTGGGTCAGCCTTCGGCTTCGGTGTTGCTGGGTCAGCCTTCGGCTTCGGTGTTGCTGGGTCAGCCTTCGGCTTCGGTACCGGAATCAGCATCGGGTTCGGCCTCTGCGTCGGCCTCGGCATCATCGCCTTGCTCCGGCGTCTCGATGGTCTGCTGCAGGAACGTGACCAGATCTGGCACCTGCTCGCAGTTGTAGTTCGTGGCCGCCGCTGCGCCCACGATCGTTTCTGAGTCGGTGTCTGGCAGCGCAATCTCGCCCTGCTCGTCTTCGATCACCACGCCGTTGATCGTGTTGAGACTGGTCAGCGTGCACACCACTTCTTGCGCCAATGGGATCTTCGCCGCGTCGTTCTCTCGCAGACCAAACTCGGGGGAGACGGTCACCACAACAATGCGGTTCTCGTTTGGTTGGCCGACGGTTGGTGCCAACACGTCAGAGGTGAGCGGAGAGAACACCCCGATCTCCGCCAGCTGCTCATTCTCTTCAACACTTGGACCGGCAACGAGTGCCGCGATGGCCTGAGCGGGGCTCGGCGCTTCCTCTTGTAGACGGTTCACCCCAATCAGCCGCTGGGCACCGCTGGCGTCTTGAAACTGCCAATACAGCGTGAGCGTGAACACGATCGAGTCAGGCTCGCCCTCGGTGGTTGTCGTGGTGGGAACGGTGGTGGTGAAGATGTCGTCTGGCACCGACTCGACGGGCGAGGCCGACTCGTCGACGGGAACGACGGCGCAGGCAGCCATCGCCAAGAGCAACACCACGACGATGGCAAAGGCAGCAATTGGCGTAGAGACGTTTCGCTTCATACCGCCAGCTCCTCGTCACTCTCGATCACGTCGCCGACAGGCAGTTCAACAACGAAGCGGGCCCCGTCCTCGCCGTCGAGCCGATCGGTGACCCACACACGGCCCTCATGCAGCCTGATGTGCTCGGCCACGAGTGACAGTCCGAGGCCGACTCCTCGGGCAATGTCGCGACGTCCGGCGTCGCCACCAGCGCGGGTGAAGCGATCGAAGATGCGCTCACGATCTTCGGGAGCCACACCGGGGCCGCGGTCTTGCACGGCGATCTGCACCCGGTCACCGATGGTGCCAAACCATACGGTTGTGGCCCCGCCCGCATACTTTGCCGCGTTGTCGATCAGATTGGTGATGGCCTGGGCTAGGCGCCGCTTGTCGGCCATGATCACCAGCCCCTCCAGGTTGCGGCCGTGCTCGATCGGAATCTCTGGCGTGCGGCTTTGGGCGACCACAAACGACAAGAACTCGCCCAGCATGATGGGCGCGGCATCGAGCTCGACCGCTCCGACGTCCATGCGTGAGATCTCCAGCAGATCCTCCACCAAGCGCTGGAATCGTTCGAGATCCTTCTTGAGCAAGTCGACGGCCTGCTGCGCGGGTTCCGGCAACTCGGCTCGCCGTCGATCAATCACCTCGACAGACGCAGACAGGGTCATCAGGGGCGACCGCAGCTCGTGGCTCACGTCGGACGTGAATCGTTCATCACGCTGGATGCGGCGTTGCAGGGCATCAGCCATGTCGTTGAACGTTTCGGTGATTTGGCGCAAGCTCGGATCGACCGTTGGATCAAGTCGGGCCGAGAAGTCACCGCCGGCGATGGCACCAGCGGCCAAGCCGACCTGTGACAGGGGCTGCAGTGCTCGCCGAGCGGAGTAGTACCCCAACAACGCGCCAAGCAGGCTGGCGCCAAGCGACACACCAATCAGAATGGCCCGAAGCGACGACAAGGTGTTTGCGACGCCAGTCATCGGCACGATCTCGTAGTACTCGATGTCGAGATCGGGGAATCGCAAACCGATGCCATAGAGCGGGTTGCCGTCTGTGTCGTTGAACCGCTTCTGTGCCACTTGATCATCAACGACGAAGCGTTGAAGGTCGGCCGGAATGTCGCGCACTTCGAGGCCAGACAGGGAACGAGCCTGTCCGTCACTCGGGATGATCAGAACGCCGGCACCGTTTGGGCGAAAGATGACGCTGGTGTCTTCAATGAGGGCACGAAAGGGATCGACAACTTCGGCCCCTTCTTCGATCGGTTCTGGCGGCTCGGGGTTTTCCTGAAGGCGCTGAAGGTTTGGTCCAAGGCGGCGCGTGTTTCGAAACGCTTGGAGCTGGGCGCCGTCCTGCAGATCGGAGATGAGCTGCCGCTGAACCAACGCAAAGGTTGACACCGCAACGGTCGACGACAGCAAGAGTGCGCCGAGTGCGTAAATCGTTGTGACGCGAGCAAGTAGCCCCAGTCGGGGGCGATTGATCACGGTTGGAGCTTGTAGCCCAAGCCTCTCGCCGTCACCACGTAGCGAGGACTCGCCGGGTCGGTTTCGACCTTGGTCCGGAGGCGTCGAACGTGCACATCGACCAGCCGTCCGTCTGCGAAATAGTCATAGCCCCACACTCGCTCAAGCAGTGCTTCACGACTGAAGACCTTGCCGGGCTGCGAGGCGAGCTCGACCAGAAGCCGGAACTCGGTCTTGGTGAGGTGGAGCTCTTCGTCGTTCTTCGTGACGAGGCCCTCTTCAGGAGAAATCGAGAGATCGCCAACCACGATGCGTTCCATCGTGCCTGACTCTGAGGTGCGGGCTCGACGGAGCAGGGCCCGGATCCGAGCCGAGAGCTCCTTCGGAGCAAACGGCTTCGTGAGGTAGTCGTCGGCCCCGGCCTCGAGACCAGCGACCACGTCGTGGGTGTCGTTGCGCGCCGTCACCATGATGATGGGCACGTCGCTGCTGCGGCGGACCGAGCGACACACGTCGAATCCGTCCATGCCCGGAAGCATGATGTCGATCAACACGACGTCGGGCTCGTGCTCTTTGAACTGCTCGAGCGCGGCCTCACCCGTTGCCGCTTCGTCAACGTCCCAACCCTCGTCTTCAAGGGCGAGTTTGACCGCTTGGCGAATGCGATCATCGTCTTCAACCGTCAGGATTCGTGTTCCCACAGCCACCATGGTGCCTGAAACCCCACCGTCGTGTCACTCATGGGGCAGATTCGCTCGCTCCGGTGCCGTTCGACCTACCGATCGACCGGGCGTCTCGAGCGGCGCTACGGCCGCTCGTCAGCGCCCAATTGCACGAGGCGATCACGCAGCAAAGGTAAAAGATGGGTGTTTCCGGCGACGAGAAAACTCTCGCTCGGAGGTCCTCCACGGAGGTCGGCGACCATGCCGCCCGCTTCTTCGCAGATCAGCCAGCCGGCTGCGAAGTCCCAGGCGTTGAGTCCCTTTTCGTAGTAGGCGTCGACGGCGCCCTCCGCGACATTGCACAGTTCAAGCGCCGCCGATCCGAAGCGTCGGATGTCGCGAATCTCGGGCAGCAGCTGGGCGAGCACCTCGCCTTGGCCGGCCCGTCGTTCAGGGAGGTAGCCGAACCCGGTCGACACGAGCGCCAGGCTCAGGTCGGTGAGGGGGTTCACGCTCATCGCCTCACCGTTGCGGCGGGCACCGCCACCTCGAACGGCGTCGTACATGGTTTCGGCTTTGGGTTCGTAGACGACCCCGGCGACAACGGCATCGTTGAGTTCTGCTGCGATCGATACGCAATACGCCGGAAGGTCATACACGTAGTTGGTGGTGCCATCGATTGGATCGATCAGCCAACGAACACCGGAGGTGCCGTCGATGTCGCCGCCTTCCTCGCCGAGCACGCCGTCGTCTGGCCGAGCAGCAAGGATTCCCTCGATGATGAGCCGTTCTGAGGCTTTGTCTGCCGCGGTGACCACGTCGGTCACCGATGACTTCGTGTCGCCGGCCATATCGACGTCGGCCCGCATCTCTTCGACGAGTTCGCCGGCCTCGCGGGCCAGCGCCACAGCGAGATCTCGCAGTTCGATCGCGATGGCTTCAGACGTCACGTTGCTCCGGATGTTCGACACTGTTCCACTCGTTCATGGCTCGCAGGGTGAGCGTGGCCACGATGCCAACGCCGACGGCTCCGATGAGTGCGCCAACGACGAGCCCGACGGCGGCCCAGGTTGACGTGCGGCCCATCAGGTCGCCGATACCGAACCCGACGAGGCCACCGAGCAGGCCACCGAGCAAGATTCCGGCAAAGGCCAGCCAACGGGCTGGCTCGGGAGGCGTGGAATCGAGAGGTTGCGGTGCCAGTAGGTCTTCGAATGGCATCGGTGACGAGCTCACCCGGGACTCAATCGATTGACCGGCTGCGTTCGCGAGCTGATCGGGTTCCTCAGGCGAGGATGGGGAGGATTCGGCCACGTCCAAATGGTATCGACGCCGGTAGGCGGCCCGGTTGGGTGGGGGAGTACACCTGAGCGGCGAGAGGCCTGGGCCCAAGCAGGACTGATCGAAGGAGAGATTGGGCCGCGATATCTGACAAGCTGTGGTGATGGCCGGCCATGCTGACACCCACGTTCCCGAGCCAGGGCCCGATGGTCTTCGTCACTGGTCGGTTGCCGGTGGCGTTGTAGTTGATGGCGATGGCCGGGTCTTGTTGGTGAACAACCGTCGACGCAACGGTTCGACCGATTGGTCGCCGCCTGGCGGTGTTGTTGACCCGGGAGAGTCAGCGATCGTTGCCCTTGGCCGCGAGGTCAACGAAGAGACGGGGCTGACCATCGACGGTTGGGGCGACCCGCTGTACCGAGTTGAGGTCACCGCACCGGGCTTTGGGTTCTTTCTGCAAGTCGTTGCCCATCGGGCCGCCTCGTTTCACGGCGACATCGAAATCGACGATCCAGACAACATCGTGATCGATGCGGAGTTCGTCGACGTCGCTCGAGCGCTGGAGCTCATGGCCGACGCTCCGCAGTGGGTACGTGAGCCAATGGGCGCCCATCTTCTTGACGGCATCAACGACGGACGCACGTTTGCGTACCGCCTCGACGGCACATCGGCTGATGACCGACAGGTGACCCGTCTCGATTCGTGAGCGGCCAGTTGGCGAGGGCCGGGACACGGAAAACCCGAGCGATCCTGCATGTCGACATGGACGCGTTTTTCGTGTCGGTCGAAGAGCGCGACAACCCATCGCTGAAGGGCAAACCGGTGGTTGTGGGCGGCACCGGTCGACGCGGTGTTGTTGCTGCCGCGAACTACGCAGCCCGTGTGTACGGCGTGCGTTCGGCGATGGCGTCAGCCATGGCAAAGCGTCTGTGCCCGCACGCCATCTTTCTGCCCGGCGACCACAAGCGCTACTCAGAAGTGAGCAAGCAGGTCATGGCGATCTTCCATGACGTCACGGAGTTGGTCGAGCCGCTCTCGCTCGACGAGGCGTTTCTCGACGTCTCCGGCTCGCAACGGCTCCAGGGACCGGCGCCGCAGATCGCCGCCACCATTCGAGCTCGGGTCGCCAACGATGTGAACCTGACCTGTTCGGTTGGCGTTGCGCCATCAAAGCTTGTCGCCAAGCTGGCATCGGTTGAAGCAAAACCACAGATCGAGGGACGAGTGGTGAAGCCTGGGGCGGGGGTGTTCGTGGTGAGACCCCACGAGGTTGAGGGATTCCTGCGGCCGCTTCCCGTACGGGCCATGTGGGGCGTTGGGCCAAAAACCGCCGAGCGGTTGGCCCGAGTTGGCATCTCGACCGTTGGCGAGATGGCCGACCTCCCGCTCGACACGTTGATCAGCGCCGTCGGCGACGCGAGCGGGCGCCATCTGAACGCGGTGGCCAACGGAATCGATGACCGGCCGGTGGAGCCGCAACGAGAAGCGAAGTCGATCAGCCACGAAGAAACGTTCGCTACCGACCGCTACGACATCAACGATCTGCATCGTGAGCTTGTCCGCATGGCCGACTCGGTCGCCAGCAGGCTGCGAGCTGCTGGCCTTCGGGGCCGAACGGTCACCATCAAAGCCAGATACCCGAGCTTCCAAACCGTCACTCGCTCACTCACACTCGATCGCCCGACCGATCAGGCCGGCCCAATGATCGCCGTGGCCGACGAACTGTTGGCCAAAGTCGACGTGGGGCAGGGTTTGCGCCTGCTCGGCCTCGGCATGACCGGTCTGACCGACGAGGTCAACGATCAGCTCACCTTCGACGACGTGATTGATCTGACGGCAGATGGCGATGGCCCAGCACCCGCTGACGCCAGTACCGAAGCTATTGACGCCATTCGCTCGAAGTTTGGTCAAGCGGCCATTGGCCCCGCCACGCTGCTGGGCAGGACCACTCGTGTGGCGCCAGGCGGCAGACCAGATGATGAGTCAGACGATCAGAACGTGCACGACCGTCGATATTCACAACAGCACCGAATGCAGCCGACAGAGAAGAATGCCCAACCGTGGGGTCCCCAAGATGAGGATTTTGATGGGTGATGGTCCTGCGCGCGTTGTCTCACGCTTCTGGCTGCGCGAAGATAGAATGGTCAGGTCGGAGCGATCGGGTGCAGAGACGTGCCCGAGGAGAGGTTGAGTCAGGAATCAGCGATGCCGCTTTCTGATAACGAGCAGAGGATTCTCGACGAGATCGAGCGACACCTCCACGAAACCGATCCCCGATTGGCTCGTGAGGTCAGCGAAACCACGGTCTATCGCCATGCCATCGGCTCACTGAAGTGGACCATCATCGGCTTCATCGTCGGGCTCGTCATCATGGTGAGCACGCTCCAGATTCACTTCCTGCTCGCCTTCGCCGGTTTCTTCGTGATGCTGGTCAGTGCCCTCGGCCTCGAGCGCAACCTGCGCATGATGAGCCGAGCTGGCATCAACAAGGTGTCTGACGCCATCAAGACGGCGAACCCCAACCTGCGACGTCGCGGCGACGAAGACGACGCAGAACCAAGCGCTGAGTAACTCTCGAGTTACAACCGGCTAACGCCGATTGCCGCGCATCGTTGCCGCGGGCCTAGGTCCGCGCCCGATCGTCGCTCGTTGCTTCAACGCCGGTTCTTCAAGGCCCGGTCGGTTGAAGGGCAGCTAGGACAGCTAGGCGTCGATGAGTTCGCGCTCTGGTGTTGGGTCAGCTGGCGGCTGTCCCTCGCTGCTCGGCGCTGACTCCACGCTGTTCGATACCACGATGCGAGAGTCTGGACGAATGAACCGTCGTGGGTCGATGTCGCGCCAGATTCGAGAACGAAGCGGCACACGATCTTTCACCCGCTGACCGATCGCCTCGCTGGCCTGAACCGCCTCGCTGACGCGGCTGTCGCTCATGCCCCCGCCGGGCTGGCTGGCTCGGAAACGGGCCTCGGTGACCGCTTGGCCGAGGGTGGCCATGGCGTCTTCAGGTACGCGGCGGTCCTGCGATGCTCGGTACGCAAACTCGCGACGGGTCTCTGCCGGGCGGCGACGTAAGTCGAATCCTTGATCGAGGTCGTCTGCCGCATCGGCCCAGGCCGCCTCAACCTTCGCCAGCGGTGTGGTCGCCCGTTGGCGACGACGGTTCCGTCGGCTAGTGCGGAATCCGACAACGCCAGCGGCATAGGCAGCGATAGCCGCTGGAATCAGCAGGATGCGCCAGGGGAACGAGAAGCCTTCTTCGACAATGACCTCTGTGACCTCCTCGCCACCACCACCAAACTCAGGCACGAAATCTTCGATGTTTGGTTCTGGCAGCGAAGGCTCGGGAGTGTTTCTGGGGATCTGCGGTTCGCCAGGCTCGGAGGGGGAGTCCTGCTGGGCCGGCACGTTCGTGTGAGGAGCGTTTGGTGAGCCGCGGCCAGGCGTTGGCTCAAAGGCCACCCAGCCAAGACCCTCGAACCACACCTCGGGCCATGCGTGTGTGTGGCGACCGGTGACTTCGTAGACACCCTCGCTTACTGGGTCGCCCCAGGTGAAGCCGACGGCCACTCGAGCCGGCGCTCCGAGCGACCGAGCCATCAGGGCAAACGTGCCGCTGAACTGCTGGCAGAAACCCACCTGCTCGTCGAGGAATGTCTCGATGGGGTCGTCGCCTCGTGGGCCGAGGCGAATGCTGTAGTCGAAGGTCTGGAAGTGGTCCTGGAGCGCCAGCATCTGCTCATACCGGGTGGTGGCTCCGGCCGTGATCTGCTGGGCCTCGGTGGTGACCCGCGGACTCACCCCGTCTGGTACCTCTAGATAGCGCTCTCTGATGTTGGCGGGAACGGTGGCTGGCGCGCCGTTCAGCTCCTCAGGCGTGAAGATGGGGACAACAGACTCGATCGAGTAGCTCGCTCCGTCTGAGTCGTTGTAGGCCCGGCTCACCGTGAGCGCCGCTTCATCGGCGTTCCAGGTTGCATCCACGTCGGATTCAAGAAGGTTCGCAGGGGCAAAGGCCGCAGGCAGCCAAATTTCGGCCAGACCCTGAATCTGGAACTTCTGTGTGACGGTGACCGTGGTGCCAGCTCGAGCCTGGTTGCCGGGAAGCCCGCCTTCTTCTGGGTTGAACTTGCCTCGGGTGGTCCACAGGCTGGTGTCTGGTTCGAAGGTGTCGAGACCGGCCAAACGCCAGTAGGCCGGTTGTGATGACTCGACGGTGAACAACACGGTGTCTTGTTGGGTGACCAGACGGCTACCGATGCTGGCGTACGGCGAGATGACGGTGCGAGTGGGATCGCCCTGGTTGCGCCACGCAATCAGCTCGTCTGCGTCTGCACCCGGAAGACGAGGGCCAGCCCACACTCCCAACAGAAGGGCGGCAAGGGCCACGGCAAGCCCTGCTTGGGCCAGTCCGAGCGGGCCTCGCTTGCGGTCAACGGTGAGCCACACACCACGGTGGGCCAGTGTGTAGGTGCGTTGGGTGATGGCCCACGCCACAACGGCCAGTGCAAACACGACCGTGGCGGCGAGCTTGGAGTTTCCTGCCCCGAGCACGGCCGAGAAGATGAAGAGCAGGCCGGCGGGAAGAACCGGTTCGAAGGCGAGCCGAAGTCGCAACGCCCCCCAGTCGGTGAGGAAGGCCATCAGCCATGCGCCAGCCATGGCAGCGGCGATGAATGGATCTGAGCCTCGGACGGGCGCTCGTAGTTCGCGGAACTGCTCAACGCCATCAGTCACGAGCGCCTGCAACACGTCGAGCGTTTCGCGAGTGGGGATGATGCCCAGGCGAGAGGTGCCGGGCGCGTATCGATTGGCGAGCAGCACGAACAGGGCGGCCAGCGAAACGATGAGCGCTGGTAGCAGCGGTACCCGGGCTCGACGAAGCGCAACGGCGGCCGCGGTGGAGAGCAGCGATGCACCGATCAACGGCAAGACAGAAGACGAATCGCTGAAGACTCGCACGAATCCGTAGCAGGCGGCGGGAACGAGCACCGCGGCGACGACCTCGAGCCAAACCGGTGGGTGGTTTTGTTCTGTCGTCATGACAGCGATCCTCCGTAGGTTCCCGTGCGCGTCGTTGTGGAACGTTGCTGGGCTTCGCTCCATTCCGCTGGGAAGTCAGAATCTGGGGTGTGCATGACCGCCCCAGGAATGGTGATGTTCGTGACCGGTTGGCAGAGCACCGTGTGGATGAGACCGAAGGAGCGCCTGGCTCCCTCGATTGCCGCATTGAGTTCTTCGGTGGGAATGCCGGTGACGAGAATCAACGTGCCGCCTCGACCGACTCGGGTGATCTCGTCGATGGTCCGCACGAGGCTTGCCGATTCAGTTGTGGTGACCATCGCCAGCTGTTCATCGACAGCATCAAGTTCGCCGCGGCTCCGGATGTCGGTGAAGCCCGGGCTGGCTGAGGTAAGGAACCGAAGCGCATCGTCGCCGCGCCAGCCTGCGTGCAGGGCACTGAGGGCCGCGGACACGGCTCGTTCGAAGCCTTCTTCGTCGTACACCGAGCGGCGCCGGTCGAGCACGACGGTGACTCGGCCTGTGCGGGGACGTTCCTCTTGTTTCACCACGAGCTCGCCGGTGCGAGCTGAGGCCCGCCAGTGCACGCGTCGAAGCTCGTCCCCAACGACGTAGGGGCGGAGGGCAAAGAACTCATCTCCGCCAGATGCCAGTGCTCGGATGGGTTGCTGGTCAGCCGTGGGGTCGTGGCCAGCCCTGGCGTGCAAGACGCCGAGATCAACGAGTGTGGGGTGGACGATCAAGGTGACTTGGTCAGAGGCCCGAACGGTCGAGCTCATGAGCCCAAGCGGATCGCCGAGCGTGAGATCGAGCGGACCGACGTCGAGGCGGCCACGCCGGCGGGTTGGCAACCGGTAGGCGATCTCTGAGCTCTCGTTGCTCTTGATCGGGGCCAGCAGCAGCGATGCGCCAGTCGAGTTCTGCACGTGGTCTTGAACCCGCAACACGGATGTTCGGCGCCGACCGCGGTTACTCAGCCCAAGATCGATCCGGGCCGGGGCGCCAGCTCGAAGCCTCGACGGATTGGCTGTTCGAGACACGGTGAGGTCGAGACGGGCCGTGGCCGTGTAGATCACCGCAGCGACGAGCGAAATCAGGCAGATGGCCGCGAGATAGAACATCTCGGTGGTGCCAAAAAGGCGTCCGAGCACAAAGCACCCGATGCCAACAATGGCGAGACCGATGCCGGCGCGCGTCGGCCGCATCAAGCGGCTCGACAATCAGTCGAGATGGGCACTGTCATCCGCCAAAAACGTCGGCGAGGAACCACGCTGGAATCTCCCTACACCGGTGCGCCGCTGCGACGCTCCTCGGTTAGACCCGATCGTAGGGCACGGCCACCGACTGCAGTACGTCGCGCACGATCTCATCGGCCGTTGTGCCTCGCAGCATCGCCTCAGGATTCAGGATGAGACGGTGTGAGATGACGTTGGTGGCAACGGCCTTGATGTCGTCGTCTGTGACAAACGTGCGCCCGGCTGCCGCGGCTCGAGCTCGAGACACGCGCTGCAAGCTCAACGTGGCACGGGGCGACATGCCAAGGGCGACGGACGGATGACGCCTGGTGCCTTCAGCAAGATCGATCAGATACCCGCGCAGATCTGGCTCGATGTGCACGGCCGACACGAGAGCCGACATGGTCTCGATGTCTTTGATAGACGCCACCGCGGTGAGCTGGTCGACGACGTTGTCTTGTTCGTGCGTTTGCAGAATGCCGTATTCGTCATCGCGTGCTGGGTAGCCGACAGAGATGCGCATGAGAAAGCGGTCGAGCTGTGACTCGGGCAGGGGATAGGTGCCTTCCTGCTCGATGGGGTTCTGTGTAGCCACAACCATGAACGGCTTTGGAAGCTTGTGGGTCGTGCCATCGACGGTGACCTGATCTTCGGCCATGGCCTCGAGCAGGGCAGACTGCGTCTTCGGCGAGGCACGGTTGATCTCGTCGGCGAGGACCAGTCGGTTGAAGATGGGTCCGGGGCGGAACACGAAGTTGCCGTCGTTGCGGTTCCACACGCTCACGCCGGTCACGTCAGCCGGCAGCAGATCTGGCGTGAACTGGATTCGGCCGAGTGGCGAACCAATCGATGCGGCCATCGCTTTGGCCAACGTTGTCTTGCCGACACCGGGGATGTCTTCAACAAGAAGGTGGCCTGCGGCCAGCAGGCAAAGAAGCGACTGCTCGACGACCTCCCGCTTCCCTCGTACGACGCGCTCCATATTGTCGCCGATGGCTTTGAAGGCGGCGGCGAATTGGGCAGCTCGTGATTCGTCCATGTTTGCTGACTCTACGCTCACGGCGACGAAGCGTACTGGGCGATTCGGGCTGCCCTAGAGTCAGCCTGTGGAATTCGCTCTGGCCGTCGATGTTGGCGGCACGAAAATTGCTGTCGGAGCCGTGAACGACGAGGGTCGCTTGACCGAGCGTCGATCGGCTCCAACGCCAACGGTCGGGCCGGACGGCGAACCCGCGACTGGGGCCGAGATTTTGGCCGCTCTCACGTCGCTGATCGACGAGTTGGCCCCGTTCAATCGCTTCGCCGTGTGCGGAGTTGGTTGTGGCGGACCGATGTCGAGCGGTGGCGAACTTGTGTCGCCGCTCAACATTCCGGGTTGGCGATCGTTCCCCCTTGCCGAAGAGATCGAACGCCACACCGGTCTTGCAACCAGGGTCGACAACGACGCAAAGGCGTTGGCCCTTGGTGAGGGCTGGGTTGGAGCCGCCGTCGGAGAACGCAACTTCATGGGCATGGTCGTGTCGACGGGAGTTGGCGGTGGCATCGTCGTCGATGGACGGCTGCTCGACGGTGCAACGGGCAACGCTGGCCATATCGGCCACGTGATCGTTGAGCCAGACGGCAACCAGCCTCCCCGACAAATCAAGGGCACCCTTGAGGCTGAAGCGTCCGGCACGTCGATTGCCCACCGCATCGGTCGCCCATCAAAGGAAGCCACGACGGCCGACATCACCCGCACCGGGTGCCTCGTTGGACGAGCTATTGGTTCGGTCGGCAACTTGCTCGACATTCGCCTTGTGGCGATCTCTGGTTCGGTTGCTCTCGGGTTTGGCGAGCCGTTCTTTGCCGCCGTGCGCGACGAGGTCGAACGAGTCTGCGGACTTGACTACTCCCGAGGTCTCCGAGTTGAGCCGGGTGGTTGCGGCCCTGATGGACCCCTCATCGGTGCCGGTGCCGTCGGGTTCCGCCACCTTGGCCACACCATCGGACTCATCGACCCTCGCTAGTCACACAGACTGCAGCCGCGTTAAGGCTGGCGAGCGACACGTCGATACTCGGATGTGCGACGTCTTCGGCCTCCCCGTTCGCTGCTGCGTTGAATCTCGAGATCAGCGATGACGGTTTCGATCGGACCTGGCTGTCGGTGGCTCGCCGGGGCGACACGATCTCGGTCGTGAGTATGAGCCAATGGCAGATCGATGGCGACTTCGTGGTGACACGGAGCGACTTCGACCCGATCGCCCAACTGGCAGCCGAACGACTCGCTGCTGCGTCTCCTCCGGCTGTCGGCGCTGCGCCCCGAGAAGAGGCCATTGCTGAAGAAGGACCGGCACCGACAACCAGCGTGCCATCGTCACTTCCTGAGCTGTCGACGGTGCCGGGAACCCGCCCTTCAACGACCCAGCCGCCTTCTACAACGGAACGGCCAGAGTCATCGGACATCACCACACCAGACGGCTCGCTCATCGATCCAGATTTGGTGTTGCCCGATCTCCCGGGCTGGGAGCTGACGAGCATCTCGCCATACGACGACACGCCGAGCGAACCCATCGATTGCGACGCTTGGAACGCCATCGAGTCGTTTGAGAGTTGGCTGTTCGTTGACGCCGAGTATCGCCGGGGAGAGCAGTTCGTCTCTGTCCTTGTTGGGAAGGCTGACCGGTCCAGCACGGCTGGCGAGGCAGTAGTTGGCATCGCCAATCTCTCAGACTGCAACGAGGCACTCGCTGTTGACTACGAAGGTCTGGAGTACGAGTCGTCCGCCATCGACGTGACGGCGGCTGATGCTGCGTCGACCGTGTCACTCACCTACACCGATTTGGATCCGGACTTCGTCTTCGAGTTCGTCGCCGTGAGCACTGACGAGTGGGTCGCGATCGTGACGAGCGATACCTCGCTCTATGACGGTGGCGGAGAGCGATCTGATCTGGTGGCGCTTGCCGAGATCGTCGCCCGTCAACTCACGACGATCGACGAGTAAGGCTCGCCAACGTCTGGTTGTCCTGCCTGGTTGGCGGAGCCAACAGGCGCGGCGTGTGAGGTCGATCGCGAGTAGCGCTCTGCGACCGCGGAGCCAGTGTTACAGCGCGGCGTCTCGTTTCCATTCGAGCCAGGTGGTGAGTTCCTCGGCCTGCATCGGCCCCGGCGCGTCACCGCCATACGCAGTCTCGAGCCGGAAGTGCATCCAACCCTGATCAGGTAGCGGCAAAAAGGGTCGGCGGCGCCACCAGCCGGACGGCGCCATCGACAAACCGGCCGTGATCGCGGTGGACCACAAATCGGGTCGCCGAATGACGGCGACGATGGCCGACGGTGGAATCGCCGACGTTGAAGAGACCGACTCGCTCACGTTGAAGAACCCGTTCCGATCGCTCGGTGGCTACTTGGGTGTGTCTTTCCAAGGGCCGCGGTCAGACTTTGGTTCCTTGGGCAGACCAAGCACCATCTCTCCGATGATGTTGCGCTGCACCTGGCTGGTGCCGGCGTAGATCGTGCCGGCCCGAGCGTTGAGGAACGTGCCGATCCAGCTGCCGGAGTCGTTCGGCGCTCCCGGTGAGTCGGTCGAGAAGGCGCTGCTGGGGAACTTGCCGTCGATCTCTAGTGCTTCAGCACCGAGGATGTCGATGGCGAGCTCGGTGATCTTGTGGTGGTACTCGCTCCAGTAGAGCTTGAAGATCGACGCGTCTGGTCCGGGGTGCTCACCGGCCAAGAACTTGGTGAGGGTTCGCATGCCAAGGAATCGCATGATCTCGACCTTGGAGTAGCACCAGGCGACCTTCTGGCGGACCAGGGGATCGTCGGCCTTACCCCGCTGCTTGGCCAGTTCGACAAGGCGATCAATCTCGACCTTGAACAACACCGGCGTGGTGGCAGCAGCCTCGCCACGTTCGTACCCGAGGAGCGTCATGGCGACAGCCCAGCCACCGTTGACCTCACCGATCACGTTGTCCTTTGGCGCCTTGGCGTCAGAGAAGAAGACTTCGTTGAACTCCGACTCGCCGCTGATCATCTTGATCGGGCGAACCTCGACGCCAGGCTGATCCATCGGCACAAGAACGAACGTGATGCCACGGTGCTTGGCCGCATCCGGATCGGTCCGGGTGAGCACGAAGATCCAGTCGGCAAGATGGCCGGCTGATGTCCAGATCTTCTGGCCGTTGATGACCCACTCATCGCCATCGAGCTCGGCCTTGCAGCCGATGTTGGCGAGGTCTGACCCGGCGTTTGGTTCTGAGTAGCCCTGACACCACGTGTCTTCGCCCGAGATAATGCGGGGGAGGAAGTGCTTCTTCTGCTCTTCTGTGCCCCACTGGATGATCGTGTTGCCCACCATCTGGATGCCGAACACATCGTTGGGTCCGCCCGTTGGGACACCAGCCTTGGCGAACTCCTCGGCCATGATGACTGACTCGAGCGCAGTGAGACCGGCACCGCCGTACTCGACAGGCCAGTTCGCAGCCAGGTACTGGTTGTCGCGCAAGATGTCGCGCCACTCCTGGGTGAACTTCATGGCCGCCTCGGCGTCGAGCGCGCCGATGCCCTGCCAGTTGGCAGGAAGGTGCTCAGCAAGGAAGGCCTGAATCTTCTCTCGGAAGGTGTCCGCTTCAGCGGTGTACGTGGGCTGCATGCCCACAAGACTAGACCGGGCAGTCAAGAGTGGTAGAAGTCAGGCTGCCGCGCCGAGGTATTCCTCCCATGCCGAGGGCACAGAACCGGCCGCGACCTTCACCCAAACCATTTGCGTTGGAGCCTGTGGTCTGGTCCGCAGACGAAGTGAGCACTCCGTCAGCAGGCGATCGCCCTTGTAGGTGTTGCAACGGCGGCAGCAGGCCACAACGTTGGTCCACTCGTGTTTGCCGCCCTTGGAGCGCGGGTGCACGTGGTCGATGCTCTCGGCGGTCTTGGCGCAGTACTGGCAGCGCCCGTGATCTCGAGCGAAGACGGCGCGACGACTGAGCGGGGCCTCTCGGCGGTACGGCACCTTGACGAAGTAACGCAACCGCACAACAGACGGAACCGGAAGTTCGAGCTGCTCGCTGCTGATGACTTCGTCGGTGTTCTCGAGAACGTCAACTTTGTCGGACAGCGCAAGGACAACCGCTCGTCGACCGGACACAACACCGATCGGTTCATACGTTGCGTTCAACACAAGCGCCCTGCTCATGCTGGCAGACAGTAGTCCGGCCAACCGTGCCGGCTCCTGCGAAATAGCCGAGGAGTTACGGCAGGTGAGTAAGCACCGCGTTCGTGAGGGTGTCGACTGACGGGGGAGTGACGCTGCTCGGAAACCCGATCTTCAGATCATTCACGACCAGATCGTCTGGCATTGCGGTGGGGCTGACGAGGCTGCGGAGCAGTTCGGGTGACCACCCGATCACGGCCAGGCACTGAAAGCGGGCCGTGTGGCGAGTGCGGCGCTGCGACAAGCCAACGACCTTGAATGCTGCGTCAGCTGATGGCTGATGGTTCTGAGAAGACGGATCTGCCGGAAGCAGCACTTCACCCGGGCCCAGGCCAGCGAAACACACGACCTCGCCATGGGAGCGGTTGACCAGCGGCCCGTCGTGAACGAACGCGTGAGCGAAGCCCACGTCGGCCAGAGCGGTCTTCCACAGTTCGCCAACCCACAGGAACGATCGATTCACATCGTCGTCCCACAGACGATGCGTGCGGGGGAGCACGAGGTCGATCCACACCGACGCCTCTGGCTCGAGCACCACAAGCCCGCCACC
>CALLGK010000160.1 GCA_938009905.1 uncultured Acidimicrobiales bacterium | reverse complement strand
GACTCGAGCAACGTGAGGGTTTCTGCCGGATCGTGGCCGTCGTCTGCGAGCTCGGCCGAGAAGCCATCGAGCCCGACAATCGCATCGTCGGTGGGCACGACTGACCGCTTGGTGCGGCCGATGAGATGCCGCTGTGCTGCGGCGTGGCCCTGGCCCAGAACCGGATCGATCATGCGTCGGCTGACCAGCGGTCGACCCCGCCCATGCCGTACCCGTGCAGGATGATGGCCCGCTCAGGCGTGACCTTCATGAACACGGCGTCTGGCGAGTTGTCGGGGCCGCCCGGTGAGAACGCGCTGAGGTCGTAGTCGAATACGTCGTTCCACATCCGCCGCTTCGTTTCGACGTCGGTGAAGAGCTCGGCCTTGCCCCACACTTCGACGCCGTCGCCTACCTCGGTGACCTGCCAATGCATGGCCACCTCGTTGTTGGCCTCGGCGTTCTTTGCCTTCACCGATGACGCACCAACCATCACCCAACAGTCGTCGCCATCCCAGCACGGATGCACGGGCACCACGTCTGGTTTGTTGTCGGCACCAACGGTTGCCAGATGGGCCCACGGGCTGAGGTTTGAGGCGAAGTCTCGAACGGCGGCGAGGTCGGTTGTGTTGCTCATCCGTCGACCTTACGACGAAACGTCAGCGCTCCCGGCTCGGTTTCCCTCGTGGCGGCGAACCACCCATGCCGCCAGCTCGGTGCGGTTGGCCAACCCGAGCTTGGCCAACATGTTCGAGACGTGCACAGAGACAGTCTTTCGAGCGATGTAGAGCCGCTCACCGATCTCGCCGTTGCTCAGTCCTTCGGCCACCAACGCAGCCACCTCGGCCTCGCGAGGCGTGAGGTCTGGATCGTCGTGAGCGTCGGCGTCGACGTGGGCGTCTGAGTCGGCGTCTGGGTCAGAGATCGACGCCAAGAGCTCGGCGACTTGTCGGCGGCGCCACAGACCCCAGTTCTGCAACAGCTCTTCGGCGATCTCAAGCTCGGCGCGGGCCTCGGCCAGCTGGCCAAGTTCGATGAGGCAACGAGCAAGGTCGCAGTGAACGCTGGCCCGGTCTGCCGCCCCTTCTCGGTGGCCTCCGAGCGTGTGGGCCTCGATCGCAGCTCGATAGTGCGGCACGGCGTCAGCGAACCGACCATCTTGGCGAGCGAGCCATCCCTCGACGTGGCCGATGATGTAGGGGAACTGCAAGTCGTCTTGCAGCTCAGCAATCGTCGCTCGGAGACCGGACTGATCGAGGCCGACACCTTCGAGAAACGGTGCGAACCACATCAGCGCGCCGACCACATGGTCGCCGTAGTAGTCACTGTCGAGCACGGGAACCGGCGGCGGAGCATCAAAGAGTTCGGTCAGGATCTTCTGTGCCTCGTCCTTCTTGCCCATCAGGCCAAGGGCGACGGCGCGAAGCATTGCCGCGTGGTTTTCGTGGTGAACCGCCGGATCGGTCTTCTCGAGCACTTCGTCGAATTCACCGGCCTCCAGCAAGAACAATGCACGGAGCTTCAACCATCGGGACCGATCAGCGGTTTGCCCGCCGACCGACGTGAGCAGCTCGTCGAGGTTGCCCATCCGCAGTGCGACTCGCATGTCGATGAACTCTTGCTTGATACACAGCAGTTCGGGAGCGCCGAGCCGTTGGATCACCTGGCGCATCTCGACGACCAGTTCATCTTCTCGTTCGGCCGACATCGCTGCGGTTGAGTGCACGATGTTGTTCACGCCACGACAGAACGCGATCCAGTCGCCAACCTGTCGACAGGCTTCGAGTGCATCGTCCATCGCGACGGCGGCTTCACCGAGATGGTCTGGCAGCATCGAGAGCGCTGAGGCTCGCTCGACCATTGCTTGGGCCACGACACGACGGTGGCCAATTCGTTCGCCGATAGCGATGGCTTCTTCTGCGAGCCGGATGGCCTCGTGCAGCTCACAACTCAGCATCGATCGCTGGGCCAGGTCGGCCAACGCCATGGCTCGATCCGCATCGTCGAGCTGGTCAAGCAAGGCGATCAGCGCAGCCCGGTAGTCAACCGGTGATTGATGCGTCGCGGCGGCTTGTGACCCGACGGCTATGTCTCGGTCGAGGTTCAGGGGAGATTTCTCTTCCCAGTCGAGCCGGATCAGCAGGCGAAGCGCATCGGCTTGGAAGTACTGAGATTCCGCAACGTCCAGCAACGTCACCGCATGAGCCCTGGCCTCTCGCTGCTGACCGATGTGCCATGACGAGCGAGCAGCGACCCGTAGAAGATCCGGATCGTCTGGGGCCTCGTCAAGGCCGGTTTCAGCCAGCATCAGGGCCCGAAACGACGAGCCGCTTTCGAAGGCCTCGATCGCAGCAGTCCTCGCCGCGTCGACGATCAGATCGTGGCGACCGGCACCGAGAGCGTGATGGAGCACCAGAGCGGGAGGTCCATCGTTGTCGAGCACCCACGCAAGCGCATCGCTGTGCATCTGGCGGCGCTGGCGAGACATAACAGAGTCATGCACCGCATCACGCAACAGGGCGTGCCGAAAGGCGAATCGATCGTCGCCAACTTCAAGAATCAGGTTGGCGTCGATCAGGTTCTGCACCTGCTTTGACAGTTCCGATTCGGTCTCGCCCGCAACGGCGAGGAGCTCCTCGAAGCGAACCTCTTGCCCCAGCACGGCGACGTAGTCGAGGGTGCATCGAGTCGGCTGATCGAGGACAGACAGCTGATCGTGCACCATGGCCGCCACGTTGACCGGCAGCGTCACGTTCTCGAAGGTTGCGGACACCACGTCTGGCTCACAGCGAACGAGTTCGCTGATGAAGAACGGGTTCCCTCCGGTGCGCGACCAGAGGTTTCGGGCGGCCCGGGGGTCGGGCTCGCGTCCGGCCAGGTCGCCCATCAACGCCGAAGTTGCCGCGAGGTCGAGCGGGGCGACCCGCAGGTGGGCAACAGGCTGGCGACGATCCATCCGCGAGATCCATGCCCCAACGTGGCTGTTGTGGCCGAGAGCCCCCGGCCGATGCGTCGTGACCACGAGCGATCGCCGTTCATGCATGAGGAGCCGATCGATGATGTCGAGTGATTCGGCGTCGGCCCACTGAAGATCGTCGACAACCAGCACGAGCGGGGCGTCGCCTGCCACGTGGTGGAGCAGTTCTGCGCCAACCCACGCCACCTCGTCGGGTCCGGCAACACCGGAGCCTGTGAGTTTCGGAGCCACTGGCCCGACGAGGTGGACGACCGCAGCCGTTCGGCCAGCGAGCGGTGCTGGCACCTCAGACCACGCACTCACTCGATCGGCAGTTGCCGACCGGAGTACGTCGTGTGGGCGATCGACTGAGCTGGGTGTCGCGTAGGCCCGCACCACCTCGATCGATGGGTCGAGGCGAGCAACGAACTCTTCGACCAGCATGGTCTTGCCAACGCCGGGGTCACCGGCAATGAGAACAAGCCTGGCCTCATCGTCGAGCAGCCGCAGCAGTCGATCGAGTTCGGCCTCACGACCGATCATCGAACCTCGGTGGTTCTCCCTCGTCATGATCAGAGGTTAGGAGACGGATGAGGTCGCTTCGTCGGCGCCGAGCCTCGTGCTCGTGATCGATCTGTCGTAACAGATTGGCTGGGTGTGGATGGATCATGCGTTCAACGATGAACGTCTGAGGTAGGCGTCCGCATCGGGCAGGTGCCTTATTTCGCTACCTCAGATCGTCTGAGGTAGGCGAAAACCGCCTGACAAGGGCGGTCTGACCGCCCACACTCTGGCCATGATCGAGGTGACGACAGACCCGCGGGAGGCCTTAGCTTCCTGCGCTCCCTTTCTCGAAAACGACCCGGTGAGCACCACGGTGGTTGGGTCGGTCCTGAACGCTCGAGCAACGAGCCCTTCGGTTGACGACAACGGCAACCCGACCGGCCGGTATTGGCTGGCCACGGCAAACGGCTCTGTCGTCGGCATTGGCGTGCGTTCACCAATCGACTTCATGTTTTCGCTGGCCACCGACTCAACAGACGTGGCGAGGGCGTTTGCTCGACACCTCAACGAAACCGAACACGATCTCCATGCGGCGAGCGGCGAGGCACGAACCTCGGCTGCCTTTGCGGGCGAATGGGCGTCGTTGCGCGGTTGTGCAGCTGGTGTCTCTGCGGCCCAGCAGCTCTACGAACTGCACGAGCTCACCACACCCGGTACCACGACCGGCCAAGCGCTCTCGGTTCGACTGGCGGCCGACGAAGACGTCGAGGCCCTGTGCGAATGGTTCGTCGGATTCGACGAGGAGACCTTCAACCACGGCATCGATCCTGAGCCGATCGTTCGATCGAAACTGGGTTGGCTTTGGATGTTGAGCGACCACGACGTTCCGTGCGCCATGGCTGCAGCCACACCGGCTGCGAGCGGGGTGCGCCGCGTGCAGGCCGTGTATACACCGCTCGACCAACGAGGGAAGGGCTACGGCGCAGCCATCACCGCCGCGGTCTCACAGGCGGTGATCGACGGTGACGACCGAGCCGTGCTGTTCACCGATCTCGCCAATCCAACGTCGAACCGCATCTATCGGAGGCTCGGCTACCGGTCGTGCGGGGAGTTCATGAACTGGTCGTTCGGCGACGCCACCATGCGATAGTGGCGGGATGGCGCCAACCACCACAAGCGGGAAGACACCTCGGCTCGGGCCCGAGCTCTTTGCATTCTTGAACGATCTCGCAAGCAACAACGAGCGGCCATGGTTTCACGCCAACAAGGCCCGCTACGACGAAGCGGTGAAAGAACCGGCGCTCGAATTCATCCAGTCGTTCGGGCCGCGACTGCAATCGATATCGCCCCGATTCGAGGCCAACGCCAAGCCGGTTGGTGGCTCGCTGTTCCGCATTCAGCGTGACACCCGATTCTCCAAAGACAAAACCCCATACAAAGAGAACACCGGCATTCACTTCCGTCACGAACGGGCCAAAGATGCGCACGCCCCCGGCTTCTACCTGCACCTGCAGCCCCGCAACTGCTTCTTCGGCGTCGGCCTTTGGCATCCAGAAACCAAGGTGGCGTACCAGATCCGTGAGCACATCAGCGACAACCGCAAGGCCTGGACCACGATCATGTCGTCTCCGCCATTCACTACCGGCCTTGCGCTCGGTGGCGATTCGTTGAAGCGTCCACCGAAGGGGTTCGATCCGGATGACGAGCTCATCGTCGACTTGAAGCGCAAGGATTTCATCGCCACCACGACGCTTACGCAAAAGCAGATCACGGCCGCGTCGTTCATCGACACGTTCGAAGAGATGTGCCAAGAAACCGCACCCTTCATGCGGTTCCTGTGCGACGCCGTCGACGTACCATTCGACGAGTGAGCTGTCAGGTCTTCATCGCCGTAAGCATGGACGGCTTCATCGCGACGCCAGAGGGAGGCGTCGAGTGGCTCGACGATGTCGACCCCGTCGACGGCGACATGGGCTGGAGCGACTTCATCGGCGGGATCGACGCACTCGTGATGGGTCGCGGATCGTTCGAGAAGGTTCTGACCTTCGGCTTCTGGCCATACGAAGTGCCCGTCGTGGTCATGAGCTCGACGCTGAAGGACGTGCCGGCCGAGCTTGCCGACCGTCCGGAGTCCAGCACCGTCGAGATCAGCGATCTCGGCCCCAATGATCTGGTTGCCCACCTCGCTGAGCGCGGTTGGAACAACCTCTACATCGACGGTGGCCAGCTCATCTCGAGCTTTATGAACGAAGGTCTCATCGAACGCCTCACCATCACGACCATTCCTGTCGTGCTGGGGGCAGGCATTCCCCTGTTCAGCAACGTCAACGATCTCACGTGGTTCGATCACGTCAGCGCAGAACGATTCTCAAACGGGCTCGTCAGCAACATCTACACCGCCCGCTCATGAGCTATCCCATCCGGCCAACCGAGCCGGTTGAACGCGAAGTGATGCGGATGTGGTGGGACGACCTCACGTTTTTGCACTGGCCCTATGAGCCAGATGAGGTGCAGCGACTGCTGCCGGACGGCCTAGAGGTCGACACATGGACAGACGAAGACGGCAACGAAGCCGTCTGGGTTGGGCTTGTGCCGTTCCTGATGCGAGTCGGCATTCCCGGCGGCCGTCAGATGCCCGCTCGCATCGGCGTGTTCCCCGAGACCAACGTGCGGACGTATGTAAAGGGGCCAAACGGCACGCCCGGCGTCTGGTTCTGTTCGCTCGAGGCCGGAGCACTGCCGGCCACGGCGACCGCCAGGCTGACCTACGGCCTCCCCTACTTCTGGGCCACGATGAACATTGACCAGGGCACGGCCGAGACAGGCAGCACATGGGGCTACACGTCAACGCGGCGATGGCCAACGCCTGCCGGCGCCACCCACCGCAGCCGCGTCGAGGTCGGAGAACCGATCGCACCAGACGACGTGACGCCCTTCGAGCACTACCTCACCAACCGCTGGGGCCTCTACTCGCGCTTCCCAGGCATGAACGCTCGACGTGGCACCAATGTGTATGCCCCCGTCGATCACGGCCCGTGGCCGTTGCGCCGTGGTGTGCTCCTCGATCTCGACGACCAGCTGATGACCGCAGCAGGTCTGTCGGCCCCCGTTGGTGATCCCGTTGTGCACTGGACAACCGGCACCGAGGTTCGCATCGGACGGCCAAGGCTCGCACGCAACGCTTAGTCGGAACGCAGGGCCTAGCCGGAACGCAAGGCCTAGTCGGATCTGTTCGCTCTCTTGAGCTTCTCGATCTGGCGACGGTCGCGCTTCGTTGGCCTGCCCGCTCCTCGGTCTCGCCGACCCAGGTCGACGAACGCATCGGGGTGCGGTGACGGTTGCCGTTCTGGCGGGGGCGGAGATTGATCGTCGTAGGCCTCTGCAGCAAGCGCTGCTCCCACGCGCTTCTCCAGCAGCTGCTGCACCACAAGCACGAGATTCCGGTCTTTGCGCCGCACGTCGACGCGATCGCCAAGCTTCAGCTTGGTAGCAGGCTTGGCCACCTCACCGTTCACGCGAACGCGCCCAGAGGTGCACGCATCGTTGGCTCCAGAACGAGACTTGTAGACCCGCACTGACCACAACCACTTGTCGACCCGAACGGCCATGCCCCCATCATGGGTCACGGAGTCTCGACTTCCACACGGGTTCAGATCTGCAAAGCTGGGCCCGTGCCGATCGACCCCGCCAACTTCGATTCAGAACCTGAGCTCTACCAGTCGATTCGACCGACGTATCCCGAGCTGCTGTTCGACGCACTGTTCGACACGCTGCCGCCCAGCCCAAACGTGATCGAGGTTGGCCCAGGAACAGGCCAAGCGACCTTGCCGATGCTCCAGCGCGGCGCCAACATCACCGCGGTTGAGCTTGGCGCCGGCCTCACTCATGTGTTGGAGCGACGGGCTGCTGAGCTGACCGAGCCAGGCACCGGCGAACTCGGGGTGGTCATCGGCGACTTTGAAGCCGTCGACCTGCCGCTGAACAGCGCAGACGCCGTCGTCTCGGCCACCGCCTATCACTGGATTTCGGCGGCTGGCAAGGTCGGCCGCCCGGCCCAACTGCTGGGGCCAAACGGCGTGCTCGCCGTGATCGACACCAACCAGATCACCGATCCAGCCGATCAGGGCTACTTCGACAATCACAAACTCAACGAGATCTACAACAGCTATGGCCAGGGCCGCACGAAGATCCCGCCGACCGAGCACGAACTGGTCCCCGCCATTGCCGATGTGATGCGGGCCGACACTCGCTGCCGCGACGTGACGGTCACCGCCGTCCGCCGCGACGAGACCTACACATGTGAGCAGTACGACAAGCTGCTGCGCACGTTCTCTGGGCCACAGTCACTCACGGAGCCAGACCGCACCACGATGATCGATGCCCTTTGCGCTATCGCACGCGATGAGTTCGGGGGCAGCGTGACCCGGCCGCTGGTGTTCACGTTGACGACAGCCAGAATCAGCGCCTGACGTCAAGTCACCTCGTGTTTTGGACGACAATGCCCCTATGGCGCAGGTGATAGTCACAGAAGAGGGACCAGCCCCGTGGGTGCGATGGCTGGCGATTCCTGCTGCATTTCTGATCATCATTTCGGCCTTCCTCGCGATTCAAACTGAGTCCCGAACCGACTATCTCGAACGTCTTCAGGTCGAACGGGCCCAGGCCGAGCGATTCGACGACGTCGATGCCAGCCGCATCATCTTGCAGACAGAAGATGGTGCCGTCGAGCTCAGCCTCGACGGCGAAGAAGTGCAGGGCCGCGGCTCTGACGGCTCGATCGTCACACTGCGCCCCGACCCCAATGGCGACATCATTGGATTCCGCATCACCGAAGACGGCACCTTTGAACCCGTTCGTGTCGGAGACGACGTTGAAGGGGCAACCCTCATCGTCCCGAACGACTCTGGCGGCTTCGATTTGGTGCAGCCCGATGGCTCCCGACTCACGCTCGAATCCGATGGCGAGGGCGGACTGCTTGCGTTCGACGAAGACGGTGAGCCAATCCCGATCCGACCAGATGGTGAGGGTGGTTACGCCCTTGGCGACGGGCTGACCGCTCGAGAGTCCGACATCGAGATCAGGCCAGGCCAAGTCGACGACCAGGGCAATCCGATCCCGTTCGACAACAACACCGGCCCATCACGCGGCCCCAACTGGCGCAACATCGGCATCATCTTCCTTGCGTTCCTTGGTCTTGCGCTTGCGGCCTGGTGGTTCTTCGCCATGCGACCAAAAGAAACCGTGTACGTCCCGCCAACCACCACGCCAACGGGGCCCCACTTTGGACGTTCACCGTCCGCTTGGGAGATGTTCGAGGCCTACCTCTCAGAACTCGCAGCCCACCCCGATCCAACGCAAGCCATTCGCCATGCGTACGCATACGCCGAGCAGGGCATGGGTCGCCTCCAGCCGCGAGATCCTGAGCAAACCCCGCAGGAGTGGTACCAAACGGTTGCAGCCGCAGATCCAGAAGTTGCCCGACTGCTTTGGCCGCTCACCGAGCGCTACAGCGCCATTCGTTTCGGCAACCACGTGGCCTCAGACGCTGAGCGTCATGCCGCTCTGCAAGAGCTCCGGATGATCGTCCACGGCGCCTGCGCAGACACGATGGCTCCCGCCTGATGACCGTCGAAGTCATCGCCGAGGTCTTCCCGTTGATCGCCACGGTGGCGATCTTGACGGTAGTGATCCTTGGCGTCCGGTCGTTGACTCGGCGATCAGCCGGCGCAACAGATGCCGGCCCCATCGAGCCAGAACAGGCACCGGTTCCCGGCCTGAGTGCCACTGCGCAAGACCTTCGATCGATCCAACACAGAATCGACACCAATCCCGAGCAGATCGTCTCGTCGCTTCGGGAACTCTGTCGAAGCGTCGGCATCGACCACAGCTACCCACAACCGGGGGCCGGGCCAGCCATCGACGTGCTCGTTCGTCGCCTCGAACAGCATCTCGAACTGGCACCGAAGAACTTCGCAGAACCAGCAATCTGATCAGCACAACCAAGGCAGTACGAACATGAGCCACCAGGACGTCCAAGCAGCGAGCACGCAGCTCCTCGACCAACTCGAGCGAGCGATTGTGGGCAAGCGACCAACCCTTCAGCTGATCGTGACGGCGCTGCTCGCCAACGGTCACGTGCTGCTTGAGGACGTTCCCGGCGTAGCCAAGACGGTCACGGCTCGCTCGCTCGCAGAAGCCGCAGGGCTGCACTTCTCTCGCGTGCAGTTCACGCCTGACCTGATCCCCGCCGACATCACCGGTAGCGCCGTGTTCACCGGCGGTTCGGTCGACGGCGGCATCGAGTTTCGCCCCGGTCCGATCTTCGCCAACTTGGTTCTCGGAGACGAGATCAACCGCGCTCCACCAAAGACCCAGTCGGCACTGCTGGAGGCCATGGAAGAGCGACAGGTCACCGTCGACGGTGAAACACGCAAACTCCCAGATCCGTTCATGGTTGTGGGCACGCAGAACCCCATCGAGTCTGAGGGCACCTACCCGCTGCCCGAAGCGCAGCTCGACCGCTTTCTGGTTCGCACCGGCATTGGCTATCCCAGCAACGAGGCCGAGATCGATCTGATCTTGCGGCGTTCAGCCCGTCAGACCGAGCGAGTCGCACTCGACCAGGTGCTTGATGCCGACACCGTTGCTCGCCTTCAGAAGCGGGTCGAGGAAGTGCACGTCGCTCCCCCGGTGGCCCGCTACATGGTCGAGCTTGTCGAGGCCACCCGTACCAGCGCTCGCACAGAGGCCGGAGCGAGCCCACGCGGTTCTCTCGCGCTGCTCAAGGCCAGCAGAGCCCTCGCCGCCATGGCCGGCCGGTCATACGTGTTGCCAGACGACGTGAAGGCCCTCGCCGTGCCGTGTCTGGCTCACCGCTTGCTCCTCATGCCTGATCAGTGGGTTCGGGGCGTGAAGCCAGAACAGGTCATCAACGAAGTCGTTAGCCAGGTACCGGCGCCAGCACCAACCGACATTGGCGAAGACGTGATCGCACAGCCAACGTCGCCAAACAGCGCGCCTCCGACCCAGCCGGCACCGGCATACCAGGCGGCACCCGCTCAGCGTGTGCCTCAGGCGCCCAACGCTGCTCCCACTCAACAACCTGTGGCACCGGCAACGCCTGCGCCACAGGCACCACCACACCCCGGCTGATACACCGCTGTGAGCCGTCACCTCACCTACCGCTTCTGGCTCTGCGTTGTGCTGGGCGTTGGCGGGCTGCTTCTTGCGCTTCTCACGAAGAGCATTGAGCCGCTGGGGTTTGGCGCGCCGTTCTTGTGGGCGATCGTGTTCAGCGTGGTCGACGGCTGGTGGCCGGTCGTCAACGTGCCTGAGGTCGAGCTCTCAAGCCCACGCGTCATCGAGGGCGACGACGTCGAGTTCCATGTTCGATTCAATGCTCCCCGAGCCGTGCCGTGGCTCGAAGCCGAACTGCAGCTCCCCGCGTCGCTCGAGGGTGCGGAGTCACTGCGTTGGGTGCAGCCGGTGGAAGCCGGCGAGAGCATCGAACGGACCTTTGTGTTGAAGGCCGTGCGATGGGGCGTAACCGGCCCAGAGTGGCTCACGATCTCAACGAAAGACCGGCTCGGCTTGTCAGAACGAGTCCAGCACTTGGCCATTGGCAACCGCATGCGAGTGCATCCGCCAACCGAGACGCTCACGAGCCTCATTCCGCTGGCCTACACCCGCTCTGTCACGGGCGACCACCGCAGCAAGCGTCGCGG
>CALLGK010000159.1 GCA_938009905.1 uncultured Acidimicrobiales bacterium | reverse complement strand
CAGGAGGCGCGAACGATGCTCTTGGTGACCAACGACGTCGACGAGGCGTTGCTGCTCGCCGACAGGATCGCCGTGCTCGATCGTGGGCCTGCCGCGAGGATTGCCCGAATCTTTGACGTCAACATTGATAGGCCGCGAGATCGCACGGCGATGAGCTCCGACCTTGCCTTCACCGCGCTGCGCACCGAGATCGTGAACTACCTCAGTTCGCTCGAGGTCGGCGGCGCCGAGCAAGCCGTCGTTGCGGACGTGCCGCACGTCGAAGAGATCGAGAGCACTGAAGCGGCCGGCAGCGCCATCGCGCTACCTGGGATCGAGCCCATCGATCTCCGGCCGCCTATGGCATATCGGGAGGCAGCGGAAACCAGAACCGATCGCCGGTTCCTGGAGTTCTCAGGGCTGACGAAGGTGTATCCCACCGCAGATGGGCCTCTCACGGTCGTCGACGGCATCGATCTGCATCTCAACAAGGGCGAGTTCGTCTCGCTGATCGGTCACTCTGGCTGCGGCAAGTCGACCGTTTTGACCATGACAGCCGGCCTCAATCCGATTACGAGCGGTTGGGCTGCGCTCGATGGGCATTACGTCGACAGTGCCGGCCCAGACAAGGCGGTGGTGTTCCAGGCACCGTCGCTCTTTCCGTGGTTGACAGCACGCGACAACGTGGCGCTTGGCGTCGAGCGTGTCTACCCCAAGGCAACGAGTGGGGAACGACGCGACATCATCGAGTACTACCTCGACAGAGTCGGACTCAGCGATTCGATGGACAAGCGCGCCAGCGACCTCTCGAACGGCATGAAGCAGCGGGTCGGGTTGGCTCGGGCGTTCGCGTTGAGCCCGAAACTGCTCCTCCTCGATGAACCATTCGGGATGCTCGACAGTCTGACCCGTTGGGATCTTCAAGATGTGCTCGTCGAGGTGTGGAACCGCACCCAGGTGACAACGATCTGCGTCACCCACGACGTCGACGAAGCGATCTTGTTGGCGGACCGAGTGGTGATGATGACGAATGGGCCGAATGCTCGGATCGGTCAGATTCTCGACATTGACCTTGCCAGGCCGCGTGATCGAAAGAGTCTGCTCGTCGACCCACGGTTCTATGAGTACCGGGAGACGGTCTTGCGCTTTTTGGCCGAAGCCGACCACGACGAAAAAGTTGCTGTGTCGTGACAACCTTCGACCCGGCCACGAACCAGCTGACATCGACAGAATCAACGACGGCGCTTGTTCATTGCCCGTATTGCGCCCTGGATTGTGGCCTGGGTCTCGAAGTCGAGAACGGGCGTGTGAGTGGCATGTCTCGATGGAAGGGGTCTCCGCTGACGGCGGGGGCACTGTGTGTGAAGGGACGCAACGCGCACCTGCAGATTCACCACCCCGAGCGGATTCGGAGACCGCTTGTTCGGCGGGGCACCGACTTTGCCGAGGTTGATTGGGATGAAGCGCTCGATCGGGCCGCGGATGGTTTCGCACGCATCAGCAAGGAACATGGTCCTGCCGCCAACGCGGTGCTGTCCGGTGGATCGCTCACCAATGAAAAGGTGTACCTCATCGGCAAGTTCGCACGCCTTGCGTTGCGAACTCCAAACGTCGACTACAACGGCCGATTCTGCATGTCTGCAGCTGGCGCGGCAAACACGATGGCCTTCGGCGCTGACCGAATGATGACGCCCCTTGCCGAGCTGGAAAACGCTGAGGTTGTGGTTGTCGTGGGGGCAAACATCTCGGCCGCGTTTCCTGTTGTTCTGCCGAAACTGCTCGACGGCGTACGAAAGCGCGGCGGCCGAATCGTCGTGATCGATCCGCGATCCTCTCGGTTCATCAAGCAGACCGATCTTCACGTTGCTCTTCGCCCAGGAACCGACGGTGTGTTCTTCGGCGGCTTGCTGAGAGAAGTCATCTTCGGAGGGCTGATCGACGGAGAGTTCATTGCAACCCGGACCGCTGGCTTCGCTGATGTCGAGCGATCGGTGGCCAACCTCACCTCCGATGTCGTTGCTGCTCGTTGCGATATTGAGCCGGAGCTTGTCGAGGAGGTTGCCTCGCTCGTCGGATCAACTCGAAGGTGCATGTACCTGCATGGTCGAGGGCCCGAGCAGCAACTTGCAGGGGTTGATCAGGTGACGTCAATCATCAACGTCGGTTTGGCGTGTGGCCATGTCGGCGGTCCGGGTCGAGGCATCAACATGCTCACTGGACAACGCAACGGCCAGGGTGGGCGTGAATGGGGCCAGCGGTGCGATCAGTTGCCTGCTGGCCGCAGTATCGAAAACGACCATGATCGTGCTGTCGTTGCGCAGCAGTGGGGAACCGACCCGGAACGTCTCCCTCGGTCTGGTCAGTCCTACACCGAGATTCTTGATGCCGCTGGGCGAGGCGATGTGCGCGGGTTGTTGGTGTTCGGGACGAACATGAGCGTTTCTGCGCCCGACCTCAACACGGTCGAGGCACAGATGGCGCAACTCGATCACTGCGTGGTCGTCGATCCGTTCTTCTCTGAGTCGGCGAAACACGCTGATGTTGTTCTGCCAGGTACGTCGTTTGGCGAGGAGGAGGGGACGATCACCACGATTGAGGGACGTGTCGTACTCAATGATCGTGCCGTCGATCCCATCGCAGGACGTGACGACATCGCCACGATCAACGGGCTGGCTGAGCGGCTTGGCGGTGGATCGTTCTTCTCGATGGACGACCCGCGCGATGTATTCGACGAGATGCGACGTGTCTCGAAGGGCGGGTATGTCGACTACTCAGGCATTACCTACGAACGGCTCCGCTCCGAAGGCGGACTGTTCTGGCCGGTCCCAGACGAACAACATCCCGGCACACCACAGCTCTACGTCGATCGATTCGCCCACACGAACGGCAGAGCTCGTTTTCGATCGGTCGAACACGCTGGAACCGCGCCTGTGTCGCATCCAAGGTACGTGCTCACCACGGGCCGGAGTCTCGGGCATTTTCTGTCGGGCAACCAGACGGCGAGGGTGCCGACCCAAGGCCGACCCGCTGGCCCGGTCGTCGAGGTGCATCCAGATACCGCCGTTCGTTGCAGTCTGATCGAGGATGAGAACGTGCGGCTCTCCAGCAAGTACGGCGAAGTAGAGGTCGGGTGGGAGTCGAATCGACACCTGCGCGAGGACACCCTGTTCCTGCCGTATCACTGGCCCGAATGCAACCGGCTCGTGAGCTCAGACGTTGATCCCATCGCCAAGATTCCTGGCTTCAAATACTCCGTTGTCACCATCAAGCCGGTGGGGGAGACATGAGCGGCCGACCGTATCTCCTTTCGTGGCGGCTCGAAGACCGCAAGGTCGTCGTTGTCGGTGGAGGGTCGATCGGCACCGGCAAGATCGAGACGCTCCTTGGAACCGGTGCCCGAATCGTAGTCGTCGACCCAGCCCCATCTAGACGGGTTGAAGAACTCAGCCGGGAGGGAATGTTGTTCCTGCGGCGTCGGCGGGCCAGACCGACCGACATGGTTGCTGCTGCGCTCGTCGTCGCCGCAACGGGCGACAGCGCCGTCAACCGCCGCCTGCGCCGTTGGGCGAAGGTCGCTGGAGCAGTGGTGAATGCCGTCGATGACAAGCAGAACTGTGACGTCACTGTACCTGCAGCGGTGCATCGGGGACCGGCAACGATTGCGATTTCGACCGACGGAGCGTCGCCCGCTGCATCGCGGTTTCTTCGCGAGGAGCTTGCCGGTGCAGTCGACCACGCGATTCCGTTGCTCACAGCAGAGGTTGTCGGGCAAGCGGCTGAGGCGCGAGGTGAGCTTCGTCGGACAGGTCACTACCGATACGACTACCCGGCATGGCGCGATGGATTCTTCAAGCCAGCAATGGATGCCGTGCGTTCTGGTCACCTCAAGGCGGTCGACGATGTGAAGCGGCGATTCGTGGCTGAGTTTGACTCCGCAGCTCAACACCGACCCGGGAGAGTGACGCTTGTTGGAGCTGGTCCAGGCGACCCTGATCTCATTACCGTCCGCGGGGCCCGCTCACTCGCATGTGCTGCGGTAGTGGTCTACGACCGTCTCGTCGACCAGAGGACGTTGGCGTTGGCTCCCGCGGCCGCCGAACGAATTCCCGTCGGGAAGGGCAAAGGTTTCGGACACACCCAGGACGAGATCAATTCGTTGCTGATCGAGCGAGCCTTGGCGGGGGACGATGTCGTACGGCTCAAGGGTGGTGATCCGTTTGTGTTCGGTCGCGGTGGAGAGGAAGCGGATGCTCTTGCTGCCGCCGGAGTAGGGGTCGACGTGGTGCCGGGGATCAGTTCTGCGTTGAGCGCCCCGCTCTTGGCCGGCATTCCCGTGACCGATCGCCGCCACGCTGCCTCTTTCACCGTGGTCACTGGACATCGGGCGACTCAGAATCACGACGGTGGTGATCCATGGACGACGGGCGCCTCCGAGACCATGGTTGTCTTGATGGCGGCGACCACGGCTGATCGGGTGGCGCGACGCTTGCGGGCTGGCGGACGACCCGGAACGGAGCCGGTGGCGTTCATTCATCGTGCGGGTTCGCCTCTGCAAGAGGTCGAGGTGACGTGTCTCGACGAGGTCGAACGCCGCGGTTGTCCGTTTCCATCACCGACGGTCATGGTTGTCGGGCCGGTGGCCGCGATGGCACGTCGAAGCGAGGGCGAGGTTCGTTGGGACACGTCGACGCTAATGACATCACGGCTCTGACCGGAGATTGCTGCGGGGGGTCAGTTCTCGTAGGTTCGGCCTATGGCAACGCCGCATCAACAACATCTCGACGCCGAGGCTCGGCTTTGGAAGTCGTTGGGGGTGCAGCCCAAGGAATATCGGATCACGCTCGCAACCGGGGGAGAAGTGCGGGTGCAAGAGCTCGGTGAGGGCCCGCCATTGGTCTTCATCCACGGCGGTTCGATATCTGGAACAAGCTGGTGCCAGCTGGCGAAGCGGCTGGAGGGGATCCGCTGCTTTCTCATCGATCGGCCAGGCTGCGGCCTGTCCGATCCGATCGTCGGCGGACCGCTCAACGATCTACCTGAGCTCGAGGCCTACGCCGACGGACTGCTCGAGCAATTGCTCGATGCGCTCGAGCTCGAAGAAGCGACGGTGGCCGGTACCTCATATGGCGGGTTCTTTGCCTTTCGAGGTGCGGCGCAGATTCCGGAACGTGTCACCAAGCTGATCGAATACAGCTGGCTCATTGGCGCCCCGCCTGAAGGTGCTCCGCTGGCCGCTCGGATGAGCGGACTGCCGGGCATGCGCGAGCTCATGGTTCGCATGCCGATGTCTCGCGGAATGGTCAAGGGTGCGCTCAAGCAGTTTGGTCTGGGCAGCGCCATTGACTCGGGGAAGTTCAACGAGCAGATGCTCGACTGGGCCCACGCATTGCTGCGCCACACCGACACCTTGGCGAACGACACCAGGTCGTCCCCCAAGTTGTTCACGCCGATCAAGGGTCAGAACGACGACGTGTTGTTGAGCGATGAGCTGCTCGCCAAGCTCACAATGCCGGTGCTGTTTCTGTGGGGTGAGAACGATCCGAACGGCGGAGCCGCCATCGGGCGCGACTTCTCGGCGCGGTTGCCAAACGCCGAGCTTGTGATCGTGCCCGGCGCCGAACACGCGCCCTGGATCGACGACCTCGAGACTTGCGCGTCGCATACCGAACGCTTCCTCGCCGAGCCGCTGTCTTCGCGATTCGAACGTTGACGGCTTGAAGACCTGACTCCAGGTGGCCATAGTCGGCTACTCAATGATCTCGACGCGGACCAACAGTCTTTCGTCGTTGTAGACGAGG
>CALLGK010000158.1 GCA_938009905.1 uncultured Acidimicrobiales bacterium | reverse complement strand
CACGAGATGTTGTTTGGTGGTCAGACCTTCCAAGGAAACGCTGGCCTTGGCGCCTGGCGCCACTGCCCCTGTGACGCCCCGACGGCGGACGATCCCGAACCGTTCCTGTATGCGTTCCACGACGGCGGCGACGCCCGCCTCGTCTACATCCCATCTCGCGATGTGGTGCTGGCAATGCGCTTCTCGAAGCCGCTCTACGACGCCGACCACATTGTTGGCGACATCGACGACGCCATCTTTGCCGTGGCCGATCGCCGTGAGTTCCTCACTGACGAAAGCGAGGAGATCGGTCAGTAAACAATTTCGAGCGAGTGACCGGAACGAACTACCTTCGACCCCGTGGTAGCGGGACTTCTTGGGCTGGTTCGGTGGGCTGGCCGAATGGCCATTGCCCTCTACCTCGCCACACTTCTGGTGTTTGTGGCCCTCGAGATGTCGATCGATGGCGGCATGGCCAGCGTGGTGCTCGGTCCGGGCCAAAGCCTCGACAATCCTCGATTTGCCGAAGACGTCGAGGCGTACAACCTCAAAGACCCCGTCCCGATCCGACACTTCAAGTGGGCCACCAAAGCCGTGCAAGGCGACTTCAGTCGATCGTTGATGCGGAACGCCGAGATCACCCCGATGCTGCAGCCCCGTCTGCCGATCTCATTCGAGATCGCCATCGTCGGGTTGGCGGTGGCCACCGCTCTCGGGGTTGCCGTCGGCTTCCTTGGAGCTATTCTTCGCCGACCGTCTAGCCGAGTGCTGCACGGCACCGGCGTGAGCGCCATGCAGTCGACGCCGGCGTTCATTCTCGCCGCGTTCGGTACGTGGATGTTTGCGGTGAAGCTCGGGTGGTTACCGGCAGCTGGCTGGGAACGGCCGAGCGTGTCGCTCACCGGCAACCTCGAGCGACTCATCATGCCCGTGCTGGCCATTGCCCTGCCAGAGGCCGGCATCATCGCTCGCATCGTGCAGACGAGCACCCAGCGGGTGTTGGGCGAGGAGTACATCGTGGCTGCGCAAGCCAAGGGGCTCCCCCGACGGCAGATTCTGATGCGACACGCCCTTCGTCCGGCTTCAATGACCCTGCTCACACAACTGGGGCTGGTGCTTGGTTCGCTGCTGAGCGGCGTGATCATCGTTGAGCGCATGTTTGGCATCGGCGGCATGGGCAGCGTGATTCTCGACGCTTCGACGAGCCGAGACTTGCATGTATTGGCGGCCGCCACCGCCTACATCACGGCGATCATTGTGGTGATTCGAGCCTTGAGCGATGTGGTGTACCGGTGGGCCGACCCACGCCTCAAAGCACCGTCAGTCTGAGCCGAGATAGCGCCTCATCACGTTCTCGGTCACCTGCGAAACGGCCGGATCGTCGGCCAAGCCAAACACCCAATCGGTGGTACCAACCGTGACCACTTCACCGCCTGCATCCCCGTTGGGGCGAGCGACCACCATCACTGCGTTGCCGTGGCGGACAGTCCGCAGGGTGTGCTCGTTGACCTCCCCATAGAGGCGTTCAGCAACGAACTCAAGATCGCCCTGATCGCTGAGGGCCGAAATCGACTTCGGGTACTCGCCAACGCCGAGGTTGGAGGCTGGCGTGAAGGCAACGATCTCAAGATCCTCTGGCGTCTCGTCGCCCCCAGCTCTGACCGGAAGCTGGTACTCGTCGAACTGAATACGACAGCCGAGCGTTTCGTAGCCGACGACGCCGTGGGTTGCGCCCAACAGGTCGCCGTAGCGCAACCCCGTCCCCTCGAAGAGCCAGTGGTCGTCTCGATACACGGTGAAGGCACCAGAGCCCCGAGCCAGGGCCTGCCCAAAGCGGTAATAGAGCCCGTGAGCCGAGCCTCCGCCCAGCAACGAGGCTTCTGGTCGACCAACAACCGGGTCGGCCCACATGCCGGTCATCAACGTGGGATCGGTCTGCATGATCGGATCGGTGCGATGGGCCGAATACTTGTGTCCGACCATCGTGCCGTGAGGATCAGCATCGTCGCCCTCGAGGCGGACCTGCCAGAACATCGTGTTGCCTGAGAAGCTGGCGTAGTTGCCCCCGGCGGCCACGTGTCGTTCGATCGCTTCCCGTTCAGGGGCCGACCAGTATTCGTCGTGACCGATGCCGAGCACGAGGTCGTAGCCGTCGCAGAGGTTCTCGACCTCGTCGAGGTCTGACGAGATCGCCATGTCGATCTCGTAGCCCTGAGCTTCGGCCCACTCGACGAAGCGTCGTTCGAACGTGAACCATCCTGACGAGCCAACGAAGCCCGCATAGCCCTGCTCAAACCGGTACTTCTGATAGATCTCGCCGTCGGGATCTGGCTCTTCGCCCCATCGGAACGGACGAGCCTTGCGGTCGTCGCGCGCAACCTCGTCGCGAGCGAGGAAACCGCGGCCAAACGGACGCCGGAACGACACTTCGGATCCGCCGGTGTAGAGGCTGGCCCCACCCCAACTGTTGTAGGCATTCCAGGTGTTGGTGGCGAGCACCAACAGCGCCTTGCTTTGTCGGGTTGCCGGACGCACGACGAAACCGGCGTGGGCCGTTGCCAATCCCTCTGGCACCCCGTGGGCCGTCAACGTGACGAGGTAGAACCCGGACCGCCACTCGGCGGGAACATCAATCGTCAGTGCGCTGGGCCAGCCGCAGCCCCGTGCGTCGGCATCGGCCGGAGGCTCGTGAAACGCGCCAGGAAGACCAGCTTGGTCCCACACTCGCTCTCGGGTCGCACCCCAGCGTTCGATGGTCACGTCATAGGTCGCCGCCTTCGTTGAGACGTGCAAGGACACCTCTTGCCCCTGGGCGACACTCAGCCGACCGCAATATGCCTCGATGTCGTCATAGAACGTGATGTCGTCAGCCACGCGGCCATCGTAAGCTCGACCGATGAACGGTGCCGAACAGCCAGCCCAGCAGCGCTGGCAGTCCGAACTCGGCGCATGGGCCATTCCCGATCACATCAAGCAGCACGCTTCTGCCGATCCGTGGCATCTCGACCCAGCGTTGTTTCGGCCGGCCGAACCCTCACCAGACACAGCTATGTCTCTGGCCACCCAACGAGCCATTGGCCTGTTGGGAGACGAGCGATCGGTGCTCGACGTTGGCTGTGGTGGAGGCGCCGCTGTCTTCGCGATCAACCCAGCGCCCTCGCGGGTTCATGGGGTAGATCAGTCCGAAGGCATGCTCGAGATCTTTGCTTCGGTCGCCGCCGAGCGTTCGATCGAGCACGGCACCACCGTCGGGTCGTGGCTTGAGGTTGCATCAACGTTCAGCGACGGTTCGTTTGATGTCGTGGTGTGCCATCACGTGGCCTACAACGTCGCGCAGCTCGGGCCGTTCGTGGCCGAGCTCCGACGGGTGGCCCGCAACGGCGTTGTTATGGAACTCACCATGACGCACCCGCAGACATCGAACAACCCGCTCTGGGAACAGTTCTGGAGCCTCGCACGACCGACCGGACCGTCAGCCCTCGATGCCCTAGCGGCCATCACGGAACATCCGGGCATTGGCGAGGCGGCACTCGAGGTTGGCAGCACCGTGGCTACTCGGCAGGAGCCTCCCTTCGAGGCACGCGTCCACGGCGCCCTACGCATGCTCTGTCTTGGCCCTGATCGATTCGACGAGGTGGCAGACGCACTCACCTCACTTGCCCCTCGCTCGCTGGAACGCGCGGTGATCGTTGTCCGCTAGCGGCAGGCCCATCCAACAACGGTCGTGGCCAACGCCGTGACGACGTCGGCTAGGCGACGTTGTTCTCGATGGTCCGCATGATCACAATCACCAAGACAGCCACGAGGATCAGATAGACCAGCACGCGAATGGCGAAGCCGGCGCTGAACCGACGCTTGCCGATGACGATGTCGCGATCGGGATGCACCAAACGAGGCATCAGGCGACGCTCCCCGCGCTCCGTGACGCCACGCTCCCAGATCGGATACGTCCGAGACGTCGAGAAGACACACCGAGGATCGCCACGGTCCGATTGTGGCCCAATCGTGATCGCGAGACAACTAGTCGGTTTTGATGGACCGCTTGAGCTACGCCGCGAGCCGCTGAGGGATACTGAGATCAGACGTTCGTGGCGTTGCCGACTCTGCAACATCTGCGGCGAGCAGGTGCGACGCCCCAGCCCAAAGCTCATCGCGAAGCTCGGCCAACCGGACGTGCGCTGTCCCTTTGGCCGACCCCGACCCGGACCGTGTTGGGCCGGTGTTGGCGGCGATGATGCCGTCGATCATGTCGGCGATCGTTGCGGCCAGCGGACGATCGGCAATCTGCACAGACACGATGCACGAACCATCGGCCCGTCGCCGGATAGAGCGCTGCACACCCGGCCGACGAGGAGGGCTGCGGAACGTGGGGGCATCAAAGCCAGCACGCCGAGCGGTGGCGCCAAGGCACCGGGCCGCCTCCGCAAATGCAACTGAACTCATGCCCTGATCTCCACGACAACAACCATAGAGATGGCCTGTGACAGTGAACCGAGAACCGCTGAATGAGCGGCGATTCGATCCCTGCGAGGGCTAGCCTCACCGTGTGAGCGGACAGCGGCAGCCCCTGATAGCAATCAGTCCGTGGCGTCGTTCGCTGCCCACCTTTGTGCATCCGCACAACGACCTCTACACGATCGACCCGGAGTACATCGACGGCATCGAACGGGCTGGCGGTCTGGCGGCGCTTGTCGGGTTCGCCCGCGATGTCGATGGTGCCGTGGCTCAGCTCAGCCGGTTTGACGGCCTGCTGCTAAGCGGCGGCGACGACATCGATCCGGCCGGCTACGGCGCACCGGTCGACGGCGCCGTTGGCATGAGTCCCGACAGTGACCGCAGCGATGCCGCGTACGTCGCCGCCGCGTTTCAACTCGGCTTGCCCGTGCTCGGCATCTGTCGCGGGGTGCAGTCAATCAACGTGGCGCTTGGCGGCACGCTGCTTCAGCACATCTGGGGTTCGAGCGATCATCACCCCGATCGCCTCGCAAGCCCAGACGAGGTCGCCAATGCAGACGATCTGCTGGCTCGACGTCATCCCGTCGAACTCGAACCGGGCTCACTTGTCGCCAAGCTCTTCCAAGCCGACGTCATCTCGGTCAACTCGTTACACCACCAGTCTGTCGACACGGTCGCAGACGATCTCGTTGTCACCGGGCGGGCCCCCGACGGAATCGTGGAAGTTGTCGAACACAAAAGCGAACGCCTTCTTGGGGTGCAATGGCATCCAGAACGATTGGCAAACGCCACGCACGATGTGGTGTTTGAGTGGCTCGTGCGAGAGGCCTCCGGTCAGTGAACGAAGACACCGAGGTTGCTGGGCCGACAGCTTCAGAGTCGAGCAGTGCTGAATCAACGAAGACTGGCGACCTGCAACTGGAAAGCGGCGACGACATCACGATCGTGCAAGACGACGCTCCTCGCCAGACTGCCCAGAACGAGCGGAGTGGCCAGAACGAGCAAGCTGGCCAGAACGAGCAGACTGCTCAGAACCAGCAGAGCCAACGGGCCCCGGCCGTGCCCCAAAAGGCCAGGCTGAACCCGGCACAGCAACAAGTTCTTGACGAACTCGGCACAACAGACCGGCCGAGCTTTCGCGACGATCTGCGTGACCACCTCCGTCACGAGCTCGAAGAGTCGCTCGTACCCATCGTGGCCGAGGTTCCCGATCCCCCGCTGTTTGTGTCGAAGCGCAAGCTCTCGATGGTGCACGGCTGCGAGGCCCGCTTTCTCGCAGACGAGAAGAGCGAGTTTGAGTGGAGCATTCCGATTGCCCGGGGCACGGTCGCTCACAAGGCCATCGAGATCCTTGTTGCTCGGAGGGGAAACCCAACACCGCTCGACCTTGTCGACGACGCTATGTCGCGCCTCGAGTTCGACGAACGAAGCATCAGCCCGTTTCTGCAATCACTCACCGAAGCAGAACGAGCCGACCTTGTCGGTCAGGTCAATGACCTGGTTGCCAACTTTGTTGAGTCGTTCCCGCCGTTGCAGCGAACGTGGGTGCCCGTCGCGGAGTCTCGATCTCGAGCCGAGTTCTGCGACGACCAACTGTCGATGCGCGGTGTCGTCGACCTCACGCTCGGTCGGCCGCGCGGCAACGAAGCTGGCCGGGTCTTGATCGACCTGAAGACCGGTCGCCCGCAACGCGACCACCCGCACGATCTGCGGTTTTACGCCCTGCTCGAAACGCTGAAGCTCGGGGTTCCGCCTCGTCTCCTCGTCAACTACTACCTCGATGCTGGTGAGCCTCGATCCGAGGCCGTCACTGAAGACTTGCTGTGGTCAACAGCCAAGCGAGTCGTTGATGGCGTGGCCAAGCTCGTCGAGCTCACGGTGCAAAACCGTGAGCCAACGAAGCGGGCCAGCGGCGGCTGTCGCTTCTGCCCGCTCCTCAACGAGTGCGCCGAAGGCCAGGCTCAGCTCGATCCTGATCGCAACGAGCATCTTCCTGTCGACTGACTGCGCCAGACCTCCAAACGAGCAAGGTCTCGGTCAGACGGGTTGGCTCACGTCGTCTGTCGGTCGCCGGTTGTCGCGGTAGCGAGCTCGGTAGGCGAGCCAGGCTGGCACGCCAGCAAGAATCGGCAGGATCAACGAGAAGAAGCGATACGCAAGCGCTGCGGCCAGGGCGTTCTGGGCGCTGATACCGCTCAGCACCAACAGAGGAATAAGGCCGGCCTCGACAAACCCGAGACCGCCCGGAGTGATCGGAATCATGGCCAACACAGCGGCACCGGCATACGCCAGCAACACGATGCTCAAGCGCGGGTCAGCACCAACCGCATAGAGGGCGGCGACAAGGGTGAGGTAGTCAAAAGCCCAGTTACCAGCGGCTGCGGTCATCGTGCTGGGCCAGCGGCTTCCAACCACTTCAACCAGTCGGTCTCGCTGCTCGAGTACTTCGTTGGCCTCAAACTCCGACTCTCGTCCGAAGCGGCTTGCCAGCACACCGACTACCCAGCCGACCGCTCGGCCCGCGGTGAAGAGTGGCCGGTCGAACATGACGGCCACCGCGCCGACGCCAACGAGAGTGATGAACATGACGCCACCGGCAACTGCTGCCGGCCAGAGGTCTTCAGGAATTGGGGCCCCGAGCAGCGCCAAGGCCACCGCGGTCGCCGGGATGGCAAAGAGCGCACCGGTCGACAAGATCGACGTGGCAGCCAGTGCTCCTCCAGCTTCACGCTGGTCGACGCCAGACACTGACAGCATCCGATACAGCGTTGCTCCTCCCGCGGCCGCGCCGCCGGGAACAATGCGGCTCACTGCATTCGCCACCAGCTGGCTCGTGCTGGCCACGAACCACGACACAGATGGCAGGACAAGCCGGGTCAACCACCAGATGCACACAAAGCTGGCGACCTGGGCGCCCGCCATCACGAGAAACCACCAGGGTCGGATGGTGCGCAGTCGAGGGGCAGTCGACAACACGTCGAGCAGCTGCGGTGAGAAGAGATAGATCGCAATCACACCGAGGGCCAAGAAGATGCCCTGCTTAACCCAGACACCGATCTGGGCGTTGCCGACGTCGGGAGTTTCAGCGTCGACGAATCGATCAAACGATTCTCCCTCGGGGCGACGCGAAAGTTTCACTGCCAGAAGTCTCGCAGCCGTTGGCCATGCAATGCCAACACTTCGTCAACCACCCCAAGCGGCAGGCCGACCACGTTGTCGTACGTTCCGGCGATGTGGCGAACAAACAGCCCGCCCCTGCCTTGGATCGCATACGCCCCGGCCTTGCCGCGGTGCTCGCCCGATTCGAGGTAGTTCTCGATGTCTTCTTCATTGAGTTCGTGGAATTCCACTGCGGTTTCTGCCAGCGCTGAGTGCGTGATGTCGCCAAACGCCACCGCAACACCCGTGAACACCTGATGGTGGCGCCCAGACAGCATGCGAAGCATTCGTCGAGCATCGTCATCGTCGGCCGGCTTCCCCAAAATGTGGCCATCGATTGTCACAATCGTGTCAGCCCCGAGGACATAACACCCCCCATGTTGGGGGGAAACGGCTTCCGCCTTGTCTCTGGCCAGTCGTTCAACGAGCGATATTGCCGTTTCACCTAGGCCAGACGACTCGTCGACGTCGGCGGGCACGATCAGCGGCGAAATCCCCACGGATCCCAGCAATTCAGACCGTCGTGGCGATGCCGAGGCCAGAACAAGGCGATCAACGGCCTCGCCCGACGTATTCCGATCGGCCCACATACGACCAGCCTATTTGGATTATTCGGACTACTTCAGATGTCCTGGCAGGCGGCCGATTATTGATGCATGAGCAACCAGGACGACGAATCAACGGGCCCAATGTGTCCCGAATGCAGCGGCTTGTTCATGCCGTGGATCACAACGTGCCCACAGTGCGATGTACCGCTCGCAAACGAAATGGAACAGCGCACCCTCGCCGAAGAGGTCGCGCCCGTCGTTGCGTCACCCGCGTCGTGGCTCGACATTCCGGTGTCGAGTGACGAGCCAGTCAAGGTTGCGCTCCTCACGCACTTCCTCAACGAGCGCGAGATTCCGTTCGAATCGTCACGTCGGTTCATGTCGGTTCGCTCCGAGTACGCCGAGCAACTCGAACAGGCCGTCGAAGCGTGGGCGTTTACCCACGATCTTCCAGAAGACGACCGTCAGCTTGATTCGCTGGCCGGCACCCTTCGCGACATCGGCCACGCCGTTCTTGGCGCCATCCACGGCTCGATGTCATCCGCCCTCCCCCGGGCGCTCCAGTCCTCAGCAGCTGCTGCTGAGGGCATCACGCTCGACTAAGACTCGCGGCGTCGGCGGACGCGTGCATCTTTAGCCGATCGGACAGGAAGAACTGACCGCATGGCCGGTCCCTCTTCGCGCGCCCCCTGTTGAAATGAACTCGAACCGCATGGCCGCTCGGTCATCGCAGCACGAGATCCAACAGGAGACCGACAATGTTGACCAGCCCAGACTCCGGCGGGCTTCGCATGGAACCGAAGGCACTGGCACGAATGGCAGGTCTGTTCTACGTGCTCCTCGTCATCGCCGGCGGCTTCGCTCACGTGTTCGTCCGCGGCAAGGTCTACGTCCCGGACGACCCGGCAGAAACGGCCCGGCTGGTTACGCAACACGCCAACCTTGTGCGGGCTGGGGTCTTGATCGATCTCATTGGTGCCCTGGCGTTTCTGATGGTTGGGTTGACGCTCTTTCAGCTCCTCCAGCACGTCAACCGGTTCGTCGCACGCCTCATGGTCACGCTCGTCGCTATCGCCGTTGCAATGACGTCCCTCAATCTCGTCTTCCAATACGGAGGTGTCCTGTTGGCGACCAAAGACGCCTACGCGAGCGGCAGCGCTGACGAACTGAGCACATCAATCTTGTTCATGCTCGACCTCCAGTTCTACGGCTACGTCCTCGTGCAAGCCTTCACCGGACCTTGGCTCATCCCCTTGGGCTGGCTTGCGGCCCGCTCAGGCATGTTCCCTCGAGTGCTTGGAGGGTTACTGATGGTCGGAGGTCTCTCCTATGTCTCCGACCTGATCGTGCAGATTCTCAACCCGTCGCTTGCAGAGCGAGCATCAGAGTTGATCCTCGCTCCTGCCGTCATCGCAGAGGTAAGCCTCATTGGCTTCCTGCTGATCCGCGGCGTCCGGCCCGTTGGACCGCCTTCGACACCGGTTGCGACGGCCTGAGCCCCAACGGCCTGCGTCGGCTTCATTGCCAGCTCGATGGCCTGCAACACTGACGGCATGAGTCTTGTCTTGCTCGATGTCACCGAATCGGTTGCCACCCTCACACTCAACGATCCTGATCGCCGCAATGCCGTCACGCTCGATATGTGTGACGAGGTCAGCGAAGCCCTCGATCAGGTCGAGGCCGATCCCAACGTAAAGGCGCTCGTCGTGACAGGGGCCGCACCTGCTTTCTGTGCGGGGGCAGACCTCACCCACTTGGGTGATTCGGAAGAAGATGGCCTGCTCGCCATTTACGAAGGGTTTCTGCGTGTCGGCCGGAGCCCACTTCCGACCATCGCCGCCGTCAACGGCGCGGCGGTTGGTGCTGGCATGAACCTGGCACTGATCTGCGACGTTCGCATGGCCGGCGAATCAGCTCGGTTCGATGATCGCTTCCTGCAGATCGGCATTCACCCCGGTGGCGGCCACACGTGGATGTTCCAGAACATCACCGGGCCCCAGGCTGCAGCGGCCGCGATCTTGTTCTCTGAGGTAATGGACGGCAAAGAGGCCGAGCGTGTCGGACTGGCCTACCGATGTGTCCCAGACGATCAACTGCTCGCCGCGAGCCAAGAAATGGCGGCCCGCACGGCCAAGGCTCCGAAAGAGCTCGTGTTGCGGACCAAGCAGACAATGAACGAGATCCGCGACGTCACCAGTCAACAGGCAGCCGTCAACATGGAACTTGGCCCCCAGGCCCAGTCAGCCCGGCAGCCTGCCTTCCAGGAGCTTCTCGCCGCGTTGAAGTCAAAGATCTCGAGCAGCTAGCGGTCCGGGCGGTTGGTTTAGAGCCACACCCTGATCAGATCGTCACGGCGGGCCGTCCAGTCTTCGGCTGTCATCGCATACCGAATGTGGTCTTCCCACACGCCGTTGATCTCGAGGTAGCGCTCGGCCGTGCCCTCATCGCGAATGTTGAGCTTCTCGACAACCCGCCGGGATGCCGCGTTGCGAGGCAAGATCGAGATCTGCACCCGGTGCAGACCGAGTTGCTCGAATGCGTAGCGCAGCACCAGCACGACCCCTTCTGGGGTGTAGCCGTTGCCGGCTTGACGCTCGTCGACCCAATAACCCAGGTAGGCGTTTTGGAAGGGGCCCCGCTGCACGTTGTTGAGGTTGACCTCACCAGCGAACTGGCCGCCGACAAACACGCCAAAGCCGTAGCCAAGGCCAACCTGCCATTCACGGTCTCGCGAATGGCAGCGCATTTTGAACGCTTGAGGGTCGCGCACCACATCGGGACCGCCCGATGGACGTCGCGGCTCCCACTTGGTGAGCCAGTCGGCGTTGGCCGTGCGAACGTCGCGCCACTGATCGAAGTCGTCTGGCCGCAGTGGACGCAACACGATCCGCTTGCCGATGAGGGTCGTTGTCATGCGCTCACCAGCTCAGCCAGAGCGCCGTCGAGCAGGTCGTGCTCCGACACGATCATCGTTTCGACGTCGAACTGCCGCATCAGACCGACGAGCATGCACATACCGCCAACGATGATGTCAACTCGATCGGCTTGCAGGCCGGGGTTGAACGCCCGATCGGCCGCCGCCTCGGTTGCGAGGGTGCGGAAGACGTCTTCGGCAGAAACCTTTGACAGCTCAAAACCGTTGATCACGTCTGGGTCGTAGTCGATCATGCCGATCTCAACCGCAGCCGCAGTGGTGATTGTTCCGCCAACGCCAATGACGGTGCCGGACTCCAGCACCGTGGCGGCCAGCGGAACCTCTCGTGAGAGGTCATCGAAGTGAAGGGCCACGACAGACAACGCTGCAGACAACGCCGATGGACCGGGAGGATCGAGCTCGAAGAACTCATCGGACAGACGAGCCGCACCGGTTGGCATCGACAGCGTGCCGAGCACCCCGTCGCCCTCCGAACCAACAATGACCTCGGTTGAGCGACCGCCAATGTCGACAACGGCGATCGGACCGTCGGAGTTGGCCGCTGAGGACGCTCCAGCAAATCCGAGGCGCCCTTCTTCTTCGCCAGAGATGATCTCGAGGTCGACGCCACACACCTCGTGGACCAGTGCGGTGAGCGGACCAGCATTCTTCAGCTCACGAGCCGCCGCTGTCGCGAGCACGCGCACCTTCTCAACGCTGTGGGACTCGATCTCGGCTTGGAACCCGGCGAGGGCTTGGCGTAGCCGGTCGACCGTTGCCTCGTTGAGGCCACGAACCGGATCGAGCCCGGATCCCATCTTGGTGATGACCTGTTGCCGCAACGAAATGCCAGCAGCCGACCCGATCGCAAGACGCGACGAGGTTGATCCGAGATCGATGACGGCACCAACGGTCATGGTGCATCACCAGACGTATCAGTATCGGTCTGTGATGCATCGGTCTCTGATGCAATGCCGGGCTGCGCAGGATCAAACGCGTCCCCGGTTGTCGCAAGCTGTTCGTCGACCCACGCACCGACGATGTCGTCGTCGGTCACGAGAAAGTTCGCGTAGTGAGCGTGCAGACACTTCACACCGATTCGAGTGCCGCCCACGCCGCCGCTCGGGGTTGGGCCCTCGTGCTCATCCGGCAGGGCAGCGTCGCGTTCGTCTTGGTATCGCTCGTGCACCGCGGCGATGGCGTCGACCCCAAGCTCGGCTTCGATTCGGTCGATGGCGCCCGATGATTCCAAGCGGCCAATGACTTTGTTGAGGGCTCGGTCGGCCAACCAGTACCGGGTGGGCATCGGGCGACCGTCGTCGAGGAGCGGATCGTTGCAAAGCACGACGGGGCTGCCGTCGTTGCGACGCACAGCAACGGTGAACGCACCCATCGGGCGGCGGCCCAGCAGGGCGGCCACCATCACCTCATCGTCTTCAGCGTTCATCGGGCGATCGTGCCAAGGTTCGACCTCGGCGATCGACTCACTCGTCGGACCCTCCGCCAAGCACCCAGCGGAGAACGAGCAACAGGAGGGCGCCACCGACAACGAGCGGGGCAGCCTTCTTGATGGTTGAGTCGCCAGTGGTGACCGACAGAAGATCAACGGGCTCTGGCTCGGCAGAGTCGATCTTGCGGACCTTTGGCTTGTCGTCGGCGGCAGCTGCGGCATCAGCAGCTCCGTTGCTTGCCGTGGCGGTTGCAGCCCCAGCGGCTGCAGTTGCGGCGCCAGCTGCGGCAGTGGCCGTATCGCCAGCGGTGGCCGTGTCGGCAGCATCACCGGCAGCGTCGGCAGTTGCGGTCGCGCCCTCGGCGAGCTTGTCGCGCAGGTTGTCGGTGAACTGACCGAGGATCTTCTTCGAGACATCCTCGATGGCGCCTCGGCCAAAGCTTGCGATCTTGCCGCTGAGGCCCAGATCGGTGTGGATGTTGACCGTGGTGGAGGTGTCGGATGCAGCCTCCATCTTGGCGGTGACCATGGCGTTGGCGTTGCCCTGACGAGGATCGCGACCCTCGGCCTTCAGGCGGGCGACCTTGTTGACGGCGTCTTGCTCAACGAACGAGGCCTTGCCCTTGTATTGGGCGGTAATAGGGCCCACCTTGATCTTGACGATGCCGCGGTATTCGTCACCCTCGATCTCTTGCAGTTGGGCGCCCGGCATGCAGGGGGCGATGAACTCAAGATCGTTCAGGATCTTCCACGTTTCTTCGACAGGGCGGTCGATGACGAACTCGTTGCTCAGTTCCATTGCTCAAGATCCTTCAAAGTGTCGATGTCAGCGGGATTCCCTGAGCACGCTACCGCCGAAACAAGATCGGGCCGCAACCGCAAGAGACCACGGGCGCCTTGATCTCCGCTGGTGGGCAGGAGGGGCCAAACTGAGGCATCCAGCTTGACGGGTGGTCGCCGTTCGCCATCGAATGAGGCCACCACGATCGGCCCTCGAGAAGCACCAACGGCTCTCCACGCCCCACTCGGCACCATCGGCTGGTCGCCGAGCCCGACCACCACCGCGGTATGCCCATCGGCCTCGGCCGCTTGGACTCCTCGTTGCAGGGTGTGGGCCTGTCCATCGGCCCAGTCATCCGCTGTTACCAACGTGACGCTGGACGGCACGATGTCGGTGAGATCAATGGCGCCCTGCACGACATAGAGCTGGTTGAATCCGGCGTCGTGGGCAGCGGCAATGGCGTGGCTCACGACTGGTTGACCGCGGAAGGGCGCAAGCAGCTTGTGCGAAGGCCCCTCGAAACGAGATCCGGCCCCGCCGGCGAGAACGATCCCAGCAACAGTCACTTGGTCAGGCTAATCAGCCCAGCTCCGTGCCAAACGGCCAGCAGAGCGACAAGACAGCTCCGTGCCAAACGGCCAGCAGAGCGGGGATCTAGCTGGCGTCGATCATGCGGCGGGCGGTCAGCAGATCCGCCATCGCATGCTGGTCCACCAGTTGTGAGATCCACAGGCCCTGGCCGCTGTGACAACCAAGCTCGATGAGTTCCTGACGCAGCATGTCGTCGTCGACACCAGCGGCCGCAACTCGGAGACCCGCCGTCTGAGCGAGCGTGATGAGCGACCCAACAAGTGCACGGCTCGAGAGCCGGTTGCCGAGGTCGGCGATGAGCGCGAGGTCGATCTTGACCGCATCGATAGCGAAGCGAGGCAATCGGTCGAGGCTCGAGTAGTCGGATCCGAACCGGTCGAGGGTCACCGGCATGCCGATGGCTCGGTAGGTGTTGAAGACGTCCTTCAGGAGGGCGCCGTCGCTTCGGAGCACGGTCTCGGGCACCTCAACGCGGAAGTTCGACGAACGGAGGCTGTGGCGGCTGATCTCTTCGGTGAGGATCTGACGCGACCGCTGATCGAGGAACATCTCGGTGGTGAGGTTGATCGCCATTTCGAGGTCGTCCATTGGCATGCCGTCGTCACGCCAGTCAGCAACAAGCTGAACCGAGCGAGAGATCACCCACTCGTCGATCTGGCTGGCGAAGCCGGAGTTGACCGCCATCGGGAGGAACTCTGCGGGCGGGATGATGCCGCGATCGGGGTGATGCCAACGCACGGTGGCTTCCATGCCGGTGAGACGACCGCTCTTGAGGTCGCCAACTGGCCACATCATCAGCTGTAGGTCGCCGTTGTTCACGGCCTCCCGCAGTTCGGTGAGGATCGACACGCGTTGTTCGACCGCTTCGAGCGATTCTTCTGTGACACGCACGGCTCGGCCCTTGCCCATGGCCTTCGCTCGGTACATGGCGATGTCGGCTTCTTTGATGAGCCGTTCCGACGAACGTTCTTCAGACGCAGACGACACACCAATCGAGGCGCTGATACCCACTTCGACGCCGGTCACGATGAACGGCAGTTCGAGGGCGGCCACGACGCGACCCGCAAGCCGTTCTGCCTCCATGAGACCGAGGCCTCGCAACACAATCACGAACTCGTCGCCGCCGAGGCGGGCGAGGAAGTCGGTGGGGCGCAACACATCTCGAAGTCGCTCAGCCACTCGCACCAGCAACTCGTCGCCAGCGCCGTGACCGTGCCGGTCGTTCACTTCTTTGAAGCCGTCGAGGTCGACGAACAGCACCGAGAGCTGCTCGTTGGATTCCATCAGCACCTGATCGAGCTCGACGATGAGCTGATGGCGGTTCGGCAGACCCGTGAGGCTGTCGTGGGTGGCTTGGTAGGCCAGTTGTGCTTCGACTCGTTCTCGTCTCGCGATGTCTTCCGCCAACGCTTGGGTCATGTCGTCGAAGGCCATCGACAGGCGCCCGAGCTCGTCGAGACGGTCATCACCGGTTCGAACGGTGAGGTCACCGTTGGCTACGGCCTCTGCAAGGTTCGTCATGCGGCCAAGTCGCTTGGCAAAGCCGCGGAAGGCAACGGCGATCACGGTAAGGATCACGAGGCCGGCGGCCACAAACACGGTGATCACGGCCATCCGCACGCGGCCAAGGTCCTTGTAGACGTCCGCTTGGTCGACCTCGACAACGGTGATCCAGGCCGGTTCAACGTCGGTTCTTGACGTGGCCTGCACAACGTCGGTGCCGAACTGGTCTTCGGTCTCGATGACCGGCGACGGCTGGTCGAGCACCGGGTTCGTCTCGATCGTGAGCAACTGACCAACGAGATTGCTGTCAGTGCGCGAGATCACGTCGTTGGTCCCGTCCGGATTGGGTTGCAGCACCATCGACTTCGCCGACTCACCGAGCGAGTCGAGCTCGAGGCCACCCCGCAGCAGCGTCTGCACGTCCCACTCGCTCACGATCGTGACGCCGACGCCTCCGCCACCTGGGCGGAACCGTTCGAAGATCGGCAGGCGCGCTTGGCCATTTGCGTCGATGAAGACGGTGCCGACCATCGAGTTGATGTCGCCCATCTGCAAGAGCTGGCCGGAGGTCTCGGCGCTGATCGTGCCGGTGTTCACGGCCCGGATGTCTGTGCCAGCGTTTGTTCGGATTTCAAGTCCGATCAGGCCGTCGGCTTCGAAACGACCAACGACGATGTCGAGATATTCCTGGAAGCCAGCGTTGACCGCCACTTCGGCGCCAAGCTCGGACTGTTGGGCGACGAGGTCTTGAAAACGGGTGTCGCGACTGAGCGACTGCATGCCATCGGATGCCCGATCAACGGCGGCGCTCACCCGTTCAGCTTCGACCTGTCCGGCCAGCCCAACGTTGTTGAGCACCTGGTCTTGGAGCAACCCAGACGCAATGTTCGCTACCTGCACGCCAAGCACCACAAGTGGGATGCACGACGCCAAAACGGCAAGTCCGACCTTCTGAGACAACCGTAGGCGTCGCCACACCTGCATAAGCCCGGGGCGGCGGCGATTCGACATACACCGAGCTATCGGCCCCACGAGTGCAAAATTGAAGGTTCAGAGGGTCGGATCGACGTCCCCAACGGTGGAGTTTTACCACTAAAGATGCGTGGCCGGCTGCAGCAACACGCGAGTAGAAGAATCCCGCTTGTTCAGCGGCGACTAGCGGTGAATGTCACCCTCTGAGTCGCGCAGCGACGGAGCGAGGCGGCCAGCGCGCATTGCGATGATTTCGGCACAGATCGAGATGGCGGTCTCTTCAGGCGTCCGACCGCCCAGATCGAGCCCAATTGGAGCCATGATTCGCGTGAGATCGTCTGGGTTGACGCCTTCTTCGATGAGACGGCGATTGCGGTCTTCCGTGGTGCGCCGCGAACCCATCGCTCCGATGTACCCAGCGTCGGTTTTGAGGGCCGAAATCACGGCCGGAACGTCAAACTTTGGATCGTGTGTGAGCACACAAATGACGTCTCGCGGACCAAGGTCGTCACCAACTTTTTCGAGCAAGCGATGAGGCCAGTCGACGACAACTTCGTCGGCTCGGGGGAACCGAACCGGTGTCGCGAAGACCGGTCGAGCATCACACACCGTGACCCGGTAGCCCAGCACTTTGGCCACGCGAGACAGCGCGGCGGTGAAGTCGACCGCTCCGAAGATCAGCATCTGCGGCGGTGGGGCAAACGATTCGATGAAGATCGACAGGTCGTCTTGGCGGGCCTCGCCAGTGGCGCCGTAGTGGCGTACGCCAGAGGTGCCGGAGGCCAGTTCGCCAAGCGCGTCTCGGATGACGACACGATCGAGATCGGGGTGGCCGAGCGAACCCATGGGCTCGGTGTCGGGCCGCACGAGCAGCTTCGCCCCGTTGGGGCTTGCCTCGTTGCCGCCGTCGATGATCGTGGCGAGGGCGCCAGGCGCCTCACTGGCGATCAGCTGTTGGACGGTGGCGAAGATGGGAGTTTCGTCAGCCATGACCTACCAGTCGAGCGGTTCGAGAAAGAGATGGATGGTGCCGCCGCAGGTGAGGCCGACAGCGAACGCTTCGTCGTCGCTGTAGCCGAAGGTCACCATCTTCCGGGTGTCGTTTTCGAGGCACTCAAGCGCCTCAACAACCACCGCGCCCTCGACGCAACCACCGCTCACCGAGCCAGCAACGTCGCCGTCCTCATTGACAGCCATGGCCGCACCGGGCAGACGAGGACCCGAGCCTTCCACGTCAACAACTCGGGCCAACGCGATGCGTTTGCCTTGTCGCTGCCAGCGCTCGAGGTCAGAGAGAATCTCTTTCATCTCTCCAGCCTAGGGCGCCATCGCACCGGGCGGCAGTTGGCTAGACGAGAGCCGGAACGGCACGCTTCGCAATCAATTCCAGGTCGTTGTCTGGCGCCAAGGTGCCGAACTCGATTCCCCAATCGCCGCCGAGGCGTGAGCGGGCGTAGGTCTCGGCAACTGCCGGATCGCCAACCTGCACGAGCAGTGAGCCGGTCCACGCCATGGCCATCGACTCAACGAGGCGACGGGCTCCGGCTTCGTCGTTCATGTCGTCGGCGCTCAACAGGCCCTTCACCCAGTCGATCGCCAGATCAACGTCTGTGTCACTCCCCCGCCCTCGGTCGAGCTCGGCCGTGAAGGCATCGACAACCTCAGGTGATCGCCGGATGGCTCGAAGCACATCAAGAGCGATCACATTGCCCGAACCTTCCCAGATCGAGTTGAGTGGCGCCTCGCGATACAGCCGAGGCATCACCGACTCTTCGACGTAGCCGTTACCCCCGACGCACTCCAATGCCTCGCGGATGACCGGTGACGAGCGCTTGGTAATCCAGTATTTGGCAACGGCAGCGCCAATGCGAGCGAGCGCTGCTTCTTGCGGATCAGCTCCGGCCCGCTCGAAGGCTCCAGACAGTCGCATAAGCAGCGTGGTGGCTGCTTCGGTCTCAATCTCGAGATCGGCCATCACGTTCTGCATCAGGGGCTTGTTGATCAGGGGCGAACCGAACGCCGATCGGTGGGTGACATGCCAACCGGCTTGTGCGACTGCCTGACGCATCATGGCTGCGGCCCAGGTTGTGCAATCGAGGCGGGTGCCAGACACCATGTCGATGATCGTGGCGATGCCGCGGCCCTCCTCACCAACGAGCCACCCGGCAGCGTCGACGAGCTCCATCTCACTCGATGCGTTCGATCGATTGCCGAGTTTGTCCTTGAGACGCATGAGGTGGAGAGGGTTGCGAGAACCGTCGGGCAAGACACGGGGAACGAGAAAGCACGAGAGCCCACGTTCGGCGTAGGCGAGCACAAGAAAGGCGTCGCACATCGGGGCTGACACGAACCACTTGGAGCCGGTCAATCGATACTCACCGCCAGGTCCGCCTCCGTTCACGGCAACGGCGGCAGTTGTGTTGGCTCGAACGTCCGAGCCGCCCTGGCGCTCCGTCATCGACATACCGACCAGGGCACCAGACTTCTCTGACACCGGAACAAGCCGGGGGTCATAGCGAGAGGTACGGATCGCTGGCCCCCACGTCGCAGCGAGATCGGGCTGATGATCAAGTGCGTAGAGGGCAGCGCCGGTCATCGAGACAGGACAGCCATGCCCAACGTCGACTTGAGCCATCACGAACATGCCGGCGTTGCGGGCCACGTAACGGCCGTCGCCAGCGACCGACCGGCTGCCGTCGCTGCCAGCGTCGTAGTGGCGGCTGTGCAGCCCAGCACTCACCGACAGATCGAGCAACGAGTGATAACTCGGGTGGTACTCCACCTCATCAAGGCGGTCGCCGAATCGATCATGGGTCCGGAGTTCTGGCTCGTGTCGGTTCGCTATGTTGCCCCACTCAATGACCTCGGCCGAGCCAGCACGGTCGCCAAGGTCCGCCAGCTCTTCGAGCTCGCCAGCCCCGCCCTCGCGCTCGACGGCTTGGGCGAGCACGGGATCAGACGTGAAGAGGTTGTAGTCCTGCAGCGGTGGCGGCTGGTTCGCAGCGGTCATGCCGCATCTTGATTCCTTTGGCGCCGTGTCGCCAAAACGCCACTCGCTTGGCGTGACGTTTTGTACCTGACCCCTAGGAGAAGATGAGGGTGCGGAGAGCGTCGACGCCGTCGATGAGGCGGGGGCCGGGGCGCACGATGTAGGCGTCGGCAT
>CALLGK010000157.1 GCA_938009905.1 uncultured Acidimicrobiales bacterium | reverse complement strand
CTCTACAAGACCCAAGAGATCATCCGCTCGTATCCCGAGTGGGCCTACGTCGGCGCTGCTGTTGCGCTCTTCAGCTCACTGATGACCATGTTCTGGTACGTGCTGCGGCTGCTCATGCAGCTCACCCGCCGCTAAACCCATTCCCATACTGGAGGCCGTAGAGCACCAAAACGTGCTCTCCAGCCTCCAAAACGAAAAGCACTTCCGCAACGGGAGGCCGTAGGGCACGAAAAGGTGCTCTACGGCCTCCAGAACGGGTTTTCAGCGGCTGTAGTCGTAGAAGCCGCGGCCTGACTTGCGGCCGAGGAGGCCGGCTTCGCACATGCGAGCGAGCAGCGGCGGGGGAGCGTAGAGCTGCTCCTTGAACTCCTCATAGAGCGACTCGGCCACGGCTTTGGTGGTGTCGAGACCAATGAGGTCAGCGAGTGCCAGCGGACCCATTGGGTGAGCACAACCGGTGACCATGCCCTGGTCGATGTCTTCTTTCGAGGCGAAGCCCGATTCGAACATGCGGACCGCCGACAAGATGTAGGGGATCAGCAAGGCGTTCACGATGAAGCCGGCGCGGTCCTGCGACATGATCACTCGCTTGCCAAGCTGCTCGCCCGAGAATGCTTCGGCTCTGGCAATCGTCGTGTCTGACGTGTGGAGCGACGTGACGAGCTCGACCAGATGCAGCACGGGCACCGGGTTGAAGAAGTGGATGCCGATCACGTTCTCGGGACGGCGGGTGGCCATCGCCACCTTCATGATCGGGATCGACGACGTGTTCGACGCCAAAATGGCGTCGTCACTCTCGACGATGTCGTCGAGACGGCGGAACACGCCGGTCTTGGCGTTTTCGTTCTCGATGATGGCCTCGACCACCAGCTCGCGATCGGCCATCGCCTCGAGATCAGCCGAGAACTGCAGCCTGTCGAGGATGGCCACCTGCTCGCTTGCTTCGAGCTTGCCCCCTCTCACGGCACGGTCGAGCGACTTCTCGATGCGAGCCTGCCCGGCCTTGGCCGCCTCCTCAGAGGCTTCGACAACGATTACATCGGCTCCGGCCCGAGCCGAAACCTCGGCGATACCTGAGCCCATGAGCCCGGCGCCGACGACACCTACACGTTCAATGATCATCACCGGGCATTCTTGCAGACTTGGGCCGAAAACGGCGTTGGCCCGCCGGAATGGCGGGCCAACGGATCAGGTTGTTCAACGAGTTATCGAAGGGAGGCGATTACTCGCTGAGGTCGAACCCGAGTTCATCTTCGGTGATGATCTTGTCTGCAGGCGGAGCCTGGATGTTGATCTCTTCGCCGTAGTCGTAGATCTCGAAGGTCATCGACGCTGACTCAACCTCTGGGTCGTCGAGCGTGTCGCCGGTGAGGTCGAGGGCGAACTTACGGACGAGGCCGTCGTCATCGATCCAGAAGTCGATGGGGAACTCGCTGCTGGCTCCGAAGGTCTCTTCGAAGTCAGCTCGCTCTTCAGCGGTCATGTCGGCTGATGCCGACTCGGCGTCGACGATGGCCCGGAAGTGGGTGGTGTCGACACCACGGAGGTTCTCACGGCCGAGCTCTTCAACCGTTGCGTTGGCGTCCTCGAGTTCCTTCAGGAACTCGGTGGGTGAGCCAGCGCCGGCAAAGGCGAACTCTTCGGTGATGGCACCGGAGTCTTCAGCGGCGGTCTCGATCCAGACGTCGTCCTGGCCGGTGAAGAGGCTGAACAGTCCCCAGTTGATGTAAGCCTTGTCGCCAACCTGGATGAGCATGAGTGGCTCGGCGAAGAACTCTGAGAACAGTTCGAGTTCTGGGTCGCCTCCGCCGCTTGCAAAGGCATTGGCGAGATCGCCGAAGTCCATGCTGATCTCAGAGGCGTTGTTTTCGAGGTCGTATGCACCGGTGAACGTGAGGCTGAGTTCGCCAGGCAGCTCAGAGCTTGGCGTGCCAACGATGGTGACGTTGCCTTCGAAGCGAGCCGTGGTGACTTCGTCACCATCGAGCGTTCCTGCCAGAAGTGACGAACCGAGCGTTGAGGAAATGGCGTTGGTGCTGTCGCCACCATCGGTGTTGTCGACGGCGCTCGACTCGTCGTCGTCAACCATGGCCTCGCCATCGTCGCTACCGGCGTCATCGGTGACGGCTTCGGTTGCGTCGTCAGCTGGAGCGTCTTCGACAGCGGCGTCGCCCTCAACAGCAGAGTCGTTGTCGACAGCAGAGTCGCTGTCGACTGGAGCCGCGCTGCCAAGCGTGGTTTCGGTGACGGTGTCCGGGGCGCTCGCCTCGGTGTCAGGGTCGCTGTTGGTGCCGCAGGCGCTGGCTACAAGTACCAAAACTGCGAACAACATCACCATCAAGCGGTGCTTTTTGAAGCTGGTGTTCATCTCTACCTCCGCCGAGACAGGGGAAATTCTCGGCACGTTGAACAATTGGTGTCGGTGTATTGAGACGTCGTCTTGAGCCAATTGGTTCCCAATTGGTTGAGATTCCTCGAAATCGTCGTCTCATCGTCGCGTTTTCTGTCGGGCCGTACCCGCGAACGGCGGGGTTCGTATAGTCGGTCCGTGCAACCCGAAGAGTTTCGAGCCGCTGGCCACGCCCTCATCGACTGGATCGCCGATCATCGCCTAGCTGCCGATCAGCGCCCGGTGCTGGCCGACGTCAACCCGGGTGAGGTGCGAGGCTCGTTCCCCACGACGGCGCCAGACTCGCCCGTGGCGTTTGACGAGCTGCTGCAACAGCTCGAGCAGCGAGTTGTGCCTGGGCTCACCGAGGTGCAGCACCCGATGCACTTCGGGTGGTTTCCGGCCAACGCCTCGCTGGCTTCGGTGCTGGGCGACATCACGTCGAGCGGCCTTGGCAACCTCGGCATCTCGTGGGAGAGCAGCCCTGCGCTTACCGAAGTTGAAGAGGTGGTGTGCGACTGGATGCGCCAGCTCGTTGGCCTGACCGATGCGTGGAAGGGAACCATTCACGACACGGCCTCGACGGCTTGTGTCGTTGCCCTTCTTGTGGCCCGCGAACGAGCCACCGCGCTGGCCCAAAACCAGGGTGGGCTGCAAGCCGTTGACGCACCGCTGGTGGTCTACACCACCTCAGAAGCACACTCATCAGTAGCCAAAGCGGCCTTGCTCGCCGGCTACGGCTGGGACAACATCCAGTCGGTCGACATCGATCCGGTGACCAGAGCGATGGTGCCGGAATCGCTCGCCGCCGCGATCGAAGCCGACGTCGCCGCGGGCCGAACACCGGCCGCTGTTGTGGCATCTGTCGGCACCACGGGAACGACAGCGTTCGATCCTGTTGACGCGATTGCCGAGGTGATCGAGGCCAGCGGCCGATCAATCTGGCTGCACGTCGATGCGGCGATGGCCGGCACCGCCATGCTGCTGCCCGAGTGCCGCCACCTTTGGCAAGGGGCAGAACGCAGCGACTCGATCACGTGGAATCCACACAAGTGGATGGGCACCATCCTCGACTGTTCGCTCTTCTACGTGCGCAACACCGGCGAGCTCGAGTCTGTGATGTCGACCAACCCGAGTTACCTGCAATCGACTGCAGACGGCGAGGTCACGCAGTATCGCGATTGGGGTATCCCGCTCGGACGTCGATTCCGGGCCCTCAAGCTCTGGTTTCACCTTGAGCTCGACGGCATCGAGGCGATCCGCACTCGCATTCGCCGCGATCTCGACAACACTGCGTGGCTGGCTGGTGAGATCGAAAAGGTCGACGACTGGACGATCGTGTCCCCCGTCCCGTTGCAGACCATCTGCGTACGTCACATGCCGGATGGTCTGTCTGGTGACGAGCTCGACGAGCACACGCTGCGATGGGTGCGGAACATCAACGAGTCAGGAGCGGCCTATCTCACTCCCGCTCGCATCGACGTGCCAGGGCTCGACGGAAGTTGGACCGTACGCATCTCTGTCGGCGTCGAAAACACTGAACGCCGCCATCTTGAGGCCTTGTGGGACTTGATGCGAACGACGGCTACGTCGGCTCTGAGTTGACCGCGGTGCCCAGCATCTCGAGCACCCCATCCATCTCGTGAGGCGAGAGCAACGCTGGCTTTCCGGCAGCCGTTGCTTGTAGGTAGCGACCCGATAGCGCTTCGACGTTTTTGGCCAACATGAGGGCCTGAGCCGGAGTGCTCGCAACCGTGAGTTGGCCGTGATTCGCCAGCAAGCAGGCCCGACGGTTGGTGAGTGCTGCTAACACGGCGTCGATGAACTGACGGGACGAGAAGATGGCGTACTCCGAACACCGAATTGAATGTCCGCCCGCGAGGGCGACGGTCTCGTGAAAGGCGGGAATGTCGATGCGGAGCGAGGCCAGGGCGGCCGCGGCTGGCGAGTCGAGATGCATGATCGAACGCACATCTGGCCGGCCCGCGTAGACATGACGATGCAGCACAAGCTCACGATTGAGCCGGTCAGAAAACCCTTCGGTATCGCCACCGGGACCGATGCGAATGATGTCGTCTGCGATGAGGTCGGCACCGGTCGACTCGGGCGGCGTGATCAGCAGTGATCCGCCAGGGAGGCGGGCACTAGCGATGCCAGGTGTGCCGTCGCTCATGCCGGACTGGCTGGCCTCGAGCACAACCTGAATAAGCGACCGGCTGAGATCTCGCTCCATCTCACGATCTGTTGCTGAACGAGATCGGGCCTGGCCCGTCATCGTCAAATCGATCGGCTCCGCCACGTCCTCATAATGCCCGCTCGACGGACAACATTGCGACACCTTCCGCTTCTAGGGCGATGACTGCCTTCGTCTTGAGTGCGGGCATACACTCCCGGAACGATGAACAGTCGCCGATCAGCAACGCCATCGCGGGGAGTGATCGGGCTGCTGACGATGAGCCTGGTGCTCGCGAGTTGTGGCCTGTTCGGCGACGAACGAACGTCAGAGACACCGACGGTTGTCGACGAAGACGGCAACGGCAGCACGGGCTCGGCAGCGGCTGGTGACTGCGCCGATCAAGAGATCGTGTGTGTCGGCATTGTGCTCGGACCGGGCGGTATCGAGGCCCGCAATCTGGAAGACATGGCTGCCGGTGCACGTGACTTGGTCGACTCTCTCGAACTCGTTGCGGCCGACGACACGAGCCAGGTTGGCCTTCAACTCGGCACCTTCGTGGACGCGAGCGTCGATCTGATCGTGGTGGGCGGAGCCGATACTGGCGACCAGCTGATCGAAGCAGCAGAACGAAGCCCAGAGCTCACGTTTGTGAGCCTCGGCACCATCGAACGAGACCGCGACGGTGACGTGCCGGCCAACCTCGTGTCGGTCGAAATCGACTCCGTCGACACCGCATTTTTGGCTGGTGCCACCGCCGGCCTGTTGACCGAGACCGGCAAGATAGGCGCCGTCTTGGGTTCTGATGTCGACGACGAGATGACCGACATCAGAGCGGGATGGGAAGCCGGGGCCCGCTTCGTCAACCCCGAGATCGAACTGTTCACGGCCTTTCATCCAGGCGGTACGGCGCTTGGGTTCACCGATCCGGCGTGGGGTGCTGAAACCGCGCGAAGCCAGATCGATGCCGGCGTCGATGTGCTCGTTGGAGCCGGCGGTATGACAGGTAACGCAGCGTTGGTTGAGGCGGCTCGATCGGCTGACGGTGAAGGGGAAGGCGTGCGATGCGTTGGTGCGTTCGCCGACGCCCTGGCGAGGGTGCCGGAAGCCCAGCCGTGTGTCTTCACCAGCATCCTCGTTGACGTCGAGGAGCCGCTGGCCGATCTCATCGAGCGCTTCGCTGACGGCGATGAACTGAGCGGAACGGTTGAGGTGCCCGCGTATCTTGCTCCCTTCAAGGGCGTGAGCGACGAGATCAGCGAACAGGCCGATCAACTTTCGTTTCAGATCGCCCAGGGCGGGATCGACACCGATGGCTAGCTGGCCTGATGGATAGCTGGTCTGATGGATAGAGCGTCTGATGGATAGAGCGTCTGATGGCTAGAGGGTCTGGGCGCGACGCAGAACGAAACAGATTGGTCTAAGAAACGATGAGCTTGAGCAACATTCGAATGATTGCAAGCGACATCGATGGCACGATGCTGCGAACAGACGGCACGTTGAGTGACGTGACGCGAGCCAGCCTTCATCGGGCGCACGAAGCTGGCCTTCATGTGGTGCCGGCGACCGGCCGACCCTTTGTGGTGGCAACCGACGTGATCGAGGCGCTCGAGATCAACGAGTTCTGGGTGTTCGCCAACGGCGCCGTAACCCGGCACCTCAGTCGAGCCGATACCATCTTCGCCCAGCGGATCGCCCAAGCAGATGCCGTCGCTCTCGTTGAGCGTTTGCGCTCCAACATCCCGGGCTCCGGATTCGCTGTCGAGTTCGATCTCGACGTCGTGTTCGAGGCGGGGTTTGCTGATCTGGTGCCCGTGATTCCGCGGGGTACGGCCGTGCCGGACGTGATCTCGGGTATCGATCAAGACGTCCAGAAGCTACTGATGTTTCACGGCGACAAGACGCTCGATCAGCTCTATCAGATGGCGGTTGATGTGCTTGGCGACGACGGGGTCGCCTCGTACTCCGGTCTTGGATTTATCGAGGTAGCGGCGGCCCACGTCACGAAGGCCACGGCGCTCGATGCGCTGGCGGCCGAGCTCGGGTTCACGAGCGCCGAGGTGGCGGTGTTTGGCGACAACCACAACGACATCCCGATGCTCGAGTGGGCAGGTCACAGCTTTGCGATGGCCAATGCAACCGACGACGCCAAAGAGGCCGCCGGTGAGATCATCGGCCACACCGACAACAACGGTCTCGCCGCCAAAGTCGACGAGATCCTCGCCACCCGCTGACCTCTCATTTCGCGTTCTGGAGGCCGTAGAGCACCAAAACGTGGCCTACCGCCTCCAGTTCGGAAGCGGGTTCGGGATTTGGAGGCTGTAGGGCACCAAAACGTGGCCTACCGCCTCCAAAACGGAGTTTAGATGGGGAAGTGGCCGGGGTGGCGGGCGAGGGCTTCGGCGATGCCGGTGACGCCGCTGATGCTGTTGAACAAGCCCTGGTGCGAGCAGTCGACCTCGATGTTGACGGCGGCTGGGTCGAGACACAGTCGCCAGTCGATCACGCCGTCGCTTCGTGAGTAGACCGACACCAACTCGACCGAATCAGGAAACGGCAGGTGACGGCGCTCGTCGACCCACTCTTCGTCTGCGGGATCTACCCGACCCAACACGCCAGACCGCCACACCTTGTCGAGCAGTTCGGCTGGGACCTTCACCACGAGGTACTTCGGGTACTTGGTGCGCATCGGCGAGCCGACGGCGATCACTTGGCGGACGATCTCTGGCTGGTCAACGGCAATGACCCGCCCGAACTGGCCGCCGCGGCTGTGGCCAATAATGGCAACCTTCTCGCCGGTGGCTTCGATCAAATCGTCGATGGCTCGGCGGCAGGTGTCGACGCTGCTGATGGCCGGCCCGGCGTTGCGTCCGACCGCCGCTACCCGCACCGTCCACCCCGCGCTGTTGAGGATGTGTTCGAGCGCAACCGCGCTGTCGGGATTCGCCAAGAAGCCCGGCACGATCAGCACCGGCCGGCCATGCCCCTTCGGCACATCTTCGCCTCGCCAGAGCGCACTTGACCTGAGCCGACGCAATGCGGCCGGGGTCTTGAGTTCGTTCCATACGGGACGCCCGAACCATGCAGCGAGGCCGCCCTTTGCGGCCGGCAGATCGGGATACTCGACGACGGCCGAGTGTTTCCGCCTCTTCTTTTTCGGCTGGGCTTTACTCACGACTTGCTCAACTCAACTTCTCGACTTCGCACCATGTTTCGATGGCGTGCTCTTCAGCATTGACAGGAACGGGGGAGGGGAGAGACGGCGTTCGACTCATTCCCAGAAACGGAACAGCCGGTAGCCCTCAAATGGAAGGACAGGATCGACGGCAAACAGATCGAGCGCCGATCGCAGCAGCGACCAGAACCCGTCTCGAACAGGGGCGACAAACCAGAGCGCCACGAACAGTCCGATCATTGCGTATCGGCGGATGGGGGCGATGGCCACAAGCACATCGCGAGGGAGGTGAGGCTCGATCGCTCCGAACCCGTCGAGTCCGGGAATCGGCAGCATGTTCAGCACAAAGGCCGTGACCTGCAAGAACCCAAGGAAGCCAAGGGCCGGAGCGAGCACGGGCCAGTCGTCTTGGGTGACGAGTCCGACCGAAAGCGGCAACAGACACAGGGCAGCAAACACAAGGTTCGTGGCCGGACCGGAGAGGGATACGAGGCTGGCCGTGCCCTTCGACCGAAGCAGCCCTCGGTTGATCCACACAGCGCCGCCCGGCAGCCCGATGCCGCCTGCAAGCACAAGGAAGATCGGGAAGGCGATCGAGGTGAGCGGATCGGCGTAGAGGCGAGGGTCGAGCGACAGGTAACCCTTGTCGACGACCGTGATATCGCCGCCTCGATACGCCGTGTAGGCGTGGGCGAATTCGTGGAAGATCAGCGACACGACCCAACCAGACACGACGAACACAAAGACAGCCACGCCGGCTGACCCAATCTCGCCGACGCACATCACCAAACCGACGCCAAAGGCGGCCACGGTCGCCAGAAACAGAGGGGAAGGCCGCACCGCGCCTGGGCGAGGCGGGGTAGCTGGCAAAGGGGTCGGTGTTGGAGCTGTCATTCGTCGCCCGATCGGATCACGGACGAGAACGGTACCGTTGCGTCATGGCCGAACTTCGTTTCTTCTTCGGCACGATGGGGTCGGGAAAGTCGACGCAGGCCCTCCAGATCCACCACAACCTTTCGAGTGGTGGGCTGCGGTGCATGCTCATCACGCAACTCGACCGCCAAGACGGTGTTGTGTCGAGCCGTCTCGGTGTTTCTGCTGATGCCATCGTGCTCGACGGCACTGTTGATGTGTTTCGATTGATCAGCGTCGAACACCAGATTGGCGACGGTCTCAACGCTGTGATCTGCGACGAAGCGCAGTTCTACGAGGCTCACCAAATCGACCAACTCACCCGCGTGGTCGACGAAACCGACATCGACGTCTATGCCTTCGGCCTCCTCACGTCGTTTCAAGGCGACTTGTTCCCCGGCACCAAACGGTTGCTCGAGATGGCAGACGTTCGCCAAGAGCTGCAGGTGGAGGCTCGGTGCTGGTGCGGCGCTCGGGCGACCCACAACGCTCGACTCGTCAACGGTCGGCAGGTCTACGACGGCGAGCTCAAAGTGGTTGGCGACACCACCCAAGACGGCGCAACCGGCGTCGAAGCACCCGTGGTTACCTACGAACTCGTATGTCGTCGGCACTGGATGGCTGGCCGGGTCGACGTTCATCAAGACCCGCTGTTCGACACGGCGTTCTAAGGCCGGCCCCTCGGGGCACTCGTCCTGTAGCGCTCGTTCCTCACGTCGGCGGCTTCCCTCTGTGCGTGCCCAGCACTAGCGTTGCCTCACGCACCAACAAGGGGACCGACATGGCTGAGCACGATCTTGTAGTTCGAGGCGGCACGCTCGTTGACGGCACGGGAGCGCCCAGTCGCTCCGGAGACGTTGCGGTAACCGACGGCGTGATCACCGCTGTTGGATCTGTCGACGGCACGGGCAAGCGAGAGATCGACGCAGACGGTGCGTTGGTCACACCCGGCTTTGTCGACATTCACACTCACTACGACGGCCAGGCCACGTGGGACTCCGCGCTCGCGCCTTCGAGCTGGCACGGCGTGACCACCGTGGTGATGGGCAACTGCGGTGTGGGCTTTGCTCCCGTTGCACCTCACAACCGAGAGCGCCTCATCCAGCTGATGGAAGGCGTCGAAGACATCCCCGGCACCGCACTTCACGAGGGCCTCAGCTGGGAGTGGGAAACCTTCGGTGACTATCTCGACGTGCTCGATGCGTCGCCCCGCGACATCGACCTTGGCGCCCAGCTCCCACACGGTGCGCTTCGCTTGCATGTGATGGGTGAGCGAGGGGCCACCCAAGAACCGGCAACTGCCGACGACATCGCCGAGATGGCAGAGATGGCTCGCCAAGCGGTGCTCGACGGAGCGCTCGGCTTCACCACCTCACGCACGCTCAATCACCGAACAAGCCTCGGTGAATACACGCCAACACTGAAGGCCGAAGCCGACGAGCTCATCGGCATCGCCCAGGGCCTCGGCGCCGCTGGCGCCGGTGTGCTGCAAGTTGTCAGCGACTTCCTCGACGTTGAGTTCGAGCTCGACTTGTTCCATCGCATGGCGAAGGAATCCGGCCGACCCATCTCGGTTTCGATCGCACAGGCCCCGCAGCGGAAAGACAGCTGGCGAGTGCAGCTCGACCGATTCGCCGAGTCGACCGCTGAAGGCGTGACGATGCGGGGCCAGGTGGCAGCTCGCGCCGTCGGCCTGCTGCTTGGCTTGCAGGGCACACTCAACCCGTTCATGCACGCACCCGCGTATCGCGAGATTGCCGACCTGCCGTTGGCTGAGCGTGTCGGCCGTATGCGTCGTTCCGAGGTTCGGGCCGCGATTCTGGCCGAGCTTGAGGTCGACAAGTCGCTGCCGGTGCTCGGCTCTCGTCTCGTGCAGAAATACGAGCTCATGTTTGAGCTTGGCGATCCGCCCGTCTACGAACCAGACCCCGCCGATTCGATTGCCGCCAAGGCAGCCCGCACTGGCATCAGCCCAGCCGAGTTGGCCTACGACATGGTGTTGGCTAACGACGGCAAGAACTTCATCTATCTGCCCACGCTGAACTGGGCCGACAAGAATCTCGACGTTGTCGGTGAACAGCTCTCGCATTCCGCAGCGGTTCCCGGGTTGTCAGACGGCGGGGCCCACGTCGGCACGATCTGCGACGTCAGCTTTCCGACCACGTTGCTCGAATGGTGGGGCCGTGATCGTCCCCGTGGCCGTCTGCCGATCGAGATGCTCGTGGCGAAGCAGTGCCGGGGCACGGCCGAAACTGTCGGCCTCAACGACCGGGGCGTGTTGGCGCCTGGCTACAAGGCCGACCTCAACGTGATCGACTTCGAACGTCTCGGTGTGCGAGCCCCCGAAATCGTCCACGATCTTCCCGCCGGTGGCCGACGGCTGCTGCAGAAGGCCGACGGCTACAAGCACACGTTTGTGTCTGGCACCGAGATCATGGCCGACGGCGAGTCGACAGGGGCGACGCCTGGCGGACTCGTCCGTGGGGCCCAGACGGCAGGCTGACGCAGGTTGCCTCTGACCCCCTCAGTTCAGCGCGTCGCCGAACTCGCTGACCTTGCCATTTCCGATCTTGCTACCGCAGATCCAGCCACTACGTCGGACGTAACCGTCGACGGCGCCGACCCGGTGTTGCCCTCGCGCTTTCATCTCGGCGACGTTGCCGCGGCAGCACTGGCCGAGGTCGGCTTCGGGGCATCCCGCCTCTCGCAACTCGCTGGTGGACCGGGAGGTGCGGTAACCACATCGGCTGTTGCCGGTGCGTGTGCGGTCATTTCGTTTGGCTTGCAGCGAGTCGATGGCGAGATCGTCCCGCGCACGAACCAATCGAATCCCTTCGTGCGGCCGTATCAATGTGGCGACGGCCGTTGGGTGTACATCCACGGCGGGTTCCCGCACCTCGCTGCCGGCCTGGCCGACCTGCTCGACGTACCCGCTGACGCTGATCGGGCGGCCCTGAGCGCAGCGGTCGCTCAGTGGACAGCGTTCGATCTCGAGGCCGCGATTGGAGAACGCAACCTCTGCGGCATCGCATTGCGCACGGTCGACGAGTGGCTCAAACACCCGCACGGTCAAGCCGTCCGTGTGCTTCCCACCATCCAACGCACGGCTGTGGGTGACGGGCCCACCTGGGAGCCGAGCTCGGGACCTCGCCCGCTTGACGGTCTTCGAGTTCTTGATCTCACCAGAGTGCTGGCCGGACCAACGTGTGGTCGCACGCTTGCCGGCCTTGGTGCAGACGTGTTGCAGGTGACCGCTCCGTCGACCCCATCGGTGCCTTCGTTCGTGATCGACACCGGTCATGGCAAGCGTCGTGCCTTCGCCGACCTCCGAAACCCGGACGACCGGGCCCAGGTGCAACGGCTGGCGCACGAGGCGCACGTTGTGGTGCAGGGATACAGGCCGGGCGTTATCGAACGGCTTGGCTTCGACGAGGCAACGTTGCGCAGCGACGGCTGGAGGGGCATCTATGGCTCGATCTCGTGCTTCGGCCCGACCGGGCCGTTCGCCCACCGTGCGGGCTGGGAACAGCTGGCGCAATCAGCGAGCGGTATCGCGCTGGCAGAAGGACCCAGAAACGGCAAGCCGGCTCTCGTGCCCGCCGCTCCAACCGACTACACGACGGGGCTGCTCATGGCCGGGGCCATCGTCCGTTCGCTCGCCGAGGGAGGAGGGGCATCGATCGTTGGCTCGTTGTGTCAAACCGCGATGTTGTTGATCGACGCTGGTGACGACCTCGACCCTGCGGCTGCGACAGGCATCGGCGAGCCACGCCTCACAACGACACCAGGACACTTCGGCACCATCGACCATCTGCCCTTCGGTGTCGAGGTAGAAGGACTCGACCTGGGTTGGTCGTTTAGCGCTCGGAAGCTCGGGTCAGACGAGCTGCGGTTTGGAGCCTGAGTCTGAGTCTGACTCGCTCGTGGCGTCGAGCGTGATGGCGTCGTGCTGAGCACCCGTCTCGTTGAGCAAGATCGTGGTGCCGGGAATGGTCTCGTGCGACACGGACTCGGCGCGAACTGGATCGGCCCCGAGGTCGAGCAGGCTGCGACGCTCGATCTTGACTGAGTAGGCCCACGCTCCGGCCACGAGGAAGATCGCTACGACGGCGTCGATCCAGTAGTGGTTGGCCGTGAGCACAACGACGGCGAGGGTGACGAACGGGTGAACCAGAGCCACGAGACGCCAACGGCTTCGCGACAGCGAGATGATGCTGAGCGCAACGATGACAGCCCAACCGACGTGCAGCGACGGCATAGCTGCCAGCTGGTTGGCGGCTTCGCTGGCTGACAGGTCGTAGGGGCTCGGACCAAAGACGACACCGGTGTCGATGAAGCCCGGAAGCTTGCGAGGCGGCACGAGCGGATAGACGAGATGAAGGATGAGACCAGCACCCGTCACGCCGATGAGCGTGTTGCGGATGACCGAGAAGCTGCGGCGGTGAAAGAGCCACGCCCACACGACGAATGCGGCGGTGACCGGGAAGTGAGCCCACATGTAGTAGATGTTGGCGGCTCGAATGAGGCGGGGACGATCGAGCAGCAACTGCTGGAATGCGCCCTCGTGGGGGAGCCCAAGCCAGTCTTGAAGCTGCAAGATGTTGCCACTGTTGAGGATGGCTTGGCTCCACTCGTCTGCGGTGACCCGCCGAACAAGGCTGTAGGCAAACCACAGTGCAAGCAGTAGCGCGGCGTTGAGGGCAAAGTCGGCCGCACGTCCTCTGCGGGGCAAGCGCGAGTCCAGCGCGTCTACGCCGCCCTGTGCAGTTGACCCCTCAGCTGTGTGGGAGAAGACTTTCATGTCGACTCATTTTCTGCCCAACGCCCCAGCGTGTCAGGGGCTCATCCCTGATTCCACTGTGCGGTAAGAATACGTGTTGCTTTCAACACGGTAAAGCGTGATTTGTTCCCGGATCTGTCGGCAGGGTCAGATCACCCTTTGTTCAGGGGCAATTCAGCTTGCAGCTTCTTCGGCCAATTGCCAGTCAATAGCGGCCAAACCGGCCTCGACGAGCGCTTCGTTGGCTCGTGAGAAAGGGCGGCTGCCAAAGAACCCTCGGTGGGCCGAAAGCGGTGAGGGATGGGGCGATTCGATGATGACGTGATCGCCGCCGTTGGTTGATGCGATCAGCTTCTTCTTGGCTCGAGCGGCCGATCCCCACAGCAAGAACACCACCCGTTCTTCCTTGGCGGCGACGGTCCGAATGATCTCGTCGGTGAACGTTTCCCAGCCCTTCTTCTGGTGGGAGCCTGCGGTGCGAGCCCGAACTGTGAGCGAGGTGTTGAGCAACAGGACGCCCTGGGTGGCCCAGTCGACGAGGTAGCCGTGGCCTGGCGGGTCGATACCGAGATCGTCGCGGAGCTCGGTGAACATGTTGCGCAGCGACGGCGGGGGAGGCGTTGGGGCGACAACAGAAAACGCAAGACCGTGTGCCTGATCGGGCCCGTGGTACGGGTCTTGGCCGAGGATCACGACCCGCACGTCGGCAAATGGTGTGAGGTGCAGAGCGGCAAAGACTTGGTCGTGAGGCGGGTACACGGTGGCTCGTGAACGCTCCTCAGTCACGAACGCCTGCAACTCGTGCCAGTAGGGCTTGTCGAACTCATCGCGTAGCAGCGGATTCCAGTCGGTCTTTGGCACGGGAGATCTCCGGTGGATTGCGCGTTCAGGGTCGCCGGTCTGGGGCTCACTGGATCGTACGCTCATCAACGTGGTTGAGCAGTTCCTCGAAGTCGACGACCCGTATCAGAGCGGCCGTCGCTGGCGAATCGACGCCGAGTTTCTCTCGTCGAATTGGAGCTGCGTGTGGGGACGCGGTTGTCAGGGAATCTTGGATGACCCTGCAGAGGAACTGCAGCAGGGCTGCTGCTCCCATGGTGCTGAGGTGCTCGACCAAGACGAGGCGATGACCATTGCCGCGCTCGCGGCTTCGCTTGATCCAGCACGATTCGAGAACCACGCAACGGCGTCAAGCGACGGCATCTTCTCGAACGAGGCCAAGACGCACACCCGCGTGGTCAACGACGCTTGCATCTTCTTCAACCGTCCAGAGTTTGCTGGCGGCGTGGGGTGTGCCCTGCACATCGGGGCACTCGACAACGACGAGCCGCCGACGGATTGGAAGCCCTCGATCTGCTGGCAGGCGCCGCTGAAGGCCGACCATGCCGCCGATGGAACGCTTGTTACCTTGCGTCCGTGGACCCGGCGCGACTGGGGGCCAGGCGGCGAAACGATGGCGTGGATGTGCACCGACTGCAACGACGACAACCCGGCAGCGTTCGTTGGTGAGGAGCCAGTAGTCGTGTCGCTCAAACACGAGCTTTCCGAACTGCTCGGACCGGAGCTCTACGAAGCTGTCGCCAACGCTGTCAATCAGCGCGAATCTGATCAGCGCGATTCATGAGTAGCCAAAGACTGCGCGTTCTTGTTTTGGCGGTTGGCCTGTTGGCGGCGGCATGCACGGGCGTTGGCGATGTGGAAAGCAATGGCGCGGCCGACGACGCAACGGCGGCGGTCACCAGCGCAACCACCACAACGGAGGTGACCACGTCTGCCCCAACAACGACGGTGCCAACCACAACGACCACCACCACAACCACGGCCCCACCCACGACGATTGATCCGCTCGTGATGCGCATCGAGTCGATGACGATCGAGCAGAAGATCGGGCAGATGTTTATGCCGTTGTTTGGCGGCACGGCGGCTGGCGATCCCGCCGACCCAAACACGCCCGCTGGTTTCGTTGCCCTCTACGAACTCGGCGGTGTCATTTACCTCGGCGACAACATCACGGGGGCTGATCAGACCAGGGCATTTTCCGACGGGCTTCAGGCGGCGGGCCCAGATGGCATCGGGCTTCTCATTGCCGTCGATCAAGAGGGTGGCCGAGTGGCCCGAGTGTCCGACGGGGTCACGGCCATGCCATCAGCCCGATCGCTCGCGGGTGAAGGCGAAGCCGCGGTGGAAGCTGCCAGCAGCCAATCGGCGGTTGAACTCTCGGCCCAGGGCATCAACTTCGTGCTTGCACCCGTGGCTGATCTCACCGACTCCAACGCCGGCGTGATCGGCAACCGTTCGTACTCAGCCGACCCAACGATCGCCTCGGCCATGGTGAGCGCAGCCGTACGTGGCTTGCAGGACAACGGGGTCGGAGCGGTAGTCAAGCACTGGCCGGGCCATGGCGACACAACCGTGGACAGCCACCGTTCGTTGCCAACGATCGATGTGAGCGAAGAGGTGTGGCGCGGTCGCGAACGCCTCCCATTCGCCGCCGCAGTCGACGAGAACGTGGCGGGCGTGATGATCGGCCACCTCGCCTTCCCCGCACTCGACCCGAGCGGCGAGCCAGCGACCGTGTCGCCCGTACTCATCGACGGGTTCTTGCGTGACGATCTTGGTTTCGAAGGCATCGTGATTACCGACGCCCTCGACATGGGCGCGGTGAGCGGGGAGGACCGAGCCGAGCTGGCCGTTCGGTCTGTTGAAGCCGGTGCAGACATTCTGTTGGCCCCACCCGACTTGCTCGTGGCCCGCAGCGGACTGCTTGATGCCGTGGCGTCTGGTCGAATCAGCGAAGAGCGAATCGACGAGTCAGTGCTGCGTATTCTGCGCGAGAAGGAACGGCTCGGGTTGCTCAGCTAGCTCTGCCGAAGCGAGCGAGAACGCGACGGAGTTAGAACCCGAAGAAGCTCAACGTTGTGGGGCGAGGGATGTCGCCAAGGCCCAGCCGCAGGAGCCACACGCCAACCAGCAATGCGAAGTTGGCCATGAGCAGGTTGCGCACGGGTAGGCCGTGATGGCGGCCACGACGGCGAGCAATCATGGCCAGGGCACCGAAGAAGGCGATCTGGAACGTCCAAAGCACCAACACCGGGTGGCGATGCCACGCGCCCACAAGGTCACCCCTGGCGAGCTTGCCGGCAGATCGAGTGGCGCCGCACAGCGGGCAGTAGCCATCTGTGCATCGTCGAAACGGGCACAGAACCACACCTTCGTCGTCAGACGCCAAGAGCGCCACGATGAATCCACCAATGAGCGATACGAGCCGTGTCGGGCTCAGGCCCGTGAGCTGCTCGACCCGGCTGGTGGACGCAAGCTTCGGCGGAGGCGGTGTGGTGAACGTGGCGATGCTCCTGATGGTAGACGCAAGCCGCCAGCGGGTGACTTCTGCCTGGTTGGTCATATGCACAGGCGGGCTGAGATCCTGCTCGGGTGTTCGGGATCGAGTTCGACAAGCTAGCGATCATCCACCTTGGAGTCACGGGGTTCATGGTGGGCCTCATGTGGACAATCCACGTCGTGCACTACCCGCTGTTTGCCCTGGTCAACGAGCCGTATCGGCCGTTTCAAGAAGCGCATATGTCGCGCATCACCGGCCTGCTTGCGCTGCCGTGGGCGCTCGAAGTTCTGACGGCCGTTGGCTTGCTCATCGCGGCCTCGGCTGGCCAGCAACGCACGTTAGCGATCGTGGGGCTCGTGTTGGTCGGGATCGTGCTGGCGGTGACGGCACTCGGGGCCGCACCAATTCATGGCCAACTCGTTGATGAGTTCGACCCTGATCTGCACCGACGCTTGCTGCAGGTCGACCTTGCGAGAACGCTCGTGTGGTCTGGACGATTGATCGTGGCCGGCTGGTTGGTCTGGATCTCGTAGCGCTGGCTACCCGCGACGCAAACGACACCCATACAGTCGCTCCTCGTGACTGCGTCTTCCTTCCAGTTCGATGTTGAGACGGCTGCTCGGCTGCTCGATCCAAATGCCGAATCGGCGGAGCGTGCCGAACGTGCCAGCAACCGCGGACCGAGCTACGGGGTTGACCTCACGTCCAACTGGAACATCGGGGAGAACCCGAACGGTGGCTATCTCACGGCGACAAGCCTGCAGGCAATGCGGCAGACCGCCGAGCAGCCTGATCCGCTCACGGTTACCACACACTTTTTGCGCCCCGGTTCAGGAAGTGCTGCGGGTGTGGTCGACACCGAGTTGATTCGACCCGGTCGGCGCTCAACGACCGTGACCGGCCAGTTTCACCAAGGCGGCAAGCAACGCCTGCAGGTCGTTGCTGCCTTTGGTGATCTGTCAACGCCTTCGAGTAGCGAGGTGGACCATTCGCTCGACCTTCCTCCCGTCGACATCCCCGACCCAGACGACTGCGTGAGTCGGATGGGGCTCGAACAGGGCGTCGACCTTCCGATCATGTCGAGGCTCGACATTCGGATTGATCCGAAGTGGTCCGAGGCCGGTTCAGCTGATCATGCCGAAGTGAGCGGATGGATTCGTTTCTCTGACGGCCGACCAACAGATTCGCTGGCCCTCACGTTGTTCGGTGACGCCTTTCCACCGTCGCTCTTTAGCCTGCTCGGCCGAGTGGGCTGGGTTCCCACGCTTGAACTCACGGTGCATGTGCGTCGTCGTCCCGAGCCCGGTTGGATTCGCGCTCGCTTCTACACGACCGATCTGCACAACGGCATGCTGGTTGAGAACGGTGAGCTGTGGGACTCGACCGGCAAGTTGGTGGCCCAGTCGAGGCAACTCGCCTTGCTTCTTTGAACGCCTGCAGTCCTCAAGAAATCCCGGTTCTGGAGGCCGTAGAGCACCGAAACGTGGCCGCACGCCTCCAGAACGGGAGAGGGTGGTTTTGGCCGACAGCATGTGAGGCTGCAAGGCTCACAATATGTCGAACGAACAGGCTCTAGAGGTCATCGAAGCGTCGAAGGATTCCGTTGGCAACAGCGGCGCCCAGTTCTACTTCCAGCCTGAGACGCTGGCAAAGGGCAAAGAACACGGCCTCGACGGGTTCCGGTGGTATGTCCTCGGGCGAGGTGGCGTGCTCGGAAACGTCGAGTCGCCCGTGGTGGCCGCTGCGTTTGGCTACTTCAACCCGGCGCTGGTCGACAAGATGTGGACCTCGGCTCGCGAGATTATGAAGCCGCGTGCCGCTGGCACGTCCTACTTCGAATGCTGCGCGGAGTTTGGGCGGGCTCGTCTCGGTGACGTCGAGGGTCTTGATGCCTACAACGCTGCGGCTGAACAAGTGATTGCTGCTGCTGACCCGGCCGGCCTGTCGCTCTTCGCTGGGTTTGCCGCCGAAGACAAGGTCGACGACTCCCTTGGTCGAGCCATGCAAAACACCGCTGTGCTGCGCGAGCTACGAGGCAGCGCACACATCATGGCGGTGCTGGCCAGCGGACTGAGCGCAGCGCAAGCCCATGCGATCAAGCGCCCAGACGACGTGCAGACGTTTGGCTACGAAAACGTCGACGTGCCAGACAACGGCGCGGCCCTGCACGAGGCGGCTGAGGCGCTCACATCACAGATGCTCGTGCCGTCCTACGCCGGGCTTGACGCGGAAGCAGGCTCGGCCATCGTGAACACGTCGGCCGCCATTCTGGCTGCTGTCACGTAGCGTCTGCCGGCGACGGCTTCTCGCACCCGGTTACGACGTGAGGAGAGAACGGATGGCGTCAACGCCGTCTTCGCCGATCCCTGCGACGTCGCGCAAGTAGTTGACCGGTCCGCCGTGTTCGGCATCGAGGAAGGTGAACGCCATCTCCATCGCATCTCTTGGCGCGCCGAGAGCCGCCCGGAAGTTCTCGACGTCGAGACCCTTCTCGGCAAAGGTTGGCGCGAGCGCCGCGATGCGTTTCTCGGCCCGGTATTCATTTGAGAGGTCGAAGTCCTTGAGGATGTGGCTGCGATCAACGTCGCAGGCCGACAACACCAACATCGCGAACAAGCCGGTTCTGTCCTTGCCGGCGGTGCAGTGGAAGAGCGACGGCGCATTGTCGACCGCGGTCTCAACGGCTCGGCCAAAGTCGGTGGCGTGGTCGGTGAGCATGCCGATGTAGGCGTCGCCGACCCACTCACCGTCGATGCCTTCCATCTCGCCGCTGAAGGCCCGTTCCAGGAACGACTTCTGGTCGGCGGCTCCTCCGCCCATTGGGATCTCGACGTGATTGTCGACGACTGACCACAGACGACTGGGATCGTCAGCAACTTCGCGCTCGTAGCGAAGGTCGATGACGGTTCGGATGCCGAGCTCGTCGTGGCGGCCAAGGTCGGCGTCGGTGAGCTCGCTGAGGCGATCGGAACGAAACAGCTGGCCCGGTGTGATGGTGCCGCCAGACGCGGTCGGCCATCCTCCGAGGTCTCGCAGGTTGAGCGAGCCGTCCATGACGATGAGGGATCCGGGTGCAGTCAATGTGGTGTCTTTCGTGGGAGTTGCGGGTCGTGTGGAGGGTTGGTGCGGGCTAGTTGTTGTCGATGAGGGCTTGCGCTGTGGCCCGCAGATCAACCTTGCGAACTTTGATGCCGTTTGGGCCATCGGTGACGGGAAACTCATTGACGATCACGATGCGTTCTGGGCGCTTGTAGTTGGCGAGCCCCGCGGTGCAATGGGCGGCCATGGCTGCTTCAAACGCCTTCTCGTCACCAGGCGCGGAGTCCGTCGGAATCACAAAGGCAACGGCGACGTCGCCGACGCCGGGCCGGGTCGCACCGACCACCTGGGCCCGATCGATCGACTCGTGAGTTTCGAGATGGTGCTCGATCTCGGATGGGTCGCACAGAAAGCCACGAAGCCGTAGCGAGTCACCGAGCCTGGCGAGGTAGATGAACGTGGTGTCATCGAGCAGGTAGCCGAGGTCGCCTGAGCGGAACCAGCCGTCGACGAATGCCTTGGCGGTCGCTTCGGGGTTGCCGAGGTAATGGTCGATGAAGTTGGCGCCCTTGAACTGCAACTCGCCGTGCTCGCCGATCGCGAGCGGCTCGCCAGTGTCTGGGTCGCAGACCCGCACCTGGTAGTCGTCACCAATCAGCGGCCCGCCGTTGCGGCTTCGTTCGGCCACCGACCCTTCGCTTGGCCAGTGACACATGAGTGCGAAGCCTTCCGACGAACCGTAGGTGCCGACGAGACGAAGCCGGTTGTTGGTGCGCTCACCTGTGGTCTTGATGCACTCGATGCCTGCGTTGGTGAAGTCGGCGAAGACACCGTCTGTCCACGTGGTGTCGGCGTTGAAGTCTGGGTGTTCGACGACGTCGATGAGCATGGCGTCTGAGCCGTTGCAGAAGGTCACGCCGTGTTCCTCGATGGCTCGGGCTGCGGCTCCCGGCTCCCACGTCGAGACCAGCACAACGGTGCCGCCAGCGAGCAACACAGGCAGGGCGCTCATGAAGCCAAACGTGCCGCAGAGGGGGAGGGCGACGAGCCCGACGGAGTCGGAGGTGAGGTGGAACGCCTTCACCACCTCGTCGGCGTGGTGGAGCGTTGAAGCTTGGGTGTGGCAGGCGATCTTTGGGAAGCCCGTCGTGCCGCTGGTGGTGAAGCCGATCGTGAGATGGCCCAGCTCACCGGTTGCGGGTGCAGCGGGACTGTCGTGGCTGATCACGTCGAGCCATGAGGTGGTGGTCTCAGAGGCTGCTGGCGCCTCATCTGCTGGCGCTTCGGTGGTGTCGAGCTGTTCGACGATGAGATGAGGCGGATTGTCGAGCCCGGCAAACAGTGCTGGTGCGTCGATGCCGAGGAAGTGATCGGGAGTGAGCACCACGCGAATCGAGGCCAGCTCGAGCAGGTGATTGAGTTCGGCGTCGCGGAAGCGGGTGTTGAGGCCGATCACGTTCACGCCGAGTCGAGCAGCCCCCAGCCACAGGGCAAGCCATGTTGAGCGATTGGGATGGAAGGCGCCGATGTTGTCGCCGGTCTGCACCCCGAGCTCGGCCAGGCCAACGGCCGCCCGCTCTGCAGTATCGATCAGCTCTTGGTAACTGAGCCGGGTGCCGTCATCGTCAATGACGGCGATGGCTTGTGGGTCATGATCCGCCGCCGCACACAGGCGCCGCCAGGCTGCGGTCATGAAATCACTCTCCGTGTCCCATCAATGGTTGGCCCCGTCTATTCTGTGGTCGATGCGATCCCCGGCGGCGAGCGTACGCCCTGTTTCCACTGCACTCCCAGTTCGGCTCCTCGTCATTTTGTGCTCGTTCGTCGTTCTCGTCGCTGCGTGTGGCGGAGCCGGGTCGTCTGGCGACGGAGATGCGACGGCCGACGACGACGCTTCCGGCGTGGCTGGCGACGAACTGGCGCTGCCGGTTGTGAGCGACGACGACGATCTCGACGCCGACTTTGGTGAGCCCTCGACGCCACCTCCAGCGGCGCTCGAGGTACCTGGTTTGCCTCAGTCGGTTGAGATCCCGTCAACCCTCAACGCCACGGCCGTCGTCGAAGAGGGCGTTGTTGCCGTGTGGGCTGAGCCCGACAGCGACGTCGACCCCGAGTGGGAGCTCGCGGTGCCAACCGAATTCGGTGGGCTCCGACACTTCCTGGTGCTTGAAGAACTCACCACATCAGACGGCAGCGAGTGGCTGCGCATTCAGGTGCCGGTGCGGCCCAACGGCACAGAAGGTTGGATTCCACGCAGCCACGTCACCCTCAACGAGGTGACGTCTCGTGTGCTCATCGACCTGTCTGATCGATCTGTTGTGGTGTGGGACGGTGACGACATCGTGATCGACACTCGCGTGGCAATCGGAACAGATCGCACGCCGACCCCTACCGGCACCTACTACGTGCGTGACTCGTTCCCCTGGAACCCCGAGTCGGTCTATGGCCCATGGGTGTTTGCGCTGTCGTCGTACTCCGAAGTGATCGACCAGATCAACGGTGGAGATGCGGTGGTGGCTCTCCACGGAACTCGCGACAATTCCGTCCTCGGCGAGGCCGTGTCGTTGGGGTGCATTCGCATCGACAACGACGTGCTGCTCGAGATGTCGACCATCGTCGAACCAGGAACGCCGGTCGAAGTCGTTCCGTAGGTGTGTGCGTAGCGTCTCTGGCCAGCCACCGGGGTTGTGCCCTGTGTCACATGCTGGGCTACCTTCTGTCCACCTTCGCGGGACCGTTGAAGGCTGAACATAAAGGGGAATGCGCGCATGGTCGACAGCTGGCTGGTCGAGACAGATCTCAGTCCTGAGTGGGACTTCTATACCCGGGCGAACATCGGCGAGGTCTTCCCTGACCCTGTGGCTCCGCTTTCGTTCAACTACTTCCAGAACGAGAACGGACTCGGCGGTTCCGAGATGGGCTTCCGCAATGCGTACTACCGCATCGGCGTGATGACGCCTGATGAGCTGCCAGACGACGAGTGCGTGTTTCTCGGCGTCACCGGCGGATACGGCTATCTCAACGCCAGCGCGCTTCGCATGTTGGGCCACCGCGCTCCCGGCATGTCCGCGCAAGACATCGACGATTCGTTCTTCGGCGATGCGCCGGGCGTGCCCGAGTTTGTTGTGAAGGAAGGGTTCGACCGCCCCGACCTCACAGCCAAGATCGGCGAGACCTTCGGGTGGGTGCTCACCACGCCCGATCTCCCAGACGTGAAGGGGCATGAAGAGTTGGTCAACGGGCTACGAGCCAGTCGCCCCGACCTCAAGGCCATGTCTGACCGTGAGCTCGTCGATCGGGCGCTCGATCTGGCCGATGCCCACTTCGAGATGCTCTTTACCGAGCACATCTACATCACGTTCCTCGCGACGCTGCCGGTGGGGATCATCACCGCAGTGTGCGATGCCGTTGGCCAGCCCACCTCGGTGCTAAAGCTCATGGCCGGTGTCGGTGACGTCGAGTCAGCGGCTCCATCCATGGAGATGTGGAAGCTTGGCCGTACGGTCGCTGCGTCTGCCGATCTCGGTGCGATGTTTGATGCTGGCCACCAAGGCCTCTTCGAGCGCCTCGGTGCAAGCGATTCTGCTGACGCTGCCGCCTTCCTTGCTGCCTTCGATGAGTTCCTCTTCGCCTACGGCTGCCGAGGACCAAACGAGTGGGAGGTGCGCTCACCTACGTGGGAGACCGAGCCAGATCTCGCTCTCGCTGCGATCGACCGCATGCGGTTGTCTGACGAATCGCAGGCGCCGCAGCTCAACAACGCAGCTCGAGCCGCTGAGCGCGAGGCCCTCGGGGCCGAAATCGCGGCCATGGTCGAGGGCGATCCCGAGACTCACGGCCAGTTCATGGCGGCGCTCAACGCGGCCACCGTGTTTATGCCCGGTCGTGAGCGGACGAAGACCAACAACATCAAGCTCGTCCACGAAATGCGGGTTGCGCTGCACGAGCTCGGTCACCGTGGCGTAGCCGCTGGCACATTCAACAAGCACAACGACTTTGGTCTGCTGACGAGGGCTGAGCTTCTGGCGTATGCCGAGAATCCTGAGGGTCTGACTGATGAACTGGCTCGTCGTGCGGACCTCATGGAGGAAGTGGCGCAGCTCCAAGAGCCGTTCCTGTTCCATGGCGGTCGACCGGACATGAAGGACTACCCCCGGCGTGATGCTGTCGAGATCAACCTGGTCGAATCTGGCGAGACGATGCAGGGCGTGCCTGGATGCCCCGGTACCTACGAGGGCATCGCTCGTGTCGTGCTCGACTCGCATGATCCGACCGCTCTTGATCCTGGCGACATCCTCGTTGCACCCATCACCGACCCCTCATGGACGCCGCTGTTCGTTCCTGCCGGTGGTGTGGTGGTCGACGTTGGTGCACCGCTGAGCCACGCCATCATCGTGAGCCGCGA
>CALLGK010000156.1 GCA_938009905.1 uncultured Acidimicrobiales bacterium | reverse complement strand
GTCGTAAAAGCCGAACTTGGTGGCCATGGCCTGGCAGTACTCGAGAATCTCGAACCCTGAGGCAAAGCGCATCGTTGGGACGTACCCCATCTCGTCCAAGAGCGGGAAGTAGCTGTACGACTCCACATCGCAGGCAATGCCCGGGTAGCGGTTCCAATACCACGTGCCGCCAACATCACCGCCCTTCTCGCAGAAGCGCACGTCGGTGAAACCAGCCTGGCGAAGCTCGTGCCACAGCAGCAGGCCCGCGAACCCGGCTCCGACCACGAGCACCTCACACTCGTCATCGAGCGCGTCTCGCTCGATCGGATCTTCTGAGTAGACGTCGTCGACGTAGTGAGCGAAGTCGCCGTCGGCCGCCATGTAGTCAGCAGCACCGTCGCGGGCTTCTTTGAACTTCCGATACTTCGCCTGCTCATCGGCATCAAAGACAGCACCCGGCTTCTGCTCGCGAAGCTTCTTGGCCTTTGCATCGGCGTTCACGCCGTAGCCGCCGCCTGTGATCCGCTCTGACGCCTTTCCCGCTCGGGTATTGAACACCTTGAGCCCGGTTTCGGCGTCGATCCTGACAGCGGGTGCCGTTGCATCGGTCATGCCCTAACGATGCCTCATGACATCAACCACAAACGAATGCGCTTCGTTGGTTTGTCTTCGAAGCGATTCGCGGCGCGGTGCTGCGTCAGCCTGCGGCGGCGAGCCACGTCAACACCGCTTTCACCCGGCGGTGAGCCTCCGGTTCCTCCGCAAGTTGGAGCTTGGCGAAGATTGAGTTGATGTGTTTGGCCACCGCCCGATCGCTGAGAACGAGCCGTTCGCCGATGGCCGAGTTGTTCCAGCCTTCAGCGATCAATGAGAGCACGTCGTGTTCCCTCGGGGTGAGTCCTTCGATTCCCACTTGCCGCTTCGACCGTGAACTGACGAGCACGGAGACGACAGCTGGATCGACGCTCGAACCTTGGCTTGCTACCGCCTCGACCGCACGCGACAACACAGCCCGATCTGCCACGTTTTCCTTCAGGAGGTACGCGATGCCTTCGTTGCCTGCCTCGAACACCGTCAAAACATGCTCTGGTTCCGCATGCTGGCTCAGCACGACAACGCCGGCAGGTTCGCCATTTGGACCAGGGCGGGAGCGGACCCAGCGGGCGGCCTGCACTCCTTCATCGGTCATCGTTGGCGGCATGCGAATATCGGTAACGACCACGTCGGGTTCGGTTGCTTCCACCAGCTCCTGCAGTTCGGGAAGAGACGCAGCCTCGCCAATCACTGTGACTGCCTCTAGCGACTCGAGCACAGCAACGACTCCGGCCCGCACCAGCAGGTCGTCGTCTGCGACTACGACGCGCGCCGTCATGAGGCGGTTTGAACGCGGGCGGGCGGACACTGATCCTGCGTTAGGTCGACTCGGGACAGCTCAACTGCAGGGATTCCGATATCAACGGGGACCGCGGCGACGAGCCGCGTTCCTTCACCACTCGCGCTCACGATGTCGAGCGATCCGTTCAATGAGGCCAAGCGATCTCGCATGTTGAGCAGGCCGCGAGTCTGAAACTCCGAGGGGTCGAAACCAACGCCATCGTCCTCAACCTCAAGCACGAGCATTTCGCCGCTGTTGGACAACCTCACGACGACTTCTGCCCCATCACCTGCGTGCTTCGACGCGTTTTGGAGAGCTTCGTTGGCGACGAAGTACAGATCGGCAGCGAGATGGATCGGTGCGGGCTGCTCGAGATCGTTCCTGAACGCCACCGGGACAGATGAGCGCCGACACGCTGCCTGCAGCGCGTCCGCGAGCCCGCGCTCGGCCAGCAGCGACGGATAAATGCCAGACGCGAGATCTCGAAGCTCCTGCAGTGCATCGGTCGCCTCTTCGTGCATGGCGTCGAGCTGTTCTGCGGTGATGGGCTGTTCGTCTGTCAGCTGAGCTGCCAGCTTTAGCCGGACGGCCAACGACACCAATCGTTGTTGCGCGCCATCGTGGATGTCGCGTTCGATCCGACCACGCTCGGCGTCCGCCACCTCGACGATGCGCCTTCTCGACTCGCGAAGCTCCTGCTGTGATTCGCGGAGCTCGTCGGCTCGTTCGACAACAGCATGCAGCGTGGCAACGCGGGTTCGATTGCCGTCTCGAATCGCCGCAGTGAACATCCATGTGTGTCCGATGAGAAAGCCAATGATGGCAGCGTCAACGGCCCACTCTGGACCGTGCTGTTCTATGCGCACACCGTCCTGCACGAGACCGAGAACGGCCACGATTGACACGACCGCGATAGCGCCGAATGCGATTGAACGATGGTCTCGGTCCTCGAGGTACGTCGCCGCGATGAGGACTGGGATGAGCACGTTGAAGAGAAACACCGGCAATCCAATAGGGACCAATGCGACCGAGATGATGGTGGAGGCCCAGAATCCCACCGCATATTGCGTCACCGCTCTCCGCAGGTCGCCCCGCTGGGCGTATCTGCCGCCGGCGAAGCGGATCAGAGCGCTGGTGAAGCCCGCAGCACAGAGCCATAGTAGGTCCCATGCGCGGTACACCGAAGCGATCGCGCCAAGCGCGATCGTGGCGATCGTCGCTGCGAGTAGGTCGTTACGTAGTAGGTCTAAGAATCGCTCAGTTGGGTTCAACTGTTCGCCGGTGTCCCTCTTCACCTGTCTTGCTCGCTTCCGCATTTGATCGACGTGACCAGCTCTTGCGTAACGTCGCCGGCGAGAGCTGCGCCTTCGGGAGGAAGCCCTCAACAAGGCGCCAGAGCAACGTAGCACTCGGGAGTTCGTCGATTCGATAACTGCTCATGACGACGACCATCGGTGGCGAACTGATGTCGCCATCGTCATCGGTTGTGCTGAGGTCGATGATGCCGTCGTTGAGTCTGAGCGACCGTGCGAACTCAAGCCCGTTCATTCCCGGCAGTTCGAAGTCGACGAGTATGAGATCAGCTCGGTCGAGCCGAGGCGACCCCAGGGCCGCCTCGGCGCTAGACGCCGCTCCGATCAAGCCGAACCCGTCGGTCGCCTCAACGACCAACGCGACCGTTGCTAGAAAGGACGCGCTGTCGTCGATGGCAAAGACCGACGTCGTCATCGTTACGGCTTGGAAGCCGACACGGCGCCGGTCGTCGTGTTGACCCAGCGGTCGAAGGATCTTGTCCCACATTCGTTCTCATCGAACGTGATCTTGCCGATCCGGTTCTGCCAGGCGCCGCTTCCGGCGTTGGGTCGCATCCGAATAGAGGCGTTGAATTCTTCATGGTCGAATATGTTCGAGCAACCGCCAGCAGTGGCGGTGAACGAGAACGTGATCTTGTTCCAACCGGCGTTGAGATGATTGGCCGGGATGATCTCGACCAGGTTGTTCACCCCGCCAGCATCGGTGTTCTCGTTGACGACGTTGCCGATCTGGCCGCCCTTTTCTGACGTGACAGTTACCGAACCGTTGTCGATATTCGAAACAATTACCTGGAACTCGTGAGGACGATCTGTGTCGTTGCAGACGATGCGCTTGAGCGTTACCTCGTCTTGCACATCGACCAGCTTGTCATCGAGGGTCCGCATGGTCATGGTGAGGGGAGCGGCCGTCGTCGTATTCGAAGGGCCGAAGTAGGAACTGAGGTTGTTGTTGACGATGGCGGCTCTCGCTTGTTCGGCACCTCCACCAAGAGAGAGCACGTTGATTTCGCTCTTTGAAAGGATCTCCAGCTGTTCTGTTGTGAGGGTTGCCTGACCGTCGATGCCCTTGTGCGTTCCTTCGATGATTGCGCTCAGCTCCGAGGCATCGCTCACCGCACTGCTCGTCATGGTGAACATGAGGATGCGGCCGTAGGTCACCGAGTCGATCACGAGGGGCGGATTGTCCGGACCCAATCGGCCAGCGTCGACGAGCGAGTCGACCTGCGAAGCAGTCACGCTTGCGTCGAAGTAGTCGGCAGCATCTTCGAGCTGGTCGCGCTCCATTCGGATGGTGAACATCGGCTGCACGAGCTGCACCGATATTGAATGTCGTTGTTCGGTGCGTGTGTGGCTGAACGATGCATCGAGGCTCGCCTCCGACAAGAGCTTCTTGTACCGCAACGAAACGCCAAGGTTCAGTGCCGTCTGCTCAAACGAGTACGCCGTCTGCGAATTGAAGGTGATGTCGTTACTCACGACGTCTACGCCGTCCGCACTGAGTCGAACGTCCGCATCTCGCTTGAGAGCGGTGACGGCCGTCTGGATTCCAGACGTTTGCGGATTGCTCACGAACTGCACGTTGTTGGTTGAGTCGACTGATGCGACGAGGTTGAACGGTTGACGAGCAAGTGGCACGACACGAAGATCGCCGTCTTCGACGCCGGCCCCTTCGACGATCAGGCCAGGCAGCGCCGTCCCTGCGAAGGCGTTGACGGGAAACTCGCGAAAGACCGGGCTCATCGGGGCAATGCCAACTGGCTCACACTGGCGTTCGATTCGTCTGCCGTCGACCACGATGGTTCCGCTGCTCAGAACACCTGACCGATCGTCTGAGTCGACATGAACCGGTGTGGTCCAATCGGCGTAGCTTGCGAGCTCGTTGGCCACTGCGGGGTTGATCGTGGGCTTCGGAGTTGGATTGGGTGTCGTTGTTCGTGGGCCGGTGTTGCCGCAGCCAACCTCCTCGACCCGACCTCGGAACTCCGGAGAGTCGGAGAAGTACAACATCACGCTTCCCCGATCGAAGGCCCCTGCATCGATCTGAGATGTCCAGAACTCGAAGCCCGGAGCATCCGGAACGCGGTTGAACAAGTTGCGGTAGATGAGGCGCACGAAGTCCCCGGTCGTGACCTGCTGTCCGTACGTGCTGACGAACTCATCTGAGGTAGCGAAGAAGTGAGCGATGCGTTCCATCGACCAGTCACCCGCAGCTTGTTCCATCCAGAACTGGCGACCCGCTTCGTCCGGCACGCGCAAGAAGTAGGCGCAGTAGAGACGGTCGACCGAGTTGTATCGCGTCTGCGCCTCAGCCGGGGTAGGCCCGGCAGCGGCAACGAGCACAGATGCGAGCATGGCGAAGACTACGAGGAGTCGGGCCGGTCCATGCCGGCGCCTTCCTCGAGTCGCTCGTGTGGCCGGCGTCGTGTCTTGGTGCGTGCGTGTCATTTTCGACCCTCTCATGAGAAAACGATTCGCCCTGCTGCCCGACGGCAACATGCGAAGTCTGAAGATGAAAGGGCCTTTGCGCAGTTGTGCAGGCCTGTGTCTTTTCTTGGGGGTGCAGGCACCCCCAAAGATGGGGGGTCTGTCGCGTCAGTTTTCGCTAGGCGTTCAGGACGTAGTCGAGGCCGCCACGCACAGCCGCGACCTGTGCCTCGATGCAGACTTCGGGCGTGGCATTCGGACTGTCGGGGTAGACCTCGGTCGTCGTTGTGTACGTCGCGTTGGTGAGGCCGGCACACAGCCCCAGTTCGACGAACGGGTAGTTGATGACACCAGGCTGTGTCACATCTGACCCGATGATCTGCCCGGCTTCATCAGCAGGAGCAATGTGCGTGACGTCGGCGACGCTGGCGATGATCGCTCCCTGGAATCCAGGCTGCGGGTTGGGCGTGTCGCCAACGGTGTAGAAGCCGTCTGGAATCAAGCCCGGGTCCGATGCCACGCCATCGCGTGCAGCGAGCGCTGGGCGAAACTCCGACTCGTCGGTATCGGTCGTTTCGTGCAGGTCCATATGGACGACGAACTCAACGTTGGTGTCGGCAATCAGCTGCATGACGGCGGCGGCTTCTTCCGACGTTGTGTCGGCGTAGAACGAACGGTTGGGGTCAATGGCGATCGGGTTCCACCGGTTGATCACCTCGTAGCCCCACGGGCTCACACATGGAGCCACGAGGAAGTTGAAGTTCTCTCGGTACGACGGCGCATGGTCGGCAAGAAAC
>CALLGK010000155.1 GCA_938009905.1 uncultured Acidimicrobiales bacterium | reverse complement strand
GAGCGCCCACGACGTCGTCATGCCGGGCACCAAGCTCGATCGTGAACTTCTTGCCAGTGTCCACCCCGGTGAGGCGGATGCCGTCCTCGTCCATGGCAACGTTGAACGCCTCGGCTTGCTCGGCGATCGGTGGCTCAGGAGGTGGCACCTCGATGCGCTCCGTCGAATATTCGACAAGCCGAGTCACGACACCGTTTCGGTCAGTCGCCGTGAGGGCAAGAGGAAAGCCCGAATCTCCGTCGATCTGAAGCGTCCACGTTTCGCCGCCGGGGCGCTCGCCGGCCCGCACGGTAATGACCCGACCGTTGGCGTCGACGTCGTCAAAGAACTCGACCCCCTCGATCGTCGACATCAAGCGCAAGGTGTCTGACCACTGCGCCACCTCGAGGTTGCCTGACGTGAGCAACGTGACGCTGAGCGCCCACGTGCGGGTCTCGATGGTGTTGCGAGTGGCCGAGCTGGGGTTCAGGCCAGTGGCGACCAACAACGCATCGACTGCGTCTTCCGGTGAGTTGTTTCGTTGAGCCGCCACCGCGCCGACGAGCTCGGCATAGGGCAGCTCGACGAATTCGCCCTCGTCGGCGCCGCCGAGCGAGCGACCGTCGTCGGTCCACACCACCGAATCGGTGCTGGTGTCGCCGTCGGGGTCACCAGGTTCGGTAGTGGTGCTTCGCACCCACGCTGCATTGCCGAACGAACGATCGAGCTGAGGAGCAGCAACCTGGTCCCAGGTGAGACCGGTCGGGCCGTCATATAGCTCGTCGACGATGGCATCTGCGGCCGCGTCCGGCTGATCGTCTGTGGTCGTGGCCTCTGCTTCCGAAGCCACCTCCTCGTCCTCGTCAACGTCGGAGGTCAGGCCGGCATCGGCGTCGGGGACCTCGGACAAGACACTCGAGTTCGTCGCATCGACTTGACCAGTGCCGGAATCGCGGACTTGATACACGAGTGCCCCACCGGCAACGACGACGGCGGCGGCCGCGGCGGCGAGAAAGGGAGAACGTTGTGGCCGATCGCTTACTCGTTCAGCTGCAAGTCGAGCGTCGAGTCGTTGGCGAGCCTCGGTGAGATCTGGGTCGATCCGCGACGCTTCGGCGTCGAGGCCGTCGCTCAGTTCGCGCTCAAAGGTCCCCATGTCCGTCATATCCACTACGTCGTTCTTGCCCGCTGAAACGTTCATCGTAGATGGGGAAAAATCACGAATGGTGTGCCGGGAGGGCCAGTTACGACCTTCTCAGCACACCAATCCGTGGTTATTGCGTTGTTTGGTGACTCAGCGACCAGGAGGTGCCGGCGGTGCCGACGGGCCTGGGCGAGGAGGTGTCGCCGGCGCTTGACGAGGGGCCGCTGGCGGCGTCATCGCATCGGTTGCGGCTGCTCGATCGCTGGCTGACTTCCGTGTGCTCGCTGGTGCTGCCTTGGTTGCAGCGGCGGGGGCTGGCGTGCGCCGAGCCGGTCGCGCCTTGCGTGGAGCAGCACTGTCGGAGTCAGGATCGTCGCCGTTGAACAGCTCGGCGATTCCACCGATGGCTCCCATGGCGGCGCTCATGTCGGCTGGCACGAAGATCTTCGTGGCCCGACCGTCTGCGACACCCTGGAGGGCCTCGAGGTACTTGATGGCGATCACTCGATCATCAGTACCGGAATCCTGAATCGCACCGTGCACGAACTCAATGGCTCGGGCTTCACCTTCGGCGACCACTTCCTGACGGAACTGCTCAGCCTCGGCTCGGGTACGGGTAGCGAGGGCTTCACCTTCAGCGGTGAGGATGTCTCGCTGCTTCGCACCTTCTGCGGTGAGAATGGCGGCGGTCTTTTCACCTTCGGCCCGGGTCACGGCTGCCTCACGAGCACCTTCAGCCTCGGTCACGACGGCTCGTCGTGTGCGCTCAGCCTTCATCTGCTCGTGCATGGCGTTCATGACGTCCTGAGGAGGATCAATGCGCTGAATCTCCACACGGACAACTCGCACGCCCCACTTGTCTGTGGCGTCGTCGAGGATCTGTCGGAGCGTGCCGTTGACTCGCTCACGGGAGGTGAAGGCCTCATCGAGGCTCATCTCGCCGATGACGTTACGAAGGTTGGTCTGCGCCAGCTTGGTGACAGCAAGCATGAAGTTGCTGACGTTGTAGAGCAGACGCTGGGGGTCGGTTGGCTCAAAGTAGACAACGGCGTCGACCGCAGCGGTCACGTTGTCTTGGGTGATGACTTCCTGTGGGGGAACGTCGATGACCTGCTCACGCATGTCGACCTTGCGCATCTTGTCCACGAATGGGTAGATGAGACGCAGGCCGGGGTCGACCGTTTCTTTGAACTTACCGAGTCGCTCGATCACGCCTCGTTGGTACGGGTGGACGATGCGAACACCGGCGGCGACGTACACGAAGAGCAGAACGAGGATGAGGAGGAGTACTCCAAACAATCCGGCTGCCATTGGGTTTCTCACTTTCTGTCGATGAAGCCCTCAGGGCATCGACGCATGGGGGATGAAGAGACTGGGTGTGGCGCCTAGGCGATAGGCGGTGCGCTGGGGGAGCCGGGAGCGGGGGGAGCGCCGGCGGCACCGGCGGGCTCAACGACGACGCGGGTGCCGCGGACTTCCACAACACGCACGTTTGTACCGAGGGGGAAGCCGACGCCGTTGATGCCTTCTGCCTTCCACTCTTCCGGTCCGATATTGACCGAGCCAGCACCGTTGGCGGGGATGGCAGCGTTGACGAGGGCGGCGTGACCCACGAGGCGGTTGGCGCCGATTCCCGTGGGATTCGGTATGTCGATGTCGAGCTTTCTTGCCAGCGGACGCAGAGCGAAGAACGTGATCAGTGACATCACGATGAAGACAATCCAGCCCACCACGACAGGGGCGCCGAAGAAGCTGACAAGCGATGCAGCGACAGCGCCAACAGCGAATGGCACCAGGAAGAATGAGCCGGGAGCCAGAATCTCCCCAATGCCAAACAGCACGGCTACGGCCAGCCAAATGCCGGCCCAAACGGTGGGATCTTCCATGGTTTTCCTCCTGTGGTGAGAACGAATAGTTGGTGCTCAATCGGTTGAAGTCGAGCACCGTTAAGTATGTGAACGACGGATGGCCACGGACGGTTCCCCTTTTTGAACCGATTTCGCCCGATGGGCCAGGTGACCTAAATCTAAACGTGACACCTGTCGTCGTGCTGGAACGATCCGCTCCTGACCGGGTTACGGATAGCTTGATCTGATGCGTTTGCTCGCGATCCATGCTCACCCAGATGACGAAGCGTCGAAGGGTGCGCCCACCGTCGCCAAGTACGTCGCCGAGGGCCACGAAGCTGTGCTTGTTTGTGCGACGGGTGGTGAGGAGGGCGACATCCTCAATCCGGTGATGGACCGACCCGAGGTGCGAGAGAATCTGCCTGCGGTTCGTGCTGAAGAGCTAGAGAAGTCGGTGGCCGCGATCGGCTATCAGCACCTCGAGTGGCTCGGGTATCGAGACTCCGGCATGGAAGACTCTGAAGCAAACGCCCATCCCGATTGTTTCGCCGCAGCCGACTTCGACGAAGCGGTCGAGCGGTTTGCTCGCTTGCTACGCAAGTATCGGCCGCAGGTTGTCATCACGTACTCAGACGATCAGCAGGGCTACCGACACCCCGATCACCTTCGGGTCTACGACATCACGTATCCGGCGATTGAGCTGGCCGCCGATGCGTCTGCGCTCGCCGATGCCGGTGAGCCATGGCAGGTGTTGAAGGTCTACTACTCGTCGTGGAGCCGGGCCCGCCTGACTGCCCATCACGAGACGTTCCTTCGTCTCGAGCTCGAATCGCCCTACGACGAGAAGTGGTTTGAGCGGCCGTCGCAAGACCACCGCATCACCACCAAGGTCAACATCAAGGAGTACTACGGCGCCCGTCGTGCTGCTCTGCTGGCGCACGCAACTCAGGTTGATCCCAACGAGAAGTTCTGGTTCGGTCTGCCAGACGACGAGGCTGCGGCCGCCTACCCGTACGAAGACTTCATCCTTGGCCGTTCACTCGTCGACAACGGCGTGGCTGAGGGCGAGCTCGAAGACGATCTGTTCGCGGGGATTCCTGCCGACGCAGAGGTGGCCGCTCATGGCTGACGAATTCTCCGACGAGTTCGTCGGCAAGCTCGTGGCTGCCACGGCTGATCGCGATGCCGTGCCTGGATCGTCAGGCATCGTCGGGCTTGGCATCGGCAAGAAGGTCCGAGCCACTGTCGAGATCATCGACGGTCGAGTGGTCGGCGCAACTGACGAAGAATCGGTCACGCAGTTCTTGTTCACCGGCAAGCAGGTCGAGGCCTGGCTCGCTGGTGAGTTCAACCTGTCGCAGGCCTACATGCGCGGCGACTTCAAGCCCGTCGGCCACACCGGCCCGATGACCGCCGCCCTCGAGATCTTCGAC
>CALLGK010000154.1 GCA_938009905.1 uncultured Acidimicrobiales bacterium | reverse complement strand
CGATTCCTCCCCACGGGCCGATCGAGCCATGACGGTCGAGGCCGACGTCGACCTCGGCGACGTGACCCTCGACGAACTCGGCAACGAACTGGACGAGCTCGGCCTCGAACTGCGGGTCGTTCCCCAGGCCCAGATGCAGTCGAAGCTCGATGATGCCGCAGACACTGATGCTGACGGCGACGTTGACACTGAGAGAGCCGATGACGATCGTGCCGATGCCGAGCCGGATGCTGCTCATGACGACGCACAAGGTGATGCTCATGACGAGCCCCACGATCACGACGAGTTTGCCGATGAGGCCCCTCTCGGCGCCTTCCCGGTCGACGGCGACTCGATCGACCTATCGTCAGCCGAGACGCCCGAGATCGCGGAACAAGCCAAGGCCCTGTGGGATCGCTACGTCCAGCTGATTCCCGCCGACCAGCGCGAGATGATCGCAGCGTTTGAACTCGTGCCGGAAGAGTTTGGCGGCGCCTACGTCTACCCAACCGACGAAGACCCGACGAGGTGGGTGCTCGGTCTAGGCCTCGGGCTCGGCAACGATCTCGACTTCGTCATCATTCACGAGTACGCACACTTGCTGTCATTGCAAGCCTCGCAGGTCCCGCCGAGCTTTGACCCTGAAGGATGCGAGACGTACTTCACCGGAGAAGGCTGCGCCATCGACGGATCGCTAATGGACGAGTTCGTTGACCGCTTCTGGTCTGAGGAGCAGCAGAACACCGTTCGCGAGTTGTTCGAGAACGAAGACTGGGACGGCCTCGACGACTTCTACTCAGACAATGCGGAAGACTTCGTCACCGACTACGCCATCACAAATCCGGCAGAGGACTTCGCCGACACGTTCGCCACGTTCGTGACCCAAGACAAGCCCGACTACCTCGGCGGCGACGATCTCACGTTCGCCGAGCAGAAGATCGACTGGCTCTGGTCGCTCGCCGAGATGGTCGAACTGCGAGACGAAATCCGAGCGAACATGTAGACCAAGCCCGGAACGCTCAGCTTGCTTCGATGACCTCGTCGAGGAACCAGTCAACGAGCGCATGACAACGAGAAATGCTGGCTGCTTCGTGCTTCTGCACATCGGCCAGCATTTCTTCGCGTTTCACACCGTTTTCGGCCAGGTACTCGTCTGGAGCGTGCTGGAGGAATCCGCTGACGTGGGCCACGTCGACCTCGGGGTGGAATTGTGTGCCCACCGTGGTGCCCATACGAAAGAGCTGCACTGCGTTTTCTGTTTTGGCCAGCACGTCTGCGCCCGGCGGGGGAGTGAACCGATCGTGATGCCACTCCATCCATGGGCCGGCTCCAACAGGATTCTCTTGTCCGTCGACCGGCTCGATCTCGAACCAGCCAATCTCGGTGACCGGCGCCTTCTCGACCGATCCGCCGAGGGCATCAGCAAGCAGTTGTCCACCGAAGCAGATGCCGAGGATGGGGGTGCCCGCTTCGTGTGCCGTGCGCAAGATCTCGAGCTCGACGTGGATCCACGAGCCGATCTCGTCCTTCTCTGTCAGCGAGCGGACCGATCCCATCGGAACGATCAGGTCGTAGTCCTCAACTTCAGGAAACGGGTTGGCGACATTCGGCTGATCGAAGTCTTCGGTGATCACGTGGGTGTCGACCGTCCAGCCTCGTTCGATGAGCCGCCGCTCGATCTGGTTGGCTGGCCCGTCTGGTTCGTGAGCAAAGACAAGCGCTCGTGGTGTGGTGGCCCCGGGATCGGTTGCAGCGCTGGATTTGTCGGGGGCTGAATCGTTCTGGGTGCTGCTCACAGGTCAAACCATATGTGCGTCTGGCCAGTTCCAGCCACAGCCTCGTAGTTGCCGAACTGAGTGCCGGTTGCGGTGCAGCCGGCGCCGCCAAGGGCGCCCACCATCGTGAGGTAGTGACCAAACTTGCCCTCTGGTCCGTGTTGTTTGAACTCGGGTACGAAGTCGAGCACGCCGGCATGGTTGCCGGCGAGCAGCATCTGAATCACGTTGCGATCAGCCGCGCACGCCTCCGGTGTTCTGATGTGGCGGTCGGGGTCTGCACCCTCGTGATCACGGAACTCTTTGAGGGGCCAGAAGCGGTGGCTCAATCCGCCGCTCGCCAGCACGACCACTCGACGGTCGACCTTGGCGATGGCCTCAGCCAGGAGTTGACCGAACAGGAGGAAGTCGTCTGGCTCGCCCGTTTGGCAGATGCTGGCCGACACCCACCGGGCGGCTGACTCAGCCGGCCCCTGCAGGAACGGGAGGAGGTTGACGGTGGGGTAGTGGATGGGGAGGTGAGGGTCGTCGATGGCGGTGATCCAGCTGTCGTCTCGTTCCCTGGCCGTTTCGGCCCAGGCGGTTGCGAGTTCAGGATCACCCTTGAGGTCATACGGAATTTGGCGCAACCCGCGAGGCAACTCTTCTGATGTGTAGAGGCCGTTGCGGCGTTCATGTGACGAGACGATGTGTTCGATCGTCGTGTACCAGTGCGTATCAATCACCACGACCGTGTCGGCGTTGAGCGGTGCGAGCTTTTCGGTGCGGAGCCGGTGAAGCCCGGCGAAGAGGGTGGTGTCTTCGCCGTCGTTGAGGCTGCGTCGAACCTCTTCGGGAAGCATCAAGGTGGGAACGTGCGACACGAGGGCCGCTCCGACGATCTCGCCCATCAGTTCGAACCGCTCTTCACGGCCCGGACGGGGAGGTGCTTGATGCCGGCAATGAAGTTGGACCGCAGATACTCCATGTCACCGTTCGGCTCGAAGCGGTCGAGACGTTTCATGAGCTCCTCAAACACCACACGCACTTCCATCCGAGCCAGCCACGCTCCCAGGCACAGATGGGGCCCGTTGCGCCCGAACGACATGTGGTCGTTCTTCTCGCGGCCTAGGTCGAACCGCCAAGGGTCGTCGAAACCTTCTGCGTCGTGATTGGCCGAGTTGAACCAGATCACGACCTTGTCGCCAGCCCTGATGGACTTGCCTCGCATCTCGAGGTCTCGCGTCGCGGTGCGTCTGAAGTGCATCGTGACCGCACTCGTTCGGAGGATCTCCTCGACGGCTGTTTCGGTGAGTGTTGGGTCGCTCTTCCACGCATCCCAGAGGGACGGGTGGTTCATCATCGTCCAGATGCCGTGGGTCATCGTGTAGCGAGTGGTGTCGTTGCCGGCCCCAACAAGCAGCGTGAAGAAGTTGTTGAACTCGAGGTCGGTGAGGGGCTGGCCGTCGCTTGTTGGCTCGAGCAGCTGCGAGATGATGTCGCCTCGTGGACACTCACGCCGGTCGGCGGCCTGTTCTTGAGCGAACTGAAAGATCTCAATGGCGGCTGGGCTGCGAAACGGCACCATGCGGAACTGCTCGGTGTCGGTGAGGTCGACTGGGTAGTCGGTGAACTCGGGGTCGGTGTTGCCGAGCAAGGCGTCGCCCCAACGGACGAGCCGGTGACCATCGTCGTCTGAGGTGCCAAGTAGTCGGCCGAGCATGCGCATCGGGAGTTGTTCTGCGATGGCGGTAACGAAGTCGAACTCGTCGTCTTCGAGAGCTTGGTCGATCACGTCGACGGCAAGACCCCGAATGGCGCCTTCGAAACCCTCGACCGTGCGTCGGGTGAAGCCCTTGCTCACGAGGCGGCGCAGTCGCGTGTGATCCGGCGGATCAAACTCCATCATCGTGCGGCGGGCTTCGGTCTCCTCGGCATCCATCTCTTCGAGTCGAATGCCGGCTGACGATGTGAACGTGTCCACATCGCGACTCACCGCCAGCGCGTCGTCGTAGCGCAGAATCGACCAGAACCCGGAGCCGTCCGTTTCGTCTGTCCAGTGCACCGGATCGGTCTCGCGCAACCGGGTGAAGGTCGCGTGCGGCACTCCAGAGGTGTACGCGTCGTGGCTCGTGATGTCGGCATCGTCCGCGCCGTGGTCTGGCAGGTAGTTGTCAACGAACGTCGGCATTAGGTGGCTCCTGCGTCGTTACCGTCTGCGTTGGCCATTGGGTTGTCGGCGGCCCACACGGTCGTGCCGCCGTGCATCGAGTTACCCACCTGTCGGTAGAAGCCGCCGATGATCTCGAGCGGCTCGAGTCGGGTCAGCTCTTCTGTCGGTGAGGCCAGCAGATCGAGTTCGGCGTCACCGGAATAGACGGGGCCCAGTTCCACATCGAAGCCGCGCATGGTGACGAGTTCGTCGAGAGAATCACGGCCGTCCATCTCGATAGCTGGCATCTGGCGGGTGTGGAGCATGGGATGGCCGTTGACGAATCCGGCCGAGTCGGCTGTGCCCGTGATCGTGAAGCGGGCCTCGGCCAGGCGCCGCCCAAACGTGCTGAGCGTGGCCCCGAAGCGGCCACCATTCTCAAGTCGAGGTCCGGCCTTGCCAATCGTGACCGGGCGAGTCATCCAGATCTCACTCATCTTCTTTGGGTAGCCCTGGATGTGGCCACGGGCCATGGCGAAGTCTTTGTCGACCCAGATGTAGGCGGCCCGGCTGTACGTCTCGCCCTGGTATCGACAGCGAACGACAACAAACACTTCTTTGTATTGCGCTCGTGACGGATCGAGCAGCTCCTCGAACGAGTCGCTACAGCTCTGCCAATCGGCCCAGATGATGGCGACCGCTCCCGGGTCGTCTTCAGCAAGCTCAAGCGGAGCGGGGAGAAGCTCAGCGACGTTGGCCGGATCGGTGCGGAACTCAACCGTGAGCATCTCGCCCGAATAGTGCCAGGGCGGGTCGGGAAGGATTGATCCCGCCCCCGTTGGCGTGCGCGGGTACATCAGACCCCGCAGGCTCGGGCTTTGGTGTTCCTGCATGGCCGGATCCTAATCATTCGGTACCGAACGATTCAACCGGAACGGCCATGGCTGCAGGACATGTGCGTCGTGTGACAAACGCCATCCGATCGTTTGCTCCCAAATGAATCGTCCCATAGCCTTCCGGAACTCGCTTCCCTCGGAGAGATACCAATGCGCATTAAGCAACTACTTGCACTTCTGTTTGCCTTTGCTCTCGTAGCCGCCGCCTGTGGTGGCAGCGACGACGCAGATGACACCGGAGGCGATGGCGGCGAGACCGCCGATGCTGACGGCGGCGACAGCGATGATGGCGGTGACAGCGACGACGGTGGTGACGCACCAGCATCCAGCGGTCCTGCCGTAGACATCGACGCGGTCCTCGCGGTCGATCTCGACAACTGCGCGGAGGCCCCAACCGGCGAGCCCATCAAGGTGGGCATGGCCATGGACTTCTCAGACGTTGTCGGCTTCGTCGACATTCCCGGTTCCGAGCTTGTCCCTCACTTCGCCGACAAGATCAATTGCGCCGGTGGCGTCAACGGTTCGCCCGTTGAGGTTCGCGTGCAAGAGGTTGGCGACGACGCGGCGCTTGCCGCCTCGGAGCTGCTCGACTGGGGCGCACACTTCCTG
>CALLGK010000153.1 GCA_938009905.1 uncultured Acidimicrobiales bacterium | reverse complement strand
AACATCACGGGCTGAACTCCACGAACCGAGTTCGATGAGTTCGTCCCATCGAATCACATCGGCTCGGATGAAGCCACGTTGCAGATCTGTGTGAATCTTCCCGGCGCATTCCGGGGCCGTCGAGCCGACCCGGTAGGTCCAAGCCCGACTTTCCTGCTCACCGGTGGTGAGAAACGTTCGCAGGCCGAGCACGTGATAGGCGGCCTGGATGAAGCGAGGCAGCGCTCCCTCACCCAATCCGAATCCATCGAGCATCTCGGCTCGGTCTTCTGCGTCGAGCTGTGACGCTTCGGCCTCGAGCTGGATGCAGGCGCCGAAGATGGGGGCGAGCTCACCGAGCTCGGCCTGCACCGGTGCGATCACGGTGTCGACGTCGGCCAGCTGTTCTTCGTCGAGGTTCACGATGGCCAACACCGGCTTGTTGGTGAGCAAGAACCACGGATACAGAATCTCGCGGTGTTCTGCTGAGAGATTGCTGCGATAGATCGGCTGACCTTCGTTGAGGATCTCGAGCGCGGCCGTCGCAGCATCGACCTCTGGCAGCAAGCTCTTGTCGCCCTTTGCCGCCTTGCGCTTCTTGTCGAGCTGGCTCTCGACGGTTTCGAGATCGGCGAGGGTGAGTTCGGTTTCGACGATGCCGAGGTGTTCGAGCGGATCGTGAGGGCCGGGTACGTCGTCGTCACGGAACGCCCGGAGCACGAACACGATGGCGTCGACCTCGCGGATGCCGGCGAGGAACTTGTTGCCAAGGCCTTCACCCTTGCTGGCGCCCGCGACCAGTCCGCCGATGTCGTTGAACTGCACGGTGGCGTTCACGACCTTCTTCGACTGGCTCATCTCGGCGAGAGCATCAAGCCGCTCGTCGAACACCTTGGCGACGCCCACGTTGGGATCAGTCGTCGCAAAGGCGTAGGGCGCGGCCAGCGCCCCTCCCCCGGTGAGGGCGTTGTAGAGGGATGACTTCCCAGCATTGGGCAGTCCGACGAATCCGAATTTCTCCATTGGCCACGAGGGTAGCGATCCCGACCCTCGGGGCGGGCCGCTAGACCGTCAGGTTGGCGGTGAGGCCAGCCCGCTTGAGCTCGCGGAGCTCGTCGACCTTCACGGCGCCGGCGTAGAGGAAGCCCTGGCCGAGCGTGCAGCCCATTGAGCGAAGCGCCCTGGCCTGGTCGAGGCGTTCGACGCCAAGTGCGACAACCTGGATGCCACGAGCGGTCGCATCACCGATGAGCTCAGCGACCTGTTCACGGTCTTCGGCGTCTGTGCCGAGTGATGCGGTGATGCCGCGGTGGAGCTTCACGTAGTCGACAGGCAGATCGCTGATCATGTCGATCGAACGGAAGCTGGCTCCGAAGCCATCGATGCCGAGCTTGAACGTTGGCCGGATGAGATCGGCGAGCAGTTCGAACCCGTCGCGACGCTCTCGAACGACCAGCTCTGGCACCTCGACCGCAAAGCGACCGGGCTTGAGCTCAGGGTTATTCACGGTGGCTCGCAACGTCTCGAGAAGGCGCACATCGGCCAGCTGCGAGGCCGACAGGTTCACCATCACGACGTGCTCGCGGTTCTCGTCGCTCAGCATGTCGGCAAGTTGCTCTTCGACACCCTGGATCACAAGTGAACCGAGAGCACCCATCAGGCCGCTGTGTTCTGCTGCAGCAACAACTTCGACAGCCGACAATCCGATGTCGCCGCCCAGACGAAGCAGCGCCTCAGCACCGACGACGTTGCCGGTGTCGATCTCGACAACCGGCTGGTAGGCGAAGCGCACATCACGACGATCGATGGCGCGGCGGAGCTGACGCTCAACCACGAGCAAACGTTGGGTGCGGCTTCGAAGTTCTTCGTCGTGGATGGCGACGCGATTTCGGCCCCGGCCCTTCGCCAGGTACACCGCGGTCTCGGCCGCTGAGATCAGCTGCTCGCCTGTTTGACCCGACTCGCACACGGCGACACCGACACTGGCCGTGAGCGCCATGTCGTGGCCGACATCGGCGAGGGTGGCGACACCAAGGCGAACTCGTTCTGCCAGCTCTTCTGCTGCGTCCGGCTCTTCCAGTTCGCACGCCAGAATGACGAATTCGTCTGATGGCAATCGGAACACCAAGTCCGAGCCGCGGACCGTCGACGAGATGCGACGGTGCACCAGATCGAGGAGGCGCAACGCTTCGATGTTGCCGACCAAGTCGTGCACCACCTTAAAGCGGTCGAGGTCGACGTAGAGCACAGCCATTTCGTCGACACCGACGTCGGCGATGGCGCCGTCGACCAGCGTGGTCACTTCGGCGCGATCGGTGATGGCCGCGGCCGTTCTGTTGCGATCTTGGGCCACGACGGTCACGAACTCAGAACCATCGGCGAGCGTTTCGCCAATCAGCACGAGGTCGACAAGGTCTTCTGCGCCGTCCGCGAAGTGCAGCGTTCTGGTTCGTTGCCACGATTGACCAGGGGCGGGCAGCGGCGACTCCCCGAACTCTGTCGTCGAGGCCAGATGGCGGGCGAACAAGTGGCGGACGCCGAAGCGTTCCACCCAGGCGTCTGAGCTCCAGCGGATCTCTCCGGATGTTCGCTCGACAACGGCTACCGCCAGATCGAGGGCAGACACGGCAACAGACAGTCCTTCGACCACCAACGCCATGTCGCTGAAGGCACTGGTGACGAGGGCACCAACACCAGACTTGGGAGCGTCGCCGTTCAGCGACTCGGCACCGGCTTCGAGGACTTCGTCCTCGTCAGTTGGCGTCACCCTTTGATCTGCGCCGCGAACTCGTGCGTCCCAACTTCTCGCCACAGATTCCTCCTCTCGGAATGAAGGTGTTCCGTCAGTTGCCTTGCGGTAACCGACGGTTGTTACTGATACGCGCCGTGCCCGTACTTTCTCTTCTCTTTGACAGTCGGCCGAGGTGACGTCGAATTGAAACATTGCTGAAGTTCTCTCACAGAGATGTTGATGCTTCAACAAACATGCCAACAAGCAAGTGATCGACTCGTGTTTGCGGGCTCAGAAAGGTGACGGTGTGACACTCGACACGCATGCAGGCGAATCAGCTGTCAAGAACGACAAAACGTGCCGATACCCTCCATAGACATGTCGAAGCGACGCAAGAAGAAGCGCCTCAACGCCCGCCGCAAGAAGGCCAATCACGGCCGGAAGCCAAACGCAGGGCGCTGAACCACCCTCAACACAAGCGGTATTTCACCATGAATGCACCAAGCAACGAACTCCTCATCTTTGATGGAGACTGCGGCTTCTGCACGGTGACGGCCCGCTGGATTGAGCAACGAATCTCCGATACCGACGTCCTGCCATGGCAGGCGGTCGATATCGATCGCTACGGCCTCACTGAAGACGACGTCACCACCGCGGCCTACTGGGTCGACGGATCAGGTGTGACCCACCGCGGCGAACGAGGCATCGCCCTCGCCCTCCAGAAGGCGGGGAAGCCGTGGAGCATTGCCGGCAAGATCATCGCCACACCACCGTTCTCGTGGATGGCAGCCCCGACCTATTGGCTGATCGCTCGCTACCGGCACAAGATGCCCGGTGCGACTGACGCCTGTCGGATTCCCCAGCCCTAAGCCAGCAGTTCCTTGAGGCTCGCCTGCACGGCTTGCAGCCGAGCGCTCGCGTCCGCCCAGAGCTCATCAGCGCTTCGACCATCGCTTGGCTCGATCACTTCGACGTAGGCCTTGAGCTTTGGCTCAGTGCCGCTTGGCCGAACAATCACCCTGGTCGCTCCTCGACCGTGACTGTCGCCTCCGTAGAGCAACACAAGCCCGGTGGCCGGCGGCA
>CALLGK010000152.1 GCA_938009905.1 uncultured Acidimicrobiales bacterium | reverse complement strand
GACGATGGCCCGGCTCGATCGCATCTCGGTCCCCACCTATGTGCTGCACGGCGACAGTGACGAGCTCGTGCCACCTGCGGCGTCCGCGCCGCTCGAAAAACTCGACAATGTGACCCGAGTGATGTGGCCGGGCCTTCGTCATGAGTGCATGAACGAACCAGAGAAGGATCAGGTCATCGCTGGTGTACGTGAGTGGATTTTGAGCCAGCTTTAAGGAGCGCCGTCCGAGGGCTGATCGCCCTGAGGTGGCACCACCCGCTTCGGTTCGGGCACGGATGCGGGATCTGGTGCATCGATGTAGCCGATGCCCTCGATCCACTGCCGTTTTGGTTTGGCCACTGCGTCGTCGGGGTTGGTCAGCGACCAGACATCGGCAGCCGGCTGCTGGGTCGACGGCGAGCGCTGTTGCGGCTGTTGCTGGGCCACCTGCTGTTGCTGGGTGAGCTGCTGTTGTGTGCGCTGCTGTTGGGCCCGTTGTTGCTGCTGCGTGCGTTGTTGGCTGCCCGGTCTCGCCCCTGGTTGGGGCTGGTGCTGTTGTGCCTGGGATCGTTGAGCTGCACGCTGTGGAGACTGGCGTTGTTGCGACTGTGCCGGCCTGGCCTGCACCGCGGTCGGGTCAGCGGTTGCCGATCGTTGAGGTCGGGGTGCGGCGTCTTGGGTGCGGCCCCGAATGTTCGACATGTGGCCACCGGTTGGTCGGTTCTGCGTGCGGGCTGGGCCAGCAGCTTCGATGGGACGTTTTTGCCGTCGAGGCTGGATGGCAGCCGCCCCCTGCCGAGCAGACGCCGCTTGCCAGAAGAACGACACGCCGAGCACGACGGCACCAGCGACCGCCAACATCACCGCGGGTGGAATCATGGCGCCGAAGAAGACGTCGATCACCGCGGCAACAATGGCCGCGGACGCTGGCGCAACCCGGTTGGCAACCCAGGGAATACCAAAGCCAACGATGAGCCAGAACGCTGCCGTGCCGAAGGCCCAGAACGCAAGGCGGCGCAGCACAGACGGGCGATCGCTGGTGACGACGAGTGAAACAAGCGCACCGATGGCCGCGGTCGCCGCAGCCAGGATGGTGAATCGGTCGACAAAATTCTTGATTGCGCCGAGCCGGGCCAACCCAGACGTTGGGAGCGTGATCGCCACCGGTGGAACCTCCGGCAAAACGGTTGCGAGCTCCGGGCGAATCTCCACGAGCGATGCTCGTCCGGCTGCACCGAGAGCACTGGCGTCGACGGTGACAGGCTCGGCGTTGCCTTCCAACGCGTTCCGGTGCGTGCGGACAATGCCGTCGCGAACAACGGCCTGCACCGATGGGTCATCCAGTGCTTTGTCGGCGGCCTGCTCAAGCAGCTGATCGGGAACTACTGGCGCGCCATCAGGCAGAGCAGCGCCCAGCCCGGCCGCAACGCGATCAACCAAGGCGGCCCGGAGTTGCTCGTTGTCGAACAGTTGGTCGGCGAGGCGCTCTGAACGTCCCGGATCGAGGATCGTGCGCGACATGGTGAAGCCGGCCCAGGCCAACGAGGCCACCAGGAGCGACAAGCCGAGTACAAGACCGGCGAGACCTTTGCGCATCCACTCAGTCTCTCATCTGGTGAGCCAAGACCGGGGTAGCGTGGCCGGAATGTCCACCGTCGAAGCACTCCTGATCTTTGGCGGCGGTGTCTTTGCCGGAATCATCAATTCGATGGCGGGTGGCGGTTCGCTGCTCACGGTGCCGCTGCTGGCGCTTGGTGGCGTCGAGGGCCTGTTTGCAAACGGAACCAACCGCGTCGCTGTGGTCATCCAAAACGGCACGTCAGCCTTTGGCTACGCCCGCAAGGGTGTCGACGGATTCAAGAAGGCGCTGCCCGTCGTCGTTCCCGCTGTTCCGGGTGCCATCGTCGGTGCCTCGGTTGTGTCGCAGATTCCGGACGAACTGTTTGAGCGAATCTTTGGCTTCCTGATGATTCCGCTGTTGGTTATGGCCGTCTGGCGGCCCAAAACCACCGAGGCTCCGCAGCCTTGGCCGATGTGGCTCTCAGGCATCGTGTTCTTCTCGGTTGGCTTCTATGCCGGGGCCATTCAAGCCGGGGTGGGCCTCATCCTGCTGCTGGTGCTTTCCCGAGTTGGCCACGACCTCGTGACGGCCAACGCGATCAAGACGATCGTGATCTTGTCGGTGTCGCTCGTCGCTCTTGCCATCTTCGTGTGGCAGGGGCAGGTTCGCTGGCTGGCTGCGCTCGTGCTGTCGGCAGGCATGGGACTCGGCGGCTACGTGGGAGCCAACATCGCCGTCGAAGGCGGCGAGAAGGTCATCAAACCGGTGCTCGTAGTGTCGGTGTTGGCACTAGCTGGCCGAATGATCGGGCTCTATTGAGTCGAACGGCCGTGCTGAGTCAGACGATGGTGTGCGTCGGTGAGCGTGGGGAGGATCGTCGCACCTAGTCCTCGAGGCATTCGATCTCGTACCAGAAGTGATCTTGGGGCTCGAGCATGTCGATTGTGCCTGAGTCGCAAACGTCCGGGCTGTTGATGAATGCATCGAATTCCGAAGGTGTGAGTCTCACAAAGCCCACCTCCCAAGCAAAGGCGCTGCCCTGTCCGTCGATCAGGGTGAGAGCTTCATCGAGAATCTCTTGCTTGTTCGAGTAGAGGACTTCTGCGTCGAAATCGATCGGCCAGAGAGGGTCGCCACCAGAGCGGAACAGCGCAAGTCGCCCGTCCAGATCAAGCACAGTCTCAATCTGATCTTGCGTGAGATCCTGATCGAACGGCACGCCAGCTGCCCTTATCTCAGCTGGTGAAGCCCATAGCGGCGAATCCTCGCCCCGCTCCTCTGGGCTCGTACCCAGCATTTGGATCGGGATGCTCTGGGCCACGGACGCTTCGATGTCGTCGAAACGCACCAAGAATCGCACGGAGAACTCATCGATGTGATGGTGAGTGTCGAGCTCATTGAGTCGCTTGACCACTGCGCGCTCGACAGTGGTTCGGCGCTCGAGTTCGTCGAGCGTGACACCGCTTCGCTCGCTCAGAATCTGCTTCCAAACCCCGAGATAGGTGGAGCACCGCTCGTCGAGCTCGCAGTCGGCGAGGGTCTGACCCTGCGGTACAGAAGCGACCGTCGTCGGGACCGTCTGCTCAGGAACGGTCTGCTCAGGGGTTGTCTGCTCGGGGACTTGTGAACACCCAGCGAAGACGATGCTGCAGAACACCACGAGCGCTCGAAAAGAAGGCCGCATACGGGCTTCCATCGGCCCGTCTCACCGGAAGATGAGCCGATCTCGCGGTTCCCAGGTCGGCACCGAACTAGGTCGACGCCTTGGCAACTTCCCAATAGGGATGGCCGGTGGTGTCTGCCGGCGTGGTGAGAATTTCGGGCTCGCCATCAGTGATGAGGATCGTGTGCTCGAACTGTGCAGTACGGCTCTGGTCAGTCGTAACCGCGGTCCAACCGTCGCTCCACATCCGGGCTCGCCAGTTGCCGACCGTGATCATGGGTTCGATCGTGAAGGTCATCCCGGGCTCGATTATCTGATCGAGGCGGGGGTGGTAGTAGTGGCAGATCTGCAGGTCGGTGTGGAACTGCTCACCGATGCCGTGTCCGACGAAATCGCGCACCACACCGAAGCCGTGAGCCTCGGCGTATGACTGGATGGCCTCGCCGATGACGTTGATGGGGTTGCCGGGAATGGCGGCGGCAATACCGCGGGCCGTTGCTTCGCGGGTGACTTCGACGAGGCGTCGACTCGTTTCATCGACGGTTCCCACGTAGAAGGTTGCGTTCGTGTCGCCGTGGACGCCTTCGCGAAAGATTGTGACGTCGCAATTGAGGATGTCGCCATCTTCGAGCGGACGATCGTCTGGGATGCCGTGACAGATCACCTCATTGAGCGAGGTGCACAACGATTTCGGGAACGGATTTGATCCGCCCGGGTACATCAACGGGCTGGGGTAGGCCCCGACCGCAATGGCACTGTCGTGACAGAACTCATCGATCTGCTCGGTGGTGACGCCAGGCTTGATGAGCTCGCTGAGCGAGCCCAAGATCGTGCCAGCGTCTCGTCCGGTGCGCCGCATGCGCTCGACGACGTCCGGCGACTTCACATCTGGTTCGTCCCACCGGGTGACGCTTGTGCCGTCGGCCCACATGGGCTTTTCGATGGAATCGGGCACGGGACGCCGACGGCTCACTTTGCCTGGCCGGATTGGATTGGTGGTGTTTTTGTGGCAGCGCTTGAACTTCTGACCGCTACCGCACCAACAATCTTCGTTGGCCTTCGGGAGAACTCGCATACG
>CALLGK010000151.1 GCA_938009905.1 uncultured Acidimicrobiales bacterium | reverse complement strand
TTGATCCCTCGTCGGCTTCCACCCGTTTGACCGGAAGTCGGTTGGCGACGATGACGAAGTTGGCGGCGGGCATACGCCCAGTATCTCGTGTTTATGCGCCCGCTACGGGACGGTCACGATCACGATGTTGGCTCGCCAGCTCGTGTTGCCAGCAGCGTCGACGGCTCTGACCGTGAATTGGTGTTCGCCGGGCGCAAGTCCCTCAAGCGTCGCGCTGGTTCCGTCGACCGTGGCTTCGACCGGCCCAAGCGTTCCTCCAGCCATGCGAATGACCTGGTAGCTCGCTACACCGATGTTGTCTGAGGACGGAGTCCACGTCAGATCGACACGTCCGTCATCACGGCTGGCCTGCAGGCCAACGGGGGCCGTTGGACGCTCGGTGTCTGCCCCCGGCGCGGTGGTGGCCGTCGACAGATTTGAGCGCCAGCTCGCGTTGTTTGCTGCGTCCACAGCTTTCACCGCATAGGTGTAGGTCTGGTCGGCATCGGTGCCCGTGTCGGCGAACGTCGTACCGGTGACTGTGGCGATCACGTCTCCAACCGTGCCGTCGGTCGAGCGCAAGATCTGGTAGCTGGCGACGCCTACGTTGTCTGTCGATGCATTCCACGTGAGGTTGATCTCGAGACCGGAACCTTCGGCTCGAAGACCAGTCGGCGCCGAGGGCCGTTCCGAGTCGGTGACTTCGAGGCCAAGCGTCACGATGTTCGAGCGCCAACTGCGGTTGCCAGCAGCGTCGACGGCTTTGACCGCGTAGCTGTAGTCGGCACCAGCCTCGGTCTCGGTGTCTATCCAGGTGGTACCGGCTGCTGCGTCTTCCACAGAGCGCGTGCCGACGAGGTCCCCAAACGTGCCATCTGTCGATCGATAGATCTCATATCCGGTGACACCAAGGTTGTCGCTCGAAGAGGTCCAACGAAGGCTGATCGAGTCGAGTCCACTCGCGTCCCGGCGAAGGCCCGTCGGCGTGCTGGGCCGCTCCACGTCGAGCGGCTCGCCACCTTCGCAGAACTGCGCAACGTTGCCGATCCACGAGCCACCAGACTGAGTGAGGGCACCGCCGGCCCAAAGACAGTCATCGCCAGCGGCTTCGATCGCCCAGACGCCTGAGGTGCCGGAGAGGTCGAACGTCTTCTCTGGAAGGTGCTCACCGGTTTCGGCGTCGTAGGCGGCAATGCCACGCACGGGCGTCCAGTCGCCGGCCGGGGGAGTAACGGTTGGGAAGAGCTGTGCTCCCGTTGCTGGGTTGAGGTGATAGCTCCAGCAGTGACACCCGGCGTAGACGGTGTCGCCCACAACGGTCAGCGCTTGGTAGTCGCCGCCTCCGAACAGGGCCCAGTCGTTAACGAACTGGGGGCTTCCGGTGAAGTAGACGTTCTCACGGGCCAACGTGTCGCCATCGAGAACCTGCACCATGTGCTCCTCGCCCGCCACAAACACCTTGTCGTCTGTTGCCGCCACGGCGTACTGGCGGCCCGTGATGTCGAGGTTTGGTTCAAAGGGCGCAAGACCAGGAACCAGCTCGCCGTCTGACGTTTGCACGGCGGCGAATCGGTCGCCGTGTTGTGCATCGCCGTTGACCGTCGAAAAGAAGCCGGCGAGGTAGAGGCGTGACCCATCCGGGCTCGGATCGATGTCCCAGATGCCGCCGCCGGACACGACAGGATCAAACGCAGCATCTGGCCTGCCGGTTGCGAGGTCGACGCGAGCAACCCGAATGTGTTGCTGGCGAGACGACCCGCTTCGAACGTGAGTGAAGGTGCCACCCACATAGAGCCAGCCCTTTGAGACATCGAGAGCTCGTGCCACTGCAGGATCGTCCGTCCATGGCCGTTCGAGGCTGGCTCGCCAGGTTGGATCAACGGCGCCGGTCGCCGGATTGAGTGCGGCGAGACCTGCGGTGTCTGGCACGCCGTCGATTGACGTGAAGTCGCCGGCAACGAAGAGCCGAGAGCCGTCAGGCGAACTGGCGATGGCGAACACAGAGCCGCCCTGCACGTTGGGAGTGAACGACGGAATGTGATCGCCGGTGCGGGCGTCGAACGCACCGAGTGCTGGCTGGTTCACGTCCTGGCCGCCGGGCCCTGAGGTGATGGTGGTGAACTTGCCGCCCACGTACATCACGTCGCCCACGTTGTGAAGGGCCCACGCCGGTGAGTTGAAGTTGTTGGACGCAGACGGCATTACGCCTTCGACGCCCCACGTGCGCTCAGCAACGGCAGGTGCCTCGGCGTCTGCAGCCGGTGATGGGCCAAAGAAGCCAGCGACAACGACGCCAACGGCAAGTATCGAAGCGGCAATGGAGCGAATGGACGTGCGATGCACAGCGAGACCTCAGGTGGGGATCACTGGGTTGCATCGGCGCAAATACCGCGCGGCCTAAGCAGCATCGCCAACCTGTGGGACGCCGCTGCGGTGTTCTCTGTTGTGTGTGAAGAGCTAGAGGGTCAAGACGCCTTCGGGCGTGAGCTCGCCCGCTTCGCCGATGAGCTCGCGCTGCATTGCATCGGTCATCGTCTCGGCGTCGCGTGAGGTGGCCCACGATCGACCGTTCGGCGTGCGCACGGCAGCCATCAACTGCTCGGGGCCGGCCTTGTCGTGCATGACGGTGTAGCCCTCGATCGTGACGGGGCCCGAGTACGACTCGTCGGCCGCAACCCGTCCCGTGTCGTCGACCTGATCCTGCACATCTTCTGAGGCGTAGGTGTGGCCCGCTGGCTCGGTCGAATACAGCCCGAGGGCGTGCTTCGTGACAAAGCCACCGTTTGCCGTGACAAGGCCCAGGGTTCCTGGGTCGCTGCGCAACGTACCAACCATCGCCGCAATGGAGTGCGACACATAGTTGTTGAGCGGCCCGCCGGCGAACGTCAGGCCGCCGGTCTGGGTGAGCTGGCGATCAAGGTCGAGCCCGATGGCGGCCGCCGAGATCTGAACCGCTGATGGAAAGCATGAGTACAGGTCGATGTGATCGACATCGGATGGACTCTTCCCGGTGATCTCGAAGAGTCGGGCCGCGGCTGCCGAGATGGCGGGGGAGGAGTGGAGGTCTCGGCGCTCGGTGACCGCATAGGTGTCGTGGGCGTCTGTTCCCGCGTGCGGGAACACCCAGCGGTCGCGAGGGACACCTGCGGCTTCTGCACGTTCGGCCGAGCAGATCAGAATGGCGGCCCCCTGGTCGAGGTCCCAGTTCGAGTTCATCGCCTTGGTGTACGGGTAGCCAACCATCCGGTTGGTCTCCGACTCGGTGATGATCTCGGTGTCGGTCATCGGGGTACGCGTCCAGGCGTGCGGATTCGCAGCAGCGACCTCGTTGAAGCCAGCCCAAAGCTTGCCGAGGCGGGCCCGGTGGTCGGCGTGGCTCTCGCCATTGTTTGCTCGGATCGCCGACTCGAAGATGGGATACAAGTTGATTGGCATGGCAAAGCCGCGCTCAGCTTCAAACTCGGTCGACATCTTCACATCTGCACCGAAGTGCTCGGTTGGCTCGTCGTCTTTCTGCACCGTGACCTGGCGCTCGATTCCCGCACGCTTGGCCCGCCGTCTACTCCAGATCGTCTCGGCGCCAACGACGACAGCACTCCCAAGCTCGCCTCTGGCAATCCGTGCGCACACCTCGTTGACGAACGACTGCGGCGAGTTGCCGCCGTTGGCCGACAACAACGTTGCCGCGTCTGGCGCGCCGATGTTGTTGGCGATGATCCTCGCCGGGTTCGAGTAGCTCCAGGCCCCAGCAACAACCCCAACGGCATCCAGGCTGTTGAGCAGCGCTGGCGCGCCTGCGTCGTCTGCCGCTTCGACGACCGTGGCCTCCATGAGGGCCACTGCCTCAAGGGCCTGGGTTAGGTCATCTGGTTTCTGCGTGCGCTGTGCGACCCCGACGATGACGGGGGTCTTCGAATCAAGAGGGGCAGTCATGGCCTTGAACCTATTCCCTTGACCATGCGCGCAGGTAGTGCGGCGAGCGTGTGCTGTCGACGAGGTCAGCCGGAATGCTGAGCCAAGAGCACGCCCAGAAACACGAGGGCGATCGCGCTGACCGCCCCAATAGCGCCTGTGGCCGCAATCACGGGCTTCCGATCAGACGACGCGTGCATGGCGGCGGAGATGCCGGCAACAGCAACAAGCACGATCTTGAGGCCGAAGGTGATCTGATAGTCGAGTTCGTTTGATGCCTCGACGGCGAACAGGCTCCAAATCCCCGTGAGAAAGGCGACGATGAAGGCGGGCCAGGCGACCTTGGCAAACCCGTTTGCAGCGGCCTTGGTGGCTTCTGGTCCGATTGCCCGAAGGCGAGGAACCATGCCGGCCAATGCGAACTGTCCGCCGACCCAAATCGCGGCAGCGAGGACATGCAAAAAGACTCGGATTGTGTCGAGCGAGGGACTGAGCACGGAGGGACCTTATCCAAGGGGGTAGAACTGCTTCGAAAAGGCCCACTCATCTAGGCAAATTCACTCGTCGGGGTGGGGACTTAAACCCTTGATGGTCGTAAGCAGATTGGCGGACACTAGAGTCCGTACGAGGCCAGTGGCGTGGAGGCTCCGAACTTGTTCGGGGTGGGGCCAATGGGTGTGCGGTAAAGGGTGTGGAAACGTGAATCGTTCGGGTCGACGTTGTTCGAGTCGTAGGCGGAAGAAGCTGGTTGCGTCGCGTGTCGGGGTTCTCGACATGCATGAGGCAATGAAGCTCGGAAGCTTTGCAGACGTCAGAGGATTCACTCCTCGGCGCGACACAGAGAAGCGTGCGTTGGCAGCTTCAGCTGGATCCGGGGTGCGGTCGTCCGCGTCATCGGTGCCCGGCGGGGCCGCGTGCAA
>CALLGK010000150.1 GCA_938009905.1 uncultured Acidimicrobiales bacterium | reverse complement strand
CGCAGGCCGACCGGATCGACGGATCGCCGACGCTGCAGGTCGAGGCGATGATCAACGCCGGGAGCTCCTTCGACGGACCATCGTTCCTCATCGTCACCCGAGGCCGCGCAGAACGCATCGAGAGTTCCGAGCGGCTGGCCGTCGCGATCACCGAGGCGGGCGGCCGAGCAGAGGTGGCAGACGTGAGCCCCTACGACCATCGAGATGCCAACGTGCGACTTGGGGTGGCGGGTGAAACCGTGCTCACGCCCGTCGTCGACCGCTTCGTCGCTCAGTGCATTGCGCCTGAACGCTAGTGACGGCGGTGAGCGCGTAGGCCGAACGGACCATGACGTTGGTGGCGCTACAGCCGATAGGTGCAGGTGGATCGCGAACTTGTTGTCAATGTTTCCGGGGTCAGCCGCTGGTTCGGCGATGTTCAGGCTCTGACCAACCTCACGATTGAGGTCCCGAAAGGATCGATCACGGTTCTGCTCGGACCCAACGGCGCAGGCAAAACAACAGCCATCAGAATGATCACGGGCGCCCTTGGCCCCGACGAGGGCTCGGCCCGAGTCTTTGGTCTCGATCCGACCTCGAACGATGGCGAGCAGGTACGCAGCCGCTGCGGTGTCGTGTCGGCCAAGCCCTCGCTCTATGACCGACTCAGCGGCTGGGACAACCTTCGCTACGCGGCAGAGCTCTATGGCCTCGGGCGCGGCAAGTCGTCAGACAAGCGCATCCTCGAAGCTTCCGAGATCTTTGGCATCGACGCAGCGCTCGATCACGAGGTCGGCGGCTACTCCACCGGCATGAAGACCCGCCTCGCCCTGACCCGATCGATCCTTCACGATCCCGATCTCCTCCTGCTCGATGAGCCGACCTCTGGCCTCGACCCAGAATCTGCCGTTGCCGTGCTCGACCTCATTAGAGACATGACCGGCGGCGGACGCACCGTGTTGATGTGCACGCACCTCCTCCTCGAAGCAGAAGGACTCGCAGACGAAGTCGTGGTCATGCAGCACGGCACCAGCCTGCTCTCCGGTCAGCCCGACGAGCTGGCGAAGCGCTATTGGCCAACCCCCATCGTGCGCATCTCGGCTACAGACGGCTCACAGCTCGACTCGCTGGCCACCCACACTGGCGTTGCGTCCTATGACCGCTCAGACGCCACAGCGTCGATCGAGCTCGACACGCTCGATCGGGTTCCAGAACTGGTCGCCCACCTTGCCAACACCGGGGCCCGCATCACCGGCGTTGTGCCGTTCAACCCAACGCTTGAAGACCTCTACTTCGCTGTCCGTCGTGAGCAGGGCTCAAGCGGCGACGAAATTCCTCCTCCTGGCGGATCGACAGGCCGACCGGCCCGCGAACTGGCCTCACAGAACTGATCCAGGGACAACCAATGACTGCTACTCAGATCCCCCAGAACTCCGACTCAGTGGAAACCGAACGTTCACACCCTTCGAAACGTCGCAAAGGTTCGGCCGATCAGGTTGAAACCGGCCGTATCGACTGGGCCCGGGTGATGACGGTTGCCCGAACCGACCTGAAGCAACTCATTCAGGCCAAAGACTTCTGGGTCCCCATGTCGCTTCTTGGCGCCTTCTTCTTCGTGATCATTCCGGCCATCCTGCTGCTCACCATCACGAGTATTGGCAACGTCGAAACCGTGGCCCGAGTGTCTGAAACGCTCGAGGTGCTACCAGAGTCGGCCAAGTCCCAGATCAGGGGCGACAGCCCAGAAGGCCAGACCGGCTACGCCCTTGCGGTCTTCTTGTTTGCTCCAGTCGCCGTGATCGTTCCCCTCACCATCTCGACTGCGGTCGGCGCCGCCACCATCGTTGGCGAGCGCGAGCGTGGCACTGGCGAGTTCCTGGCTCACTCCCCCGCTGGCGCCCGCGAGATCTACCTCGGCAAGCTCATCGCTAGCCTCGTGCCCGGCTACTTCACCACCATCGTCGGCTTCGGCGCCTACTCGCTGATCGTGAACCTCACGGTTGGACCAGAGGTAGGCGGCTGGTTCTTCCCCACCGCGCAGTGGTGGGTGATGATCCTGTGGGTGCTCCCACCGTTCTTGGCGATCTGCCTGTCACTCGTGCTTCGGCTCTCGGCTCGCGTTCGCTCGACGGCAGCCGCTCAGCAGGCATCTGGCCTGGTCAGCTTGCCGCTGATCATGATCGCCTACAGCCAGTCAACCGGCGTGTTGTTCGGCGCCGACTGGGTGCCATTCGTGCTCGGCGGGATCGCCTGGCTCATCGCGATCTTCAGCCTGTCTCGCGGCGTGCGGTCGGTTACCCGCTCACGCCTCCTCGGCGTAGCCGCCGGTATCTAGGCCGTTCCCGAACGGCCTGGGCGTTTTGGCGCCCCAGCGCCACAAGGCTGTGAGTGAGCGAAGCGAACGGCTCAGTCGTCAAGGCTGACGCCAGCCATCACAGCGTCGTCGAGCTCGACGTTCGAGAAGATGTCTTGCACGTCGTCGTGATCATCGAGGATGTCGACGAGTTTCAACACGGCCTTGGCATCGGACGCTTCGCCAACAGGAACGGTGTTGGTCGGCATCATCGTGGTGTCTGATTCGAGCACTTCGATACCGGCTTCTTCGAGCGCGGCACGCAAGCCGATCACATCGGTTGGCTCGCAGGTGACCTGCCACAGCTCTTCGTGGTCTTCGAGGTCTTCAGCGCCGTTGTCGATGCCGATCATCATGACGTCGTCTTCTTCAGCCGACTTTGCGACCTTGACGATGCCCTTGCGCTCGAACTGCCAGGCGACCGAGCCTGGTTCGGCTAGCGAGCCACCGTTCTTCGATAGCAGCGACCGAATCTCAGAACCCGTGCGGTTGCGGTTGTCTGACAACACGTCGATGAGCAACGCCACGCCACCGGGTGCGTATCCCTCGTAGGTGATCGGCTCGTAGTTGACGCCCTCGAGCTCGCCAGTGCCGCGCTTGACGGCACGCTCGATTGTGTCGAGAGGCACCGAGTTATCGCGGGCCTTCTGAAACATGGTGCGCAACGTCGGGTTCGAATCGGGATCGCCGCCGCCGGAGCGCGCCGCAACCTCAACCTGCTTGATCAGCTTGGCGAAGAGCTTCCCGCGCTTGGCGTCAGCGGCGCCCTTCTTGTGCTTGATCGTTGCCCATTTGGAATGACCCGACATGACGCCGAGTGTACTCACGCCGCTTGGTCCGGCCGTTCAACCGTCTCCCAACCCACGCGAACGCAATACTGCTGGTTCATGGAGCGTTTCTTGCGGGCCTTGAGCCTGCTCGTCGTCGGGCTGGTCTTTCTGCCTGCCATCTCTGGTGGCGACAGCTTTCCACTCTCGACCCATCCAATGTACGCGTCCGTCCGAAGCACGACCGCAGAGTTCGTGACCGCTGTCGGCATCACCGCCGAGGGTGAAGTTCGCCTCAGCATCAAGGAGATCGCCAATACCGATGATCCACTGGTGGCCGAAGAAAGGACTCGACGAACAGATCCGGACGACTTGTGCAACCAGATCGCACAACGAACGGAGACCAACGTGGTGCGGGTCGTTGTTCGTCTCGAAACGTACGCGCTCGCTGCAAGGGACGACGGACCGTTGCGTTCGGAGGAACTTGCAACCTGTGAGGTCACTCGGTGAGATGGCTCACACAACCGATCAACGA
>CALLGK010000149.1 GCA_938009905.1 uncultured Acidimicrobiales bacterium | reverse complement strand
GCCGTGTGGCATGGCGCAATGCCCCCTTGGGGAGAGGAGACTTCACATGAAGAACTCAAAGTGGCTCCGCATTCTTGCGGCCATCTTTGCCTTCACGCTTGTGGCCACCGCATGTGGCTCAAGCGGTTCCGACGACAACGGCGGATCCGACACATCGAACGACGACAGCGATGGCGGCGACAGCGATGGCGACGACGACGGTGGCGACACTGTCGAGTTGACCCAAGACGGTGGCCGCTTGGCTGCCGTCATCGAGCGCGGCACGCTGATCTGCGGTGGCAACGACACGCTTCCCGGCTTCGGCATCGTTGACGACGCTGGTGAGTTCAGCGGCTTCGACATCGACTTCTGCCGTGTGGTCGCTGCTGGCGTCCTCGGCGACGCAGACGCTGTCGAGTTTGTTCCACTCACCGCTGACGCCCGTTTCACCGCGCTCCAGTCCGGTGAAATTGACTTGCTCATTCGCAACACAACCTGGACCGCCACCCGTGACGGTCAAGAAGGCGCGAACTTCCTGTTCACGACCTTCTACGACGGCCAGGGCCTGATGGTTCCGGCCAGCACCGGGTTCACCACGCTCGAGGACCTCGCCGATGCCAGCATCTGCGTGCTCTCGGGTACGACCACCGAGCTCAACCTGAACTCCGTGTTCAGCGCTCGTGGCATTCCGTTCAACCCCGTCGTGTTCGAGGACAACAACGCCCTGCGCCCTGCTTACGAAGAAGGTCAGTGCGAGGCATGGACCTCTGACGCATCACAGCTCGCGGCCTTCAAGTCCTCCATCGAGGGCGAGGGTGGCGACGAGCAGTTCATCATGGCTGAGATCATCTCGAAGGAGCCTCTTGGCCCCGTCGTCGTCGATGGCGACACCGAGTGGGCACAGGCCGTCAACTGGTCGGTCATGGCCACGGTTCAGGCCTGGGAGTTCGGACTCGATTCCGGCAACATCGGTAGCTATTCCGGCGACGATCCCAACATCTTGAACTTCATCGGTCAGGACGGATTCGACCCAGGCATCGGCCTCCCCGCCGACTTTGCCGTGCAGGTCGTGAGCCAGGTTGGCAACTACGAAGAGATCTACAACACGCACATCATCCCCATCGGCTTGCAGCTCGCCGGAACTCCGAATGACCTGTGGACCAATGGTGGCCTCATGTACGTGCCGCCATACCGCTAGATATCAGCCGCCTGATTCAGGCAGCACGTTGAAGAGACAAACGAAGAAGTAAGAAATGTGAGCATGAACCGGCGGTGGAACACCTCCACCGCCGGTTCGGTCTCATTGCAAGTACGCAATCGGGGGCAACAGATCGTGAAGCGAGTGGGGACGTGACCGCAACGAAGGTCACATCGAGTAGTCCAAGTCAGCAGACCCCGCCGCCATGGCGCGACGTGAAGGTACTGCGCATCGTCGGCCAGCTGTTCACCGTGCTCGCTGTCTTCGGCGCCCTCTACTGGTTGTTCAACAACCTCATCACGAACCTCGACGAGTCCGGTATCCCGATCGACTTCAGCGTCTTCGATCAACCGACCAACTTCGGCGTCCGCGATGATCCCGGCTTTGATGACCGGAGTCCGTTGTTCCCGAACCTTCTGTGGGTCGGCATTAAGAACACGGCCGTTTCAACCGTGTTCGGCATTTTGATTGCTCTGACGCTCGGAACCCTCGTTGGTATTGGTCGACTGTCGACCAACTGGATCGTCTCGAAGCTGTCGCTGCTCTATGTCGAGGGTCTTCGCAACATCCCGGTCCTCGTCATCATCACCTTCTTCGGGTTTGCGGTCTTCACGTTTGGACCCTTCCCGCCGTTCAACCCAAGCAGTCCGCCAATCAAGATCGGTCTGCCGTGGTCTGACGCAAACTTGGCCCTGCTCTCGAATGATCGCTGGGGCGTTCCTTCCATTGCCACCGACGGATCAACCGGCCTGTTCTGGATTCTGATGGCGGTTGCCTTGGTCGCTGCCATCGCCGTATGGCGGTGGCGCACGAGCGTCAACATCAAGACCGGCGCCCCACACCGTCGGGTACTTTTCGCCCTCGGCACGCTGCTCGGCCTTGGTGTGCTTGCCTTCGTCATCACCGGTACGCCGTACCGTATGTCATGGCCTGCCGTCTCCGAATCTGGTCGCCGCATCGAGGGCGGTTTCGCGACGAACGCCGGCTGGATCAGCCTCACGGTTGCGCTCGGTCTCTACACCGCAAGCCACGTCGCCGAGATCGTTCGTGGTTCCATCCAAGCTGTCGCGAAGGGCCAGTCGGAAGCAGCGAACGCCTTGGCGCTCAGCGGCTTCCAACGCTACCGATTCATCGTGCTCCCGCAGGCACTGCGCATCGCGATCCCGCCCACGATCAACCAATTCCTAAACCTGACCAAGAACACCTCGCTCGGCATCGTGGTCGCCTATCCCGAGATCACATCGCTCATTCGAACCGCCATTGGTAACGGCAAGCCAGCGGTGCCACTGCTTGCCGTTCTCATGGCGATCTACCTGGGCTTCTCGTTCTTCTGGTCGATCATGCTCAACATTGTCAACCGTCGATTCCAGTTGGTGGGCCGATGACCAACATGCCGAACTCCTTCGCCGTGGACAATCAGGTCAGCGACGATCACCTCTCATTTCCTCCAGACAACTCACAATCAGCGACGCAGTGGGCGAAGCGAAATCTGTTCAACTCACCGATGAACTCGGTGATCACGATTCTGTTCGCGCCAATCGCCGTCTATCTGCTGTACCGGCTGTTCCGCTTTGTGTTCATCACTGGACGATGGGATGCGGTAGACCGCAACCTCGAACTCTTCATGATCGGGCAGTACCCGCGTGAGGAGCGGTGGCGAATTGTGGCTCAGCTTCTCATGCTGTCCGGATCGATGGGCGTGCTGATGGGTGCGCTTCGATCATCAGCCCGAGACACCGCGATTGAAACGGGTGAGCCCTTCGAACCAACCTCGTGGAAGGAATACCTCTCGAGCTATTGGGCCGTCGCTGTGTTCATCGGCCTCATTCTCGTTGCGTTTGTTGATACCGCGGGCCCGTGGTTGATAACGGGGGGAGTCTTGGTCATTGGTTTCGCCATGTGGGCCGTGACGTCCCGCATCGGTGGTTCTCTGCGGCCGTACGCCTACTCGGTCGCCGCCCTCGGCGCGTGTGCGAGCTTCCAGGTGCTCTCTGGCACGGGTGGCTGGGCGTGGGGCTACACCACGCTTGCACTCGTTCCGGCGCTCGGCGCCATCGTCGGATCGATCCCACGAAACATCGCCGCAGGCCTTGCAGGGCTCGGGGCCGCCGCGGGAATCGCTGCCTTTGCACTGCGGCCCGGCCTTTTGACCGTCGTGCCATTGATCATCGGCCTCTACGCCGCGTTCATCGCCTTCCGCGGTGACAAGATCGATGGTGGTCGAGCTGGGTCCGTCGTCGTTGCCGGGTTTGCCGTTTTCTTTCTGTTCCGAGCAATCGGACACGAGGGTCTCGACTGGAGTGAGTGGGGCGGCTTCCACCTCAACCTCGTCTCCACTGTTGGCGGCATTTTGTTGGCCTTCCCGCTGGGCGTGCTCCTCGCCCTCGGTCGACGGTCGGACCTTCCCGCCGTTCGGATGCTGAGCGTTGCCTACATCGAATTCTTCCGCGGTGCGCCGCTCATCACGTTCCTACTTGCGGCCCAGTTCTTCCTTGGCTTCTTCCTCAATACCGACAACCCGCTGTCGCTCGTCACTCGAGCAACAGTCGCCATCATGTTGTTCTCAGCCGCCTACATCGCCGAGATCATTCGAGGCGGTTTGCAGGCAGTACCAAAGGGACAAATCGAAGCAGGACAAGCGCAGGGGCTTTCTCAGCCCAAGATCATGCGCCTGATTGTGCTGCCACAGGCTCTCCGAGCAGTGATTCCCGCAATGGTTGGACAGTTCATTTCACTGTTCAAAGACACGTCGCTGTTCACGATTATCGCGCTGCCCGAATTCTTGACGGTTCGAGAGCTCGTCCACGCGCAAGCTGATTTCCGAGGATTCGGCATTGCCGAAACTCTCACCTTTGTGGCCGCCGGCTTCGGCGTGGTGGCCTTCAGCATGTCCAGAGAAAGCCAACGTCTCGAACGCCGATTGGGAGTGGGACAACGATGACCGACCAAACCAACACCTCTGCAGCATCGGTCGATGCCGATGCAACGAACATCGGCGATCGCGAGGTCATGATCGAAGTAGCGGGTGTCGACAAGTTCTTCGGCGACTTCCAAGCCCTGAAGGGCATCGACATGCTTGTCGGCAAGCAGGAAGTTGTTGTGGTGATCGGCCCGTCCGGCTCTGGCAAGTCGACGCTGATCCGCTGCATCAACCGGCTCGAGAAGCACGACCGCGGCCGAATTATGGTCGGCGACATCGAACTGTCGGACGATGTCCGCAACATTCAGGAGATCCGCCGTGAGACCGGCATGGTTTTCCAGTCGTTCAATCTCTTCCCTCACCTCACGGTGCTCGACAACATCACGCTGGCGCCACGCCAGGTGCGCCGCACGCCAAAGGACGAGGCTGAGGCAACGGCCATGGAACTGCTCGAGCGAGTGAAGATTCCCGACCAAGCCCGCAAGTACCCGGGGCAGCTTTCCGGCGGTCAGCAACAGCGCGTTGCCATTGCCCGTTCGCTCGCAATGAACCCGAAGGTGCTGTTGTTTGACGAGCCAACGTCGGCCCTCGACCCCGAGATGATCAAGGAGGTTCTCGACACCATGAAGGACCTCGCCGCCGAAGGCATGACGATGATCTGCGTGACCCATGAAATGGGGTTCGCCCGAGAGGTCGCAGATCGTGTCGTGTTCATGGCCGATGGCCAGGTTGTCGAAGTCGGAACGCCCGAACACTTCTTCACCGATCCACGAGAGGAACGT
>CALLGK010000148.1 GCA_938009905.1 uncultured Acidimicrobiales bacterium | reverse complement strand
GTTGGTTCTGGGTCTGGTGGCAATGCGCTCTTGGGAGTGACCTTCAAAATCACGTCCTGCCGGGTGTCGGACGACCCGAACCCGGAGTTGCTCGTACCGATGTACAGACTGCCGTCCGGACCCATCGTGGCTGTTCGAATGCGACCGTAGGTGCCGTCCAGTTCAGCGACGATCACATGGTCGAGGTATTCGCCATCATCGTCGAAGCGATAGAAGGCGACATGGCGGTCCTTAAGAACGCCGACAGCGAGTGCACCATCGAGCGAGCCCCATGCTTCACCCACCACGAAGTCGCCCCCGCCAGGAGCCACTGTTGGATCGCCTGATGACCACTTGGCCGTGAGCGCATCGGGGAACTTCTGGAGATCGGTCATGGGATTGTTGACCTCGTCATACAACGGATAGCGAGGATCGGGCACGTCGTCACCCAACGGAACAGGGTCCCAGCCGTAGTTGCCTCCAGCGACGAGAAGATTGATCTCGTCGTCAACAGCAGAACCGTGCTCGATCGACCAGATCTGCCCGTTCGGACGGAAGGCGAGCCCTTGCACGTTTCGGTGCCCGTAGGTATAGATCGCCGCAGCTGTGCTGCTCTCGGAGCCGAAGAATGGGTTGCCGGCAACGCCTTCACCACTGAAGCGGTCGATGCGAAGCACCTTTCCGTTCAAGTTCTGCGTGTCTTGTGGGTATGACCCAACGAAATCGTCACCGGTCGTGACAAACAAGTGTCCAGCTGCGTCAATCCCAAGTTCGCACCCGACGTGGTTGAGGTTGTTTGCAGCTCGCACGAGAGGATCGCCGACACGTGCAGCGCTCGTGGCCTGCTCATTCAGGGTCCAAGCGATGACCTTCCACTCCGTTGCCCCATCTTGGGAAGCCCCCGTCTGACAGGAGTAGAAGCGCCGGTTCTCATCGAAGCCTGGATCAATGGCAATGCCCAACAGTCCACCGGTCGTGCCGTGAACGATGTCGCTCATGTCCAGCGAGATCTCCGTCGAGGTTTCGGTCGACGGATCCCAAATGTGAAGCCGGCCGATCCGCTCGGCGTAGAGCATCTCTCCCGAGGGGAGGAAGTCACTCCCCCAAGGTGTGCTGATGCCCGACACGACAGTCTCCACAACGAGCTCTGGGGTTTCGAACCCGGCAGGCGGATCGACGACCGGTGGGTCTACAACGTCCGCCTCGGCGAACTGGAAATAGCCGTTGCAATACAGGCTGTCGACCTCGGCAGTCGCCGGGCCACCACTGCATCGGCTCACGGTCCAGTTGCCTTCGCTGATCACCGAGGCGTCCTCAGTTTCAAACGACGCGCCATCAATCACAATCTTGTCGACACGTACGTCCCGCATTAGGGCAAGCGAGTTCGCGTCGTTGACAAACTCGAGCCGCACCTCACCCGGGTTGATCGTGGTGGGATGCACATAGGTGTAACTCGCCCAGCCCGGATCTTCGACGAGCGAGAAGAAGCTGCCGCCGTTCGAGAACCTGACGGGGTTAAACGAATCGACGAGCACGCCATCAATTCGAATGTTGATGATTTCCGACCCAGCGTGGCCAACGGCGTGAATCGTCAACGTCGAGCCATCTGGCTCATCAGGCGCAGGGTCGACGTTGATCAGAACGCCATCCTCGGCAACCGCGCCGGAGGAATCTGAGACACGAAGCAGGAGCGCATGGCCGCCCACCGGCAAGTCGATCGTCGGCGACTCGCCCACTGCGATCACTTGAAGACCTTCGAGCCACTCAAACGTGAGTCGATCGCCGTCGGCATCGAAGGAACCGCTGCCGTCGAGCGTTACAGCCTCTTGGCCATCGCCGTCCGTATCGATGACGGTCTGGTCAACGCCAGCTTCTGCAGTTGGAGCTGTATTCGGCGTCGCTGGCGCGGCCTCGAAGGCGCCAATGTCCGTCGCCGGGCCACGTGGACGGTCGACACCGTCGGCGTCAGATGTAGCGAAGGATGGAGCCTGAGCCGAGCCGGCGTCAAGCGCTGGCGAGTCAGAGTCAAGTCGGAAATCCGCTGCCAACGCGTCGACGAAGTCGGCATCAGCCGACACCACGTTGTCGATCGCCAGGTCGCCCGGATCCCAGTCTCCGTGCACCGTGAGCCCGTCTGGCTCAGCGAACAGGTTCTGGGTGATGTCGATCTCAAACTGACCGTCAAACGCTGCGGTCCGGAACACGTTGTTGGCGAAGACGTTTGCCTCAACCCGCAATCCCGTGCTCTCGCCATTTCGAGAGTTGCCGCGAAGGGCCTGGATGTTGAAGGCAACGGTGTTGTGAACGATGTCGATGTTCTCCAACGGATCGAATAGGCCGATGCCGACACCACCGTTGATGCCGAGATTGCCGTTGTTGTAGACGACGTTGTTCCACACTCTGACGTCTTCGACGCCACCGTTGGCCGGCACTTCGTCGGCAATCACGATGCCGTCAGCGAAGTTGTCGTAGACGACGTTGTTGTAGATGTCGATGTTGAACGAGTGCGCGCGGTTGCCATCGAGGTAGATGGCGGGCCCGCCTCGATAGCTGCCGTAGTTGCCCGATACCAGCGCCATGCCGGTCACGACGTTGTCTCGAATGGCACCGTTGCGAGAGCCAACCTTGACGTCGATGCCCTCCTTGTTGCCTTCGGTCAGCAGGTTGCCGGCGATGTCGAACCCGTCGACACCCCACAACGACAGTGCCTCTTGCGGAGACCCTGCGTTCTTGGGACCGGGCTCAAAGCGCCAGTTGGCTCGTTCGACGACGTTGTCGATGATCTGGATATTTGAGCTCGTGATCTCTTCTTCGCCGCCGAGGTAGTAGTCCTCTGGCATCACGATGATTCCGGAAGCCCCGGTCTCGAACGTGTGGTTGTTGCGCACGATCATGTCGTTTGCATCCCGCAGCGCGATGCCCGCCCACGAGCTGTTCTCGATGCGGAACCCGTCGATGATCCAGAAGCCCTTGTCGGCAGACTGGATCACGCCCTCGCGGAACCCGCCAACGAGAGGATCGGGGTCTTGCAGCACCACGCTGCCTTGGGCGACGAGCGTGATGTGTCCGTCGACGTCGTTACCTGACTTCTCGAGTGTGATGGTCTCGACGTACGTGCCGGGAAGAACCACGATCGTGTCTCCGGCATCAACGGGCGAGGAGTCTCCCGTTGCAAAGGCAACGTCTCGCCACGGCTCAGTTGCCGATCCTGTTGCGGTGTTGTCGCCATCGGGCGAGACGTAGAAGGTGCCGGTGGATGGGGGTGGTGGCGTGTCTTCCGTCGCTGCGTACTGGAAGTAGCCGTTGCAATAAAGGCTGTCGGCCTCCGCCGCCACTGGGCCACCGCTGCAGCGACTGGTTGTCCAGTTGCCCTCGCTGATCACAGACGGATGCTCGGTCTCGTAGACGATGCCGTCAATCACGATCTTGTCGACGCGCACGTCGCGCATCAGCGCGATCGAGTGCGCATCGTTCTTGAACTCGAGCCGCACATCGGCGGGATCGATCTGCGTTGGATGGACGTAGGTGTACGTGGCCCAACCAGGGTCGGCGGGCAGCGAAAAGAAGCTACCCCCGCTCGACCACCGCTCGGGGTTGAACGAATCGACGAGAACGCCGTCAATTCGAATGTCGACGTTCTCGCTTCCCGAATGACCAACGGCATGTACGACAAGTGTCGAACTTCCGGACGTCACCTGGGCCGAGGCGGTCCCCGGCATTGTCGTCATCACCGCGACAAGTACGACGGCAAAGAATGCGCAGGCCTGCGCGCGCCAGTTCCACATATCGATGCTCCCTCTGCTGCGATTTCGCAGCTCCCACTACAGGCAGCTATCGGCAGTTGGGAAGACGATATGAGATGGTGCGTCAGCTTTGAGCCGACGCCACGCCGTCGCTACTCGGCGTTGGACTTTTCGCTGACGACCTTCGACGAACCACCAGGCTTCATACTTACGCCGTAGAGAACGTCTGCGCCTTCCATGGTGCGCTTCTGGTGGCTCACGATGATGAGCTGTGCTTCCTTGCGGAACTCCTCGATGAGCGACAGGAACCGGCTGAGGTTCATGTCGTCGAGAGCAGCTTCGACTTCGTCCATCACATAGAACGGCGATGGGCGGCTCTTAAAGACCGAGAACAAGAAGGCGAGTGCCGTGAGCGAACGCTCACCACCAGACAGGAGGCTGAGCTTCTTGACGTTTTTGCCGGATGGCTTGGCCTCGATCTCGACACCGCAGTTGAGCAGGTCGGATGTGTCGGTGAGCTTCACGCCACCGCGACCACCGGGGAACAGCGTCTGGAAGAGCTCGACGAAGTTTGTCGCCACGTCTGCGTAGGCGGCGGAGAACACACCGACGATCTCTTCGTCGATCTCCTTGATCAAACGCTGCAGATCCCGCTTGGTGTTCTTGACGTCGTTGAGCTGCCCGTCGAGGAACTCGTGGCGCTCCTTCAGCTCCTCGAACTCTTCGAGTGCGAGCGGGTTGATGGGACCCATGAGCTTGAGCTCACGTTCGAGCTCGCGCACTCGGGCCTCGGGGCTTGCCCCGCCTTCGACCTCGGGACGCTCGGCCGCCATGGCGGTTTCTGGATCGGTGTCGAGCTCACGACGAAGAGCGTCTGTGAGGGTCTCGAGCCGGACGGTATTCTCGGCGTCTGAGAGTTCGAGCCTGCTGCGCTTCTCGCGGATCTCGACGAGCTCACGCTCGGCGTCTTGGCGTTCCTTGCGGCGGCCAGACAGCGCGGTTGACACCTCGCGGGCGGCTTCGGACTGTGCCTGTTGCTCAACGGTGAGCTTCTGAATCCAGCCATCAAGCAGCTCTGACTTGCCGGTGAGCGTCTCAGACAGCTCGTGAACGGACGTCAGTGATGCTTCGATCTGCTCACGGCGAGCCTTGGCTTCGCCTCGTTCGGCCACAAGCCGTTCGAGGCGTTCTTCGACCTCGCCCTGCCGACCGAT
>CALLGK010000147.1 GCA_938009905.1 uncultured Acidimicrobiales bacterium | reverse complement strand
TTCGAAGTTGTTGCCGACCCGTCAATGATCGAGCGTCCTGACCTGACGGCCGCGATTCTTGCTCCGGTACTTGGTGTGGATGCGCCAACGCTCGAAGTTGCGCTCCGCGGTGATGGTCCGGAATCGCGTTTTGCCATGGTGATGCCCGAGATCACCGACGCCGCATTTCAGCAGCTCGAGCTGCTCTCCGAGGACGAGGTTCAGCGCGACTTGCTCGTTGGCATCTTCGTTCGTCGATTCGAAGACCGCGTCTATCCCAATGGTGCCTTGGCCCGGCCGATCATCGGCGGCGTTGATCCAGATGAGATCGGCACGTTTGGCCTTGAGTGGCAGTTCGACGAGGTCATGCAGGGTCGATCCGGCTCCGAGACCATCGAGCGTGGTGTCTTCGGATCGATCACCGGTGGCTTCCACTCGGTTGATCCGGCGGTCGAGGGCCACGATCTCATTCTGACCCTTGACCACCGCATCCAGCATGTGGTGGAAGAGTCGCTGATCGAACACTGCGAGGAGACGCGAGCCAACGGAGCACAGGCGGTCGTCAGCGACCCACGCACCGGCGAGATCCTGGCGATGGCGACCGTGGTTCGGAACGCCAACGGCACCTGCAGCGTCCCTCGTCACAACGCACCGCTCGTCGACACGTTCGAGCCGGGCTCCGTGCTGAAGATTGTGGCCGCTGCGGCCGCTGTTGAGCAGCTCGGGATGACCAAGGACACGCTCATTGACGTGCCAGCGTCTATCCAGGTTGGCGACGTCGAATTCTTCGAACACGGCGCAGGACACGTTGCTGCGCCGTACCCGATCAGCCAGATCATGTCGCAGTCGATGAACGTCGGCACGATCCGTTTGGCCGAACAGGTCGGCAAGGAATCGCTCCACGACTACCTCCTGGCCTTTGGCTTCTCACAACCAACTGGCCTCGACTTCCGCCACGAGGCACGGGGACGGGTCGCCAACCCAGAGGATTGGTATGGCAGCGACCTTGGTTCGATCCCTATCGGACAGGGCATGACCACCAACGCGGTGCAGCTCAACGCGGCCTACAACGTGATCGCCAACGGCGGTCTGTATGTGCCACCAACGTTGGTCCGATCGACCGTTGATGCCGAAGGTGTTGAGACCAACCTGGCCCAGCAGCAGTCACGTCGTGTGGTGAGTGACACCACTGCGAGTGAAGTGACCGACATGCTTGTCGGTGTGGTGGAGAACGAAACAGGAACCGGTGGCGCTGCTGCGGTCCCCGGCTACACCGTGGCCGGCAAGACGGGTACGGCGTGGAAGGTCTTCCGCGAGGCCGACAACGAACCGCTCACCTACGGCTACAACGGCAACCGTCGCTACGTGGTGAGCTTCGCTGGGTTCTTGCCAGCCGAGAACCCGCAGCTGTCGATCACTGTTGTGGTCGACGAACCGCAGACCGAATCAACGGCCGGCCGTGTGGCGGCCCCCGTGTTCGCAGACATTGCGCAGTACTCCCTCCGCATTCTTGGCATTCCTCCTGGCGATGGCTTCGTCGACTCAGGGGAACTCGTCAGAGGCACCCCGGCTCCCGGCATCGTGGCTCCTGTCATTGACGAGTCAGCGTCTGTTGCCACCGATCCTTCAGGCACAGACGAATGAGCGCTGCCGTGACTGTTGCTGACGTCCAGGCGCGAGTGGGCGGCGAGCTCAACGGTCTCGGCGCCACCACCGTGACCTCGATTACCCACGATTCGCGGGCTGTCGTTGAGGGTGGACTCTTTGCATGCGTCGTCGGCGCCGTTGCCGATGGCCACGACTTCGCTCCTGCGGCGATCGAGCAGGGTGCCGGTTCGCTGCTGGTTGACCGACCGCTCGGGCTCGGCGTGCCCGAGATCGTGGTGCCTGATGTTCGGGCGATGCTCGGCGATGCGTCGAGCGTGGTGTTCGGTGATCCGTCGCACGACACCGCTGTCATCGGTGTAACCGGAACGAGCGGCAAAACGTCAGTGACGCAAATGCTGGCCTCCGTGCTCAACCACTCAAACGTCGAGACCATGGCCCACGGAACGTTGACGGGGGCTCGAACCACGCCGGAGGCTCCTGACTTTCAGAAGGGTCTGCGGGCTGACGTCGAAGCTGGGGCCAAGGCGGTGGCGGTCGAAGTGTCATCGCATGCGCTTTCCCTCGGTCGAGTGAAGGGCACGTCATTCGCCATCAGCGCCTTCACCAACCTCGGACACGATCACCTCGACTTCCACGGCACGATCGATGAGTACCTCGAGGCGAAGCGGCTGCTCTTCACCCCTGACTACACCCGAGTCGCTGTCGTGAATGCCGACGACCCGGCAGGGGAGCGGATCCTCACCGGACTCAGCTCAGAGATCGAGGCTGTGCCGTATCGACTGGCAGACGCCGTCGAGCTCCAGAGTGACGGGCCGATCAGTCGCTTTCGCTTCCGAGGGCACGAAGTCGTGCTCCGGCTTGCCGGGCGCCACAACGTGATGAACGCCCTCGTGGTCGCCCTGTGCGCAGAGCGGCTGGGCGTCGATCCCGCCGACATCGCAGACGGACTGTGTCGGGTTGACGCCCCACGCGGTCGTTTCGAGTTTGTGAGTGTCGGTCAGAAGTATCACGTGGCCGTTGACTACGCACACAAGCCAGACGCCCTCGCCGCCGTGCTTGATGCGGCTCGCCAAATCGCAGGCGAGCATCGCGTCATCGTGGTGTTCGGCTGTGGCGGCGATCGCGACCGCGAAAAGCGGCCAATGATGGGAGCGGTCGCAGCTGAGGCCGCGGACGTTGTGATCGTGACGTCCGACAATCCACGGGGTGAAGCGCCGAACTCGATCATTGACGAGATCGTCGTTGGAATCCCAGAGTCGACCAGCGCTCGAGTCGTTGTCGAGGAAGACCGCCGCACCGCGATCGACATCGCAGTGAACGAAACCAGCCCCGGAGACGTCGTGCTCATTGCTGGCAAAGGTCACGAGGTGACGCAGGTGATTGGCAACCAAGAGATTCCCTTTGATGATCGAGAGATCGCGGTTGCCGCGATCTCGGCCAAGGAGCGCGCCTCATGATTCGGCTGCTTCTTGCTGCAGGTCTTGCCTTTGCGTTCTCCTCGATCGGCACCCGCGTGTTGATCGACGTGATGACCCGTCAACGCATCGGACAGCCGATTCGTGAAGACGGACCTCAGGGCCATCAAACCAAAGCGGGAACACCAACCATGGGCGGTCTGGCCGTCGTCGGGGGAGCGGCCACCGGGTACGTACTGTCTGACCTGATTTCCGGCGGTGTGTTCACTCGCAGCGGCCTCATCGTGATGGCGTCAATCTGTGCGGCCGCCCTTGTCGGGTTCATGGACGATTGGCTCAAGGTGAGCCGGGAACGAAACCTTGGCCTCAACAAACGGGCCAAGATGCTCGGACTGTTGATGGTCGCTGGCGGCTTCGCGATTCTCACGCCGCTGCTCACCAACGTGTCGACCGAGTTGTCGTTCGCCCGTCGGGGTGACATCGGCATCGATCTCGGCACGGTCGGTTGGACCGTCTTGGCCATCATCATGATTTTGGGAGCGTCGAACGGTGCCAACCTTGCGGATGGCGCTGATGGCCTTGCCGCGGGTTCAGGAATCTTTGCGTTTCTGGCCTACGCACTGATCGGGTTCTGGATTTTCCGCCAAGTCGGGGTCGAGCCTGATCTCTACGGCGTGGTGCACGCCCAGGACCTTGCCGTCGTTGCCGTGGCCATGGTCGGCGGGCTCAGTGGATTCCTCTGGTTCAACGCCGCTCCGGCAGAGATCTTCATGGGCGACACCGGCTCGCTCGCCATTGGCACTGGTCTCGCCGCCCTCGCGCTCACCACCAACACGCACCTTCTGCTGATCATCATCGGTGGTCTGTACGTCGCCGAGAGCCTGTCGGTGATCCTCCAGGTCGGGTACTTCAAGATGACCAAGGGCAAGCGGTTGTTCCGCATGGCACCGATTCATCACCACTTCGAACTCAGCGGTTGGCACGAGACCA
>CALLGK010000146.1 GCA_938009905.1 uncultured Acidimicrobiales bacterium | reverse complement strand
GTGGGCCAAAGCGTCGGAGTTCGCTGACTTCGAAGGTCGAGCGCAACACGCTGATGCGCTTCGTCAGCACATCTCAGACTGGACGAAGACGCGAACGGTCGATGAGCTCTTTCACGAAGGCCAGGCCAGGCGCATCTGTTTCGCCCCGGTCTTCACGATGGGCGACCTCGAAGGTCAGGCGCACCTGGTCGAGCGCGGCTTCTTTCACACTGTTGACCAACCCGGCGTCGGTCCCATCACGCACATGGGACCGGGGGCTCGGATCACGCCTGAGGCTCCACGCCAGACGGTGGGCGCACCGCAGCTCAATCAACACGGCGATGCACAGTGGCCACCCCGTTCCGGTTCGGTGACGAACGTCGAAGCTTCGAGTGTGGCGAACATTCGCCCGCTCGCCGGCATTCGCGTCATCGACTTTTCGTGGGTGTGGGCCGGGCCGTTCGCGACGTTGCAGCTCGCCCACTTGGGCGCAGACGTGATCAAAGTTGAGTCGTCAACGCGGCCTGGTTTGGGGCGCCGCCTCCCGATCCATCCCCCCGGTGAGCCAATCACGCTCAACACCTGCGGCTACTTCAATCAGTGGGATCAGGGAAAGCGCAGCTTGGACATTGATCTACGTGATCCGGCGGCGCTCGAACAGGTACGCACGTTGATTCGAGACGCCGATGTGGTGGTGGACAATTTCGCGACGGGCGTGATGCAGCGGATGGGCCTCGGCGACGACGAACTGCGCACGATCAACCCAGATCTGATCATCGCTTCCATCACCGGCTTCGGCCACGAAGGGCCGCTGCGTGCCTACATGGGGTACGGCCCGACGACGGCACCGCTCGCAGGTATCACGTCGCAGACCGGCTACCTCGGCGGCGAACCCAGCGAGGTCGGCATCAGCTTCGGTGATCCCGCGGCCGGTCTGTCCGCCGCCCACGCCATCGTGTCGGCGGTCGTGGCCCGGCGTCGCACGGGCGTTGCTCGCCGAATCGATGTGTCGCTGTGGGAAGCCACGGCAGTCAACGCCATCGATGGCTGGATGGCTCACGCGCTCGGCGCAGAGCCAGCACCACTTCTCGGCAATCGACACGTGACGATGACGCCTCAGGGCTGCTACCGATGTCGCGGCAAGGATGCCTGGGTGTCGATTGCCTGTTCGAGCGACAAGGACTGGCTGGCCCTCGCCGGGATCATCGATGACCAGCTTGGCCGCGATCCTCGCTTCGCAACCTCGGCAGATCGGAAGCGACACGAGGACGAGCTCGACGCGATCATCAGCGGGTGGACCCAGAGTCGAGATCGTTGGGACGTCGCTGCGGAACTACAAGACGTTGGTGTCGCCGCCTACCCAACGCTTGATATGGCCGATCTCGTGAGCAGCGAGCAGCTCAATGCCCGCTCCTTCTTTGTCGAGCTCGATCACGGTGAGGTTGGAAAGAAAGTTCACGCCGGCGCGCCATGGCTCATGCGCAATAGCCCAACGGATGTGCCTCGTCCCGCCCCGCTTATCGGCGAGCACAACGACGAGATTCTCAGCTAGCGCTCAGCTGCGTGACCGACTCGATCTGGTGGTCGGCAGGGCGATTGATCTCATCAGTCATGGCGTTGAAATACGCGATGCTCGCCAAAATGCTCAGAGCCGGCTCGGTCACACCGTTCAGACGGAACCGATCCCCGACTTTCACAATCGACATCAGCGCTCTCTCGGCCAGTGTTCGACCTCGGGAGCTTCCGGCAGAGAGTGCAGTCGCCATACGAATCACGACGTTCCGCTGGCCAAACTCGTCTGAATCGAACATCGACGCGAGCGGGCGTCCCTCGGCTTGCATGAGTCGGACTTCCGCTTGGCCGTACAACACGAAACCCTGGTGCCATGCTTCGAGTGAACGCTCCGGATGATGCGTGCTCCTGGCGTTGGGATCAAAGACGAACTCAAGACCAAGACGGGAGAGACGTTGGCCCAGTTCGATGTCTTCTGCCCGGCGAAACGCGGGATCGAATCCTCCGGCGCGAAGCAGGTCGTCTCGACCGATTGATGCATTGCCAGTGAAGAGATTTCGCCACGTTGGAGTCTGTGCACCCTCGGCGAGGCTCCGGAAGGTTCTCTCGATACGACGTTGCTCCCAGGCCGTCCAGGCCCGCAAGTCGGTCAGCCGTTCGGCGGGGAACGGCCCGAGGACAACGCTCCGTTGCGGCGATTGCTCGTGGGCTCTGCGATGGGATTCGAGCAGGGTCGGGGTCGCGACGCAATCATCGTCGACGAACACGATGAGTCGGCCTCGCGCCTGCTGGATGCCAACATTGCGGGCGACGCTCGGACCAAGATTCTCTTGGTGAATCACCGTGAGCGGGAAGTCGACCTCGACCTTCGAGAGCATGACCGCCGTCGCATCGGTCGACCCGTCGTTGATGACGATGACTTCGAACCCGCCGGCGACCACATTCGCAGAGAGTGCGTGAATCGCTCGCAGCAGAGACGCTGACCGATTGAACGTCGGGACGACGACTGAAACGGCGGGTGTCATACGGCGACCTCCCGCAGCTGTCGAACGTCATCGAAGGGAACTCCACCGACCGCAAACAGGATCCCGCCGTACGCGATCGCCCCTACCAGCACGAGCGCAGCGAGCGGTAGCGCTGCGCTGGCGGCCAGGACCACTCCACCCATCACGGCGGCGCTGACGCCGACTCGAAGCAGATGGCGAACCGTCGGTGAGTCAAACAGTTCGGGTTGGATCAGTCGAACTGCAATCGGCAGCATGGCGTACTCGATGGCGAGGGTCGTCCACGCTCCTCCCAATGCGCCGTTCCCGAAGCGGCGATCGGCAAGCGGAATGAGCACCACATTGAGCGCGATCGTGGTGCCAAGGGCAGCAAGTTGAAGCTGAACCCACACCCGCTCTCGCCCAGTTGCGATGGCTAGGCCGCCAAGGACAATGAGGAGATACGTCGCAGGAATCGCCAACGCAAAGAGAGCGAGGACCCCGCCTGAGCTAGTGAACGCGTCACCGAACAGCACGGGCGCAGCGCGGTCTGCGACCACTGCGAGCCCAACTGCGAACGGGCCAGCGAGAACCATGAGGACTCGGACTGAGCGTCGTGACAGGTCAAGGCTCCGTGTTTGGTCCTTGGCGATGCGCGCCATTGAAGGCAGGGCGGCTCCGATGACGACGTTGGCGGCGAAGAGGCACGTTGTGTAGAAGCGTTCAGCGGCGGTGTACCAGCCCATCACTTCGGCATCGACGAACCCTGCCATCATGATGATGTCGACCTGGGTGTAGGCCACGACGACCAGGTTGATCAGCAACAACATCGACGCCGTGCGTGCTAACTCACCCGCATTGATGCGGGTCGAGGTGGCGGCCCAGTCGTCGTACCTTCGAAGCGCCATCCACGTGAGTGTCAATCGAGTAGTTGCTCCAGCAATGAAGGCACAACCGACGAGCCACAGCTCGTCAGTTAAGAAGAGCAAGCCAACGCTGCTGGCAAGGGTGACGAGCTTGGCGACACCGGCAGCAACAGACACTTCTCGCATGAGTTCGAGTCCGCGAGCGGCCGCACCGAGAACTCCGGCCAGCCCATTCCCGATTGTTTGCACGGCAATAACTGCGAACAGAGGCGTCAGATGGCGATCGCTCAGAAAGAGGGCTTGACCGCCGAGCACAATCGGCACGGCAACAATCCAATTTCGCCAAAGCAGCCCGGCCGCCGAGCGGACGAGCGGGCGTGCCTGGTCGCGAGATCGAGCGACGCGCCGAACGAGGTCGGCGTCGAGGCCTTGATCAATGACGACACCGACGATTGCCCACACCGAAAGGACAAGACCAAGAGACCCAAGCGCTGGCGCGCCGAGATTCCGGGCAATCAGTAGGAGCACGATCGGAGTCGTGAGCCAGCCGACGAGTTGTGCAAAGCCAAGCCAGGCACTGCTCCTGACGAGGTTCGTTGGTTCGGCGCGACCTACGTCCTGGGCCGTCATTTCGTCGTCGTCACACCGCTGGCGTGTGCCGTTGCCTTCATCCCGCTTGTCCCTCCGACGGACTTGATCGTGTCGCAGTCTCCGCAACTACAACACCAGCCCTATGGCCCTTCTTGGCGGGACGAGTCGCCCATGGCCGACCCCCAAGATTGAGGTACCTTGCTATAGCACTGCTGAGAAGGTTTGTGCGAACGTGAGGGAAACATGACGAGCCAACAGCGTGTTGGTGAGCTCGACGGGATCGAGTGGTTCATTCGACTGGTCCTGACGTGGGCGTGGGTCCCGCTGCTGCTCGGCATCATCGGGTGGTTCGCAGCTTCGACGCTCGACGCATCAGCCGCAACGAGCGAGGCAACCGTCGAACTGGGTCTCTCGGATGCCGCCGAATGGCCGTGGGCTGAGTCAGTCCTACCCCGTGCTGCCGCAGCCGTTGAGTCCGGACGGGCGCAACAAGAACTGGGCCTCGAGGGTGTTGACGTGTCTCTCGACGGTGACGAACGTCGGACTGCGCCATTTGCGGTCGTTGTCTCTGCGCCGTCCGCATCGGCAGCCGAGAACGCGGCTGAAGCGTTGGGGGATTATCTGGTTGAGGACAGCCGCGAGTTCGGATCGCGAGACGACAGCGCGCTCCTGGCAGCGACGCAGAAGTCTGTTGAACAGAACGAAGCGGCGATTGACGAACTCACATCCCTCCTCACGCCGCTCGAGTCTCGTATCGACGTTCTCGAAGAGGCCGAATCGGAGGGCATCGCAACAGACGCCCAGGGTGTTGAGCTCTCCGAGAGTCGAATCGAGCGTGACCAGCTTGCGGCCGAGCTTCGTGAACGCGTCGAGGATCGAGCTGATGCCATCGTTGAACGGGACTCCTTGCAGAACCGCATCGATGCAGCCGTGCCACCACTTGAGAAGCAAGGTGTTGCGTCGGTCGACATGCAGTCGACGTCGTCCCGTTCGCCAGTGGGCGCTCTCGTTGGTGCGATCGCCGGTCTCATCGCCATTCCGATGCTCGGCGACCGTTTCGGATCGATTCGTTCAGCAGCGGGCATTCGAAGAGTGCTCGGTGACCTGCCCGTGGTTGATCTCACGTCCGACGGCGATCGCGTGACGGCCGACTCGATTGCGCATCGCTGGGCCAGCTCAATCGAGTCCGCAGTTTTCGTGTCTGCGACTGCCGGCGTCTCGCCGGACGTTGCTGCCTCGGTTCTGGGAGCGCCGCTTTCATCGGTGGTGCTGGTCGATAATCCCGAGCACTTGCCAGTGGCTGACCTCGTTGCCGCAGACCTCGTGCTAGTCGTGGCAACAGTTGGCGCAACGAGATCATCTGATCTGCGCGTGCTCGCACGACGATTCGATCTTCTCGACATCGATGCGCGAGCCGTCGTGTTGTCTCCCAAATCGGCGAAGTGAACTCAGCGATGTCGACTGGGCATGCAAACGATCGTCTGCAGGACGTTGCGTTCGGCGCCTTGCTGGTCGTGTCGCTTCTTGAGCCGAGGTCCATCTTCAGGGGGTTAGACGACACCGTTCGCTGGGGCATTCTTGGCAGCGGATTCGTAGCTGCGTTTCTCCTCTCGCTTGCTGTGTTGCAGCCCTGGTCACCGCACCCAGGTGACGGGTTCCGGAGATCAGTGTTGTGGGACCGGCCGGTCAGCTTTCTCATCGGATCAGTGGTATGGACACTGGCGATTTCTCCGTTTGGTCTGAAGCCGCCGTCTGATCTCGTCATGGCCTTTGGCCTGTTGGCCTTCGTCATCTATGGCGCGTGGTACGTGGAGCGTCGAGGGTGGATCGCCGTCGAGCAAGTGCTTTGGCCCGTGCTCTGGACGCTGGTGATCATCAACGGCGCCGCGATCGTGCTGACCGGTCAACTCGGTGAGCGAGCGATGGGTGCGTCTGGGTCGTTCAACGGGCTGGCCAACGTGGCGGCGCTTTCCGCATTCGTTGGCGTGGTTCGCTGGAGTCAAGGTGATCGACGCGGTGTTGTGCTTCTTGGTGCTGGCTTGCTGCTTCTAGTGCTCTCAGACGGTCGGGTCTCTCAGCTGTCGCTTCTTTTGGCCGTTGTCGTAGCGTCTCGTGGCCGACTGCCGAAGTGGGCGGCGCTCGTGCCTGCAGTCGTCCTTTTTGCCGGAGCTGGGTTCGCCATGTGGGCACAATCCGAAGAGGCCATCGCTGAGGCAGTGAGCCGCTCAGGTCAGACGGACGAGATCGTGACGGTCACCGGCCGAACCCCGCTCTGGCGTACGGCGATCGAAGGCATCGAGAGCGAGCCGGTTACCGGCTTCGGTGCAGCAAGCACATCGGAGTTCTTCGCGACCGTCGATTCCGAATCCGCTCGTGAGATCGAGTTTGAAGTGAACGACGCGCACAATCTCGTGTTGCAAACCGCACTCAACGGGGGGATTCCCGCCGCCATGTTGCTCGTCGCATCCATTTGCTCATTCGGTGCGCGAGCTCGCCGCTCGGTCGTTCCCATCCGTGATGGCGTCGTCGTGATCATCCTTGTGCATGGGTTGACGGAACATGTTGTGCGAGAACCAGATGGTTTACTCGTGTTGTTGGCTGCTGCCTTGGCCTCAAGCGTGGCCGTCCCAAACGCGAAGAGGCGAGAAGCTCAGCGCTTGCTCGTGTCGGTGAGTCACTGATTCATGGCTTCGCGTCGTCTGATGGCCGAGCCAGTTCACGACGGACAGTTGCCGGGGAGCCAGCCGCCATCGAGTAGTCGGGAATGTCGTTGAGGACGATCGATCCCGCAGCGATCACCGAGCCCTTCCCGATGGTGACGCCGGGCATGATGATCGTCCGAGCACCGATCCATGCCCCCTCGCAAATGACGACCGGGAGCACCTCGGTCTGTCCTGCTCGTTGATGTGGGTCACCAATTTGGTGCGAGTTCGTCAGGATCATGACCTCGTGCGCGAGACCGACTCGTGGGCCGATGTCGATGAGCCCAGAGAGATCGAGATGCACTCCCTCATTGATGTGGGCTCCTTTGCCAACCTTGAGATTTGCGTAGAAGTTCCGCTCGCCGCGAAGACGTGGACACCCGTAGAACGCAACGCCGTGTCCAATGTCGAACCCGGCCGCCCTGATGAGACGCGTGCGCACTCGAATGAACGACAGTGTCGGGAGCCATGCAAGGAGTGCACTGAGCACTTCCCAGCGCAGGTTCAGCGATCCCACCTCGTCGAGCGCGGCGTCCTTCAAGTGGGTGATCGTCGAGCCTTGTCCCATGACGAATGATGTCGGCGTGCGAACGGTCAGTTCAAGCCAAAGGCTGAGCGGATGGCGGTGATGGTTGGCTCCGCGTCTTCGGCCATGAGGAGGCTGCGGATGCCAAGCGCCTCGGCTCCTTCAATGTTGTGGGCCATGTCGTCGACGAAGAGAGCGTCTGCTGGTTCGAGCTCGAACGCCTCGAGAGCGATGGTGAAGAACTCGGGGTCTGGCTTGCGATGACCGATGAGCGCCGAGTTGACGATGGCGCCAACGAGGCCCGGCTCGAGGTAGCGGCGGGCCAGAATCTCTTGACCAGACTGGAAGTTGTTGGTGGCTAGCACAACCAGCACGTCGGCCTCCCGAAGATCTTCGAGTAACTGGATCATCTCGGGCCGGTCCTCGCCGTCGAAGAACGAGGTATCAGTCGGATCGAAGAGGCGACCGGCACCTGGTGCCTGTTCGTCGAGAAAGTCACGCAGATCGTCATCATCGATCTCGCCTCGCTCGGCCTGCTTGAAGATCGAGTTGTCGTCGCTCATGTATTGAGCGAGACCGCCGAACGCCTTCGCAACGTCCTCGCGGCTGAAGCCCAGACTCTTTGCTGCGGACCGCATCATGTCGATCATCGGAACGGTGATCGTTCCTGCCCAATCGATCAGCAACGCTGACGGCGCGCTGGAGGACTGCGGGGCGGAGGATGGTGGCTGCTGCGTGCTCACATGATGAGGCTACGCGCGCGCAGCGACGAGGTGGCCGAAACTGTGGTTTCCTGCCCACGAACTCCGAACTGGAGGCCGTAGGGCACCAAAACGTGGTCTACGGCCTCCAGAACGGGAGGAACGGGGCAGTGGTGGGCGGGCCGAAGGGGAGCGCGGCGATGGCTTCCGGTACGGTGAAGCATGGTCGGTTCACGGTTCCGGTACTCGCGGTGGGATGGAACACAGAAGGGGTTCGAGCTCGACGCGTTCGACGTCCTGGCTGAACTGACAGACGACCTGCTCTATCACGGCGACCCCATGGCCGCGCTTCGCCGGCTGATGCAAGAGGGCTTCGAGGATCGAAACGGCGAGCAGATCCAGGGCTTGCGCGACATTCTCGACAAGCTCCGCCAAGAGCGCCAAGAACGTCTCGACAACCACGATCTGGGCGGTGTCTACGACGAGATCTCCGAAGCGCTCGACAATCTGGTCGACCAAGAACGGCAAGGTCTCGACGACCGCAACGCCTTGGCCGACATGCAGCTCGGCGACCCAGACGCCTCTGATGCAGACAAGCGCAGCGCCGAACTGGCCAAGGAAACAACAGCCTCGAAGCAGATGGAACTGTCGATGCTTCCTGACGACTTGGCCGGCAAGGTCAGGTCGTTGCAGAACTACGAGTTCGAATCAGCAGAAGCGCAACAGGCGTTTGACGACCTTGTCGACCAGCTGCGCCAAGAGCTCGTCAACCAACAGTTCCAGAACATGACCGGTGCCATGGAAGACATGTCGCCGGAAGATCTCGGCCGCATGAAAGACATGATGGCCGACCTCAACAAGATGCTTGAGGACCGGGCCAACGGCGTTGACCCCGAAACCGAACAACAGAACTTCGACGACTTCATGGAGAAGTACGGCGACTTCTTCCCCGGCGATCCCCAGAGTCTCGACGAGCTTCTTGAGGGTATGGCGCAGCAGATGGCGGCCATGCAGGCGCTGCTGAACTCAATGACTCCAGAGCAGCGTCAGCAGCTCATGGATCTGTCGAACCAGCTCATGGAAGACATGGATCTCAACTTTGAGATGAGCCGGCTGGGCCAGAACCTGCAACAGATGTTCCCGGACGCCGGTTGGGAACGCAGCTACGACTTCGAGGGGTTCGACCCCCTTGGCATGGCAGACGCCTCGCAAATGCTTCGCGAGCTCGGCCAGCTCGACAACCTCGAGCAGTTCCTCCAGTCACCGTCGTCGCCCTCAGCACTGGCCGAGGTCGACATGGACCAGGTGCGCAACTTGCTTGGCGAGGATGCGGCCAACAGCCTCGAGCGGGTCAGCGAGCTTGCGAAGATGATGGAGGAGCAAGGCCTCATCCAAAACAAAGAAGGACGGCTCGAGCTCACCCCTCGCGGTCTGCGACGTCTCGGTCAACAGGCCCTCGACGATCTGTTTTCAAAGCTGGCTGCCGACAAGCTCGGACGTCACGACATCGAGATCTCAGGACTCGGCCACGAACGCAACTACGACACCAAGCCGTACGAGTTTGGCGATCCGTTCAACCTGCACATCGAGCGCACGGTCCGCAACGCCATCCGTCGAACCGGTGGCGGCACACCCGTGTCGCTCACGCCAGAAGACTTCGAGATCGAGCGGACAGAACGGCAAGTTCGATCAAGCACCGTGCTCATGCTCGACCTGTCGCTGTCGATGCCGATGCGCGACAACTTCTTGCCAGCCAAGAAGGTTGCGATGGCGCTCTACTCGCTCATCTCGACACAATTCCCCAACGACTACCTCGGCATCGTGAGCTTCAGCGAGGTGGCCAAGGAACTCAAGGCGGCCGACTTGCCTGAGGTCAGCTGGGACTTCGTCTACGGCACCAACATGCACCATGCGTTTCAGCTGAGTCAGAAGATGCTGGCTCGCGAGACCGGGACGAAGCAGATCATCATGATCACCGATGGCGAACCGACAGCTCACCTGCTGCCAGACGGTCAGCCGTTCTTCAGCTACCCACCCTCACGTGAGACCGTGCAACGAACGCTGGCTGAGGTGATGCGCTGCACGAAGGCAGGCATCACGATCAACACGTTCATGCTCGATCCCGACGCCGGACTGCGTTCGTTCGTCGAACGCCTGACCGAAATGAACCAGGGCCGAGCGTTTTTCACCACGCCGCAGAACCTTGGTGACTACGTGCTCGTCGACTTCATGGAGCACAAGCGCAAGATGTTGCGCGGTCGCTGATTCCGTTCTGAACTCGCTGAATTCGCGCGGATTTCGCTCCTCCGCGCGCCCTTCGCGCGAATCACTTGTCGGTAGATGCTTGTTGCGGCACCTGCGAGATCTCCACCCAACGCGGGCGTGTTTCTTTAGATTCGCCTTGTATTTCGGTGATTCTGCGGGCATGATCACACCGATGTAATTACAACGGCGGCATGAGGTCGCTCTCGCAATCATCAACTGCGACCCACCTAATACCGGAAGTGGTTGTCTCTGCAACGAGCCGTTGGCGCTGTAGAGCAACCGGAGGCAAGCGATGCGAATCGGTCGAAAACACATCATGCTGGATACGTCGTGGCAGGAGTATGCAAATTGCCTGGGCGTCGACCCAGATCTGTTCTTCCCTGAGCGTGGTGCGTCAACCCGCGAGGCCAAGGAAGTCTGTCGGGGCTGCGTTGTCCGCGAGGACTGCCTTGAGTTTGCTCTCGCAAACGGCGAGAAGTTTGGCATCTGGGGCGGTATGAGCGAGCGCGAGCGTCGGCGGATTCGTCGCCAGCGCGCCCTCGAGCGTCAGGCCGCTGCCGCAGCCTCAGAAACCGCCTAGTTCTCCTACGCGTCGCAGGGTCGACACGGCCCGTCGTGATGCTGTCCGCCGGGGCTGAAAACATGCGGTACGCTTGCCCCTATGGCAGGCCTCAAGCCCCAAGAACTCCTCATCATTCTCGTTATTCTCCTTGTGCTCTTTGGCGGGTCCAAAGTTCCACAGCTCGCTCGCAACATCGGTCGAGCCCAAAAAGAGTTCAAGAGCGGACTCGAAGAGGGAGCCAGCGATGATGACGAGGACGGCGACTCCGCCTGAGCGCACGGCGACCGTCGTCTGCCAGTCGGGTAGCCCTCACCCGTGAACCAAACCGCTGTCGAGGCTGACTACGTCCCTACGTGGGAGGAAGTAGCGCACTCGCACAGCCGCTTCATCTACAGCGTCGCGTATCGGCTCTCGGGCAATCACCAAGACGCCCAAGATCTGGTGCAAGAGGTACTGCTTCGGGTGCGACGCGGCCTGGCGACCTATCGACCGGGAAACCTCGAAGGATGGCTGAGCCGCATCACCACGAATGCGTTCCTCGATCGCGTACGAAAACAGAAGCGTCGGCCTACGCAGCCACTCCCGGACGATCCCGATCGCGTGGTCGAGGGTTCGTCGGGCATCGATGCAGAAATCGCCCAACGAGACCTACCAGACCACCTGCAGAGCCTGCTCAGCGACCTCAAGCCCGAGTACCGAATTCCGGTCGTTTTGAAGGACGTCATGGGGTTCTCTTACGAAGACATCGCGTTTCAGCTCGACGTGCCTATTGGCACGGTGCGAAGCCGAATCCACCGCGGTCGTTCGCGACTTCGCGACGCCCTCGGCGTCTTAGAAGGTGAGGGTTCGTGAACGAGCGAGACCGAATCGCTGCATGGCGAACCCTGCGGGGCATCTCTCTGCCTCCTCGCGAAGACCGGATTTGGTCTAGTACCCCTAATGTTGGGGAAAGATTCGAATGAACCGGAACTTCGCTCCCCGTAGCCACGTTGAAAGAATCGCATGACCCATCCATCGTTCGAGGAAGAAGACTGGGAAGCCGGCATCTCAAGCATGCTCGCGACCCTTCCTCTGGTTGAGCCGCCCCCTGGGCTGGTCGACCATGCGTTGGATCACCGGCCCCTCTATGCAGGTCGCATCTTCGGTCTCTTCTGCAGTGTCGCAATTGTGTCGCTCGTCGCCTGGGTCGGATTCGATGTGGCCACGCGGGCCACGGTCGTTCCGCCTGTTTCTGACCTTGTCGCTCACCACGACGCCACGAGTGGTGATTCAACCCTCGGCGCAGCTGGAGCTGGCCTCACGGTTGGCGACGACAAGGTCACGGTCGAAGTCGATGAGTCGGTCACGGTGTTTCGTCAGGCTGGCTCGGTCAGCTTCAACGACCTTCCGGCCGAGGGCCGAACCAAGATTGATGGTGTGCCTGCCTGGGTTGACCCAGAGCGCCAGACCGTTGTGGTTCAAGCCGGTGACGAAGTGGTGACGATCGTGGGGGTCGACGAAGCAGACGTCGCGGATGTGGTGGCCGGCCTCCCGACCGAACAGTCGCCGTGGGATGAAATCGCCGGCCGGCTCAACGGGCTCACCGCCCAGCTTGGCTTCGCCGACCTCGACTAAGTATCGAAGGCAGGCAGTTGCGCTGTCAGCTTGCGATGGAGACGTGTACGTCTGTGTCGTGATGAGGTGCTCGTGCTCCCTCTTCAAGGCGAGCGGCCCGCCGGGCCTTCAGGATGCGACGACGCTGCCGTTCTGAGGTAGCTCCCCACACGCCGTGGTCGACTCGATGATCGAGCGCATAGGCAAGGCAGGGTTCCTTGACGGGGCAGGAGCCGCAGATTTCCTTGGCAATTTCGACCCCAACGCCATCGCTCGGGAAGAAGACTGCAGGCGGGTGGTTGTTGCAGTTACCAGTGGCCATCCAAGACGTGTCCATGCATAGAGAGACGTTTGACCCAGGCGTTTGGTTCCCGCCTAGGTGAAATCACCCGAGAAACCTGCGGAACCCTCGACGGAGAGAAGCCAAAAACCGCAGAGGGTGAGCTTTTGGGTCGAAACGCGGCGCGTGATGAGGCGTGTACGTCCCGTGATTGGGTACGCAATCGCTAACGAAGACAGTGCGTGAGCTACGAGGCAGAGGGCGGTAGCCTTGCGGGCTATGACCGACGTCGAGAATCTCGAAGATCTTCCGCCCGTTGCGGGCGCCACCATCGTCTACCTCGGCCCAGTGGCACCCCATTGGGAGATCCGAGCTCAGTTCGGTGAAGCAGAGATCATCGACGGGTTCCGGGCGCGAGTGAACGCTCGCTTGCTTCTACTGCCCAAGCACGACCCTCAGTTCCGCCGCAACCGCGAGCGGGTCAATCGCGATGGTGAGCGCGAGCTCATCAGAGTCGATTGGGATCTTGGCGACGAAGAGCCACCACGCGAGCCCCGCGCTCCACGGGCGGCCGCGCCAGTCGAAGAAGCTCCCGCCGAGGAAGCTCCTGTCGACGACGCAGCTCCCATCGACGAAGCCGCTGACATCGAAGAGGCACCGGTCGCCGAAGCTGTTGACGAAGCGCCGGCCGAGGAAGCTGACGCAGAAGACGTTGCCGCAGAGCCAGCGGCCGAGGCTGATGCTGACGAAGCTCCCGCAGACGAGCCATCAGACGAATCGTGAACGTCATCGGTGTTGATCTCGGCGGGACGAAAATCCTGGCGAGATCAATCGACATCACAAACGGCAAGGCCAACAAGCGAGTCAAGTCGCCGACTCCGAAGGACGGCCCAGAAGCTGTGCTCGACGAGATCGCCGAGGTCGTCGCCGAGGTTGATCCCGACCGCGAGTGCTCGCTCGTCGGTGTCGGCGTGCCCGGCCTGGTTGGCGACGATGGTGTGGTCGCCCAGTGCCCAAACATCGATGGCTGGGACCGCGACGTCAACGTGAAAGAAGGCCTCGAATCGAGGCTCGAGCGATCTGTCGTCGTGGCCAACGACGTCAACTGCGGCGCCGTCGCCGAACATCGCTTTGGCGCTGGCGCTGGCACGCCCGACATGTTGGCCGTCTTCGTTGGCACCGGTGTTGGCGGCGGATTGATTCTCGGCAACGAGCTTCGCGAGGGAGCCCGTGGACTCGCTGGCGAAATTGGCCACGTCACGGTGACGCCCGGCGGTCGTCGTTGTGGCTGCGGTGGCCGCGGCCACCTTGAGAACTACGCGGGCCGCGCCGGCATCGAAGCCGAAGCCCGGCGCCGGGCCGCCAGCGGTGAACCCAACCTGCTCGTCAGCCTTGCGAACACGGGCAAGATCAAGTCTCGCCACATCGAAAAGGCTCTGGCCGAAGGCGACAAGGTCGCTGAAGAGCTGTTGGCCGAGGCCGTCGAGGCCTTGGCGATTGGCATCGGCAACCTTGCCACGGCACTCGACCTCGACCGGGTGGTCCTCGGTGGAGGTGTGGTCGACAAGCTCGGTCAGCCCTTTGTTGACCGAATCGTCGCGAGTCCTTCGTTTGGTGGATTCGGCTCCAGTACGTGTGATCTTCGTCTGGCCGAGCGCCTCGACGACGCTGGCGTGCTGGGTGCGGCCATCATCGCCGCGGAGCGCTGACGCTCTCTCCGAGGCCCTTGCCGAACCTCTCAGACACTGGTTGACTGCAAACGGCGAAGAATTGGCGGTAACACAGCGGTTGCTGCCCCTTGACTTGCGGCGTTCTGGGCCGACGTAGAAGGAGAGACGCTGGGGAGGTGAGCTCGACGATGAACAGCGCAGACGACGCTGCAGATTTCACTGCACCCAAGAAGCCGAAGAACACCGCGCCTTCCCCGACCGACTTCGCCTCGGATCCGACGCGATTCACCAACCGCGAGCTCTCCTGGCTCGAGTTCAATTCTCGGGTGTTGGCACAGTCTGAAGATGCTGCATGTCCGCTCCTCGATCGTCTGAAGTTCTGCGCCATCTACGCGTCGAACTTGGACGAGTTCTTCATGGTGCGCGTTGCTGGCTTGAAAGAGCAGATCGCCGCCGGCATCACCAAGACGCCACCAGACGGGCTGAGCCCAAAAGAACAACTCGACGCGGTTCGCCAGATCGTCGCCCGCCAAGCCCATCGACTCGAACGAGCCTTCATCGACCGGATTCGTCCTGAGCTCGCCCGCCGTGACATCCACATCGTCGACTGGACCGAGCTGTCGCCGACAGATCGGGAGGCTGCACATACGCAGTTCGCGCAGCGCATCTTCCCTGTCTTGACGCCGCTTGCCGTCGACCCAGGGCACCCCTTCCCCTACATCTCAAGCCTCTCACTCAACCTCGCCGTGCTGGTCCGCGATTCAGAGACCGGGTTGCGGCACTTCGCCCGAGTCAAGGTACCGCCGGCGCTCGATCGATTCTTTGCGCTGCCCTCTGGCGTTCTGCTGCCTGTCGAACAATTGATCTCAGCTCACCTCGGCGATCTCTTCCCGGGGATGGATCTCGTGGGCGCCTGGCCGTTCCGGGTCACTCGCAACGCCGACCTCACGCTCAACGACGAAGACGCTGACGATCTTCTTGAGGCCGT
>CALLGK010000145.1 GCA_938009905.1 uncultured Acidimicrobiales bacterium | reverse complement strand
AAACTGGGACTAACGGCCCGGTTGTCGAACGCGGGCGTCGGCTCTAGGCTTGAAGATCCACTTCGACGCGGGGTGGAGCAGCCAGGTAGCTCGTCGGGCTCATAACCCGAAGGTCGTAGGTTCAAATCCTACCCCCGCCACTACAAAAGCCCTGGTCACAGCGTTGCTGTGGCCAGGGCTTTGTCGTTCAAGGGCCGTTTCTCCAACGGTTTCTCTGGGTCAACGCGCCCACTTTCCAATCGGCGAAAAGCGAGCGTACGGGTCGCACTTGTCGGCGATCCGATGCAGTTCTCCGCAAGTCGATCGCGGCGGCCTGTTCGAACACGTCATCGACAGCCACGGCGCGATCGAGCTCGACCGAGTCCACCGCTTCAGTGAACCCTGGGAAGCCGACGCCTCACTCCGGCTTCGTCGTGGCGACGACACTGTCGCCGACCTCTATGACCAACACGGCCGACTCGACGGCGGAACCCGAACCCGCATGCCACACGAAGCACTCTACGCGTGGTGGCAAGCCCGGGCAGATGGCGAGACCGTCGTGCTCGCCACACCCAACAACGACACCGCTCGCGAGTTGAACGCCGCTGCCCAGCAACGGCGACTTGAAGCCGGCGAACTTTCGACTCGAGGTCGAACCGTGCGGACCGGAGGCCACGAACTGCGGATCGGTGACGAGGTTGTCACCCGCCGGAACACCGGCAGCTCACCACCAACCAACATCAGCCCGTCCGCAACCGAGACCGCTGGACCATCGACACCGTCTATCGCAACGGCGACCTCACCGTCTTCGGCCCAACGGGCAGGGTCCGGCTCCCGAACGACTACGTCCAAGCCCACGCCGAACTCGGCTACGCCCAAACCAGCCACGCGACCCAAGGCCGCACCGTCGACCGCTCCATTTTCTATCTTGACGGTCCCACCGACGCCCGAGGCATCTACGTACCCATGACCCGAGGCCGACACCGCAACGACGCCTACATCGCCACCGACCCGAACGACGACGCCCTCGACATCTTCAAGCGTCTGACCCGTGCGACTGTCCACGGCGGTGATGCGCAGGTCGCTACGGGCGATGAAGAAGCGAGGCTTCAACGCTCGGATTTCGGCGTTGGCCTGCGCCCGGTCGAGCAGCGAAAGCAACTGCTCCTCGGTGGCGTCGGCGTCGTAGGTGTCCCAGACTCTCCTATTCCAGAAGCACAGTGTCTTCAGCTTAGGCACGGACGGCGTTTCGGAGTTGGTCGAGGGTGGCACCGTGGACCACGACACCATCGCGAGCGACATCTCGCCAGAGTGCCTGATTGCTCGCCAGCTTCGTCGCTGCCTCTGCCTGGCCGGTCTCGAGTATCTCGACCGCGTTGCCCGTGACCGCTCGGACTGCTTCGATGTCGCTGTGTCTATCGGCTTCTCGGCGGGCGAAGGAACCGAAGATGATCACGCTCACCGGCGGCGTCGACAGCTCGGCCGCAGCTGCTCGCATCGCATCGAGCGCAAGATCGCGTGAGCGGGAGAGCTCGACGACGGCGTTGGCAGCCAGGTTGGTGCGATTGAGTCGGAACATCGACGAGGGCGTACCTCGTGGCGTTCGACGAGCCCCAGTTCGACGAGCCCGGGTAGGACTCGAGACGCTTGGGCCGGACTCACGTGGGCGAGACGGGCGACAGTCCGGAGGTTGAGCTCGGCGGTCGTCTCGGCCAGGACGGCGAGCACCTTTCCTTGTGTGCCAGGGATCACCGCCTCGACGGGATGTACGAAGTCCATCAGTCCAACCTGGACGGTAGGGAGCGAAAATGAAACGAGTGTTTCTTCCATGCTGCCTATCGCCGACCGTCTGGGCCTCGCCAGATCAGGTTGACATTGCGCCGCCTGAGGGCCTGTGTGGTCCAGACTTCAGGCCTGGCTTTGTCGTTCACGGGCTATTCTCCGAACGAATCGTCTCACGGATGATCTGGCGCCGACTGACAGACCCGACGTCGAGGCCTCGAAAATCTCGTGCCTGCAATGCTGGAGTTGCCATGAGCGAGGATCCCGAACTTCTCGCAGAGGCCATCGAACGGTTGGATGAGGCCACCGCGAAGATGCTCCTGGAACGGGCGGCAACCGAGTCGGCTGGAATGGCTGCGGCTGTCCGTCTCGCCTCGGCCGGTCCCGCAGACCGGGTGGCGATTTTGCGGGCCGAGGCCGACGGCGTGCTGCGAACCCGTCGCCACCTCGGCTACCGGGAGGCGAATGAGTGGGCGCTCGACGCGGGGGGTGGTGGTCGACGCCATCGAGGCTGAAGCAGAGAGCAACCCGTCGAGAGAGCTGCTGAAGCTGATCGAACTTTCGGTCGGCCGGGTCGTCAAAGTGATCCTGAAGTCTGACGACTCATCGGGAATGATGGGCGACGTCGCACACCGATTGCTGGCTGTCCACGAGCAGGTCGCTGCGGCTGGGGCCGCAGAGCCGAAAGCGCTTGCTCGGTGGATGATCAAGTTCGGCTTTGACGACCAGGACTTCTTCACGATCGATCCCGTGGTGTACGCCCCAGCGTTGGGCGACAAGGGGATGGCCGTCTACCGGAAGTCGGTGGAAGAACGCACTGCGCAGCCCCGCGTGTCGTTCGCAGTGAAGAACGCAATCGAACGCCTGGCTATTCTCGATGGCGACGTTGACGCGATCGTTGCGCTGTTCGGACAGGACTTGTCGTCGCCGTATCAGTACACACGGGTGGCCGAGGCGATGCTGGAGCTGAGCCGCGAAGACGACGCGTTGAGGTGGGCCGAGCGTGGCATCGAGGTAACAAGCGGATGGCAGGTCAAACACCTCTACGACATAGCGGCCGGGGTACACGAGGCGAAGGGTGACCCGGCAGCCGTGCTCGGGGTGCGACTGGATCACCATCAGAACATGCCGAGCTCATCGACCTATGGGGTCTTGCGCGATGCCGCGAACGCGGCCGGCTCGTGGGGCTCTCATGTATCTGAGGCTCGGGAAGTGCTCGGCCGTCGAGATCGTGGCTCGCTGGTTGACGTGTTGCTGGCCGATGGAGAGGTCGAGGTGGCCTGGAGCGTGGCGGCCGATGATCTCGATGAGCTGGGCGACGACCGGCTCGTGCGGCTCGCAGGCGCCTACGAGGCTGTCGACCCGGCCGCGTCGGTCGAGGTGTATGTGCGCGTCGTGGAGTCGATTCTGGAGACGACCGACCGGCGTGCCTATCGGGCTGCGGCGAAGCAACTCAAGAACGCAAGCCGCGCCGCCGGAGCGGCGAGGCTGGCCGCTGAACACCAGACATATCTGGTCGGCTTGCGAGAGCAACATCGACGGCGGCCGACGCTCGTGGCGATGCTCGACAAACTGATTGAGGACTGAGGCTGGGCAGCGTGTCTCGGCGAGAGGCCCCTACTTCAGCGCCGAACCAGCCCAAGAAACTCTCGGGTGTATCCCGTCATCACCGTCGCAACCGACGCTTCGTCGACGATGCCAGCGAGGGCCGTCGCGGCGAGTTCGATGCCGGGACTGCGAGGCGTCGCGAACAGCTCGCTGATGTAGCCAAGTGCTTGAGTGGCGGTCGCTGACGATCGATCGTCGCTGAGGAGCCGCGTTGTGGTTTCGGCCATTTCGCCGACGGAGGTGGCGTCGAACAAGCGGTAGACGTCGCCCGCATCTTTCGCAAGGAGCCGCTCGGGCGTCTCAAGGCGTTCGCCGAGTTTGTAGGCCTTGGCTACCAGCAACGCGGCGGGTCCTGCCACGTTCACAACGGCTCGGCGATCGTCGCCACCTTCGAGAGACGTGATCTCGAACGGGTCGAAGTCGACGACGGCGCCCTCGACGCCGTCGCTTCTGCTGGCGGCGGTCTTGCCGTGACCGCGAGGGAGCCGAGCGCCCCGCCGCCCGGCCTTGGGCACGAGTTCAGCCGGAACGATGAGATCGACGGGTACCAACACCTCGCCATCGAATCCGGGGCGTTGGATTCGTCGTTGCCAGATCCCTGGATCTCCGGGGAGTTCGAAGCCAGCAGCGGTCATGGCGTCGCCGAGAAGCGGGAGATCGAGAAGCTGGCCTGGGTCGATGACGAGGTCAGCGTCGGTGGTGAATGCTTGGTAGGTGGGCAGCCGGCTCTCGGTTCGCAGATACACGGCTTGGGCGCCGATGAGGATCACTGCCCCGACATGAGGCTGCAGCGCGGCCAGCGCGTCGAGCAGCACCCGGCGAGCTTCGACGTACTCGATGCGGGGCTCGTCGGTCATGGGCGATCCGCAATCGTGGTGAGGGATCGTGCTTGCCAGCGGGGCGCCTTCGCCTGCATCCATTCGAGTAGTGCTTCGCCTTCGGCGGGCATGCGACCTGGCCCGGTGAGGCAGTCGACGGCCGTCTGGGAGACCGATACAAAGACGGTGTCGTCACGGGTCCAGGTGCGTTCGAACACGATCTGATCGTACGGCTGGGCTAGGACAACGTTCCCGCCATTGCGAACTTGGCGCAGCCGGGTAAGGCTTGCGATTCGCTCAGGGTCATTGACGTAGACCACGGCGATCTGCGGCGCTGCGACGGAAACGAGCCGAGACGCCGCGAACGATCCCGTCACCGCCCATCGCCTGGACTTGGTGCTGACGAGGTCTTCGATGAACTGTTCGGGTCCGCCTGACGCCACCCAATTCGTCGTGTCGTTGTCATCGATGACGGAGTAGCTCGACGCGATCTGTCGGAGCGTTGCCTCCCATTCGACATGTTCGACTGGGCCACGCGGCACTCGGCTGATCAGCAGCTCATCAGTGAGAGCGCCGAGCAGTCGTGACACGTAGCCAGGGTCGCCTTCAACAGCTCTGGCGAGGTCGCTCACGCCATAGGGCGGCTGAACTTCGGCGAGCGTCCGTAGAAGGGCCCACGCACGCGGTCCTCGAATGTTGAGGCGCGGCGCCGGTTTGGGGGAGGGGTCGCGTTGCGCGCCGTCGGTGCGAATCACGATCCCTGGCCGACTCATCGTGACGCTGACGTTGCCGGTCAGATCGACATAGCCGTAGCCGAGGTCGATCAGCAGCTCGCGGCTGCGAGGGCTCAGCCACTCAGCTGCAATGATCACGGGCTCATCGGGCTCGGGAAGAGCGACTACTTCGCGGGGCGTGAGATCTTGACGGACGATCACGCCCAGCTCGTCGGAGACATCGCCGGGCGAGTCGACGCGAACGGTGCCACCGTCTTCAGCGCGTCGAGCGACCTCGATCCGCCAATCCGATGGCAGGAGCGATCTGAGCGACTCTACGGTCGCGGCGAACACACGCCGAGTTGCTTGGGAGACGGGTTTGCGTGCCATGGACAAGTCGCCGATCGAGGCATGTGGGTATGAACCCGGAACGGTTCCGAGATACTTGCCTAGACTATCGACTTGTTTGCGGCAAACAAAGAGCAATTTTGGGCAAAACTTCTAACGGACGGTCTGATATTCGGTGTTATCCACAGGCACGGCGAATCACGAGAACCTCTCAAAACCCCAGCTCAGGGGCACTATCGGGGACCAAAGGGCATCAGCGGAAACACCCTTTCGCGAACTCATCACCCGAAGGTCGTAGGTTCAAATTCTACCCCCGCCACTACAAAAGCCCTGGTAGATCAGTAGATCTGCCAGGGCTTCTTCCGTGTCAGGCGGCCTTCTTCCGGTTCTTCTTCCGGATGTCGCTGTGCTGGCCCCGCTCCGTGTCCTCACCACGCAGCCTTCGGTCGGGCCCTTTGACATCGCAACGGTGAGCAGCGTCGCGTTCGGACGTCGAACGCCCGCAGTGGTGACACCACCGCAGTGAACTGCGAACTCTAACGGCCTCTGCCCGGAGTGGGCAGAGGCCGTTGACGAAGGGATCAGTCGACCCTCTATGAGTCGATGAGTTCTTGGATGCGTGCGGTGAGTTCTTCTTCGCCGAGTGCTCCAATGGTGACGTCAATTTCACCATTGTCGTTCACGAAGGCGAACGCCGGTTGGTCTGTGACAACGAGTTCTTGCCAGATGGTGCCGTCAGCGTCGATCAGGTGATCGAAGTTTCCAACACCTGTCTCTTCGACGAAGTCGACCATTGATTGAACATCGTCGGATCGGCTGGGCAAGCCGAGGAAGACGACATCGTCGCCCAGTTGAGCCTGTACCTCTGCGACCGCAGGGGCTTCGTTTCGGCAGCGCACTCACCACGGAGCCCAAAACCAGACAACAACGTCTTGGCCGGCCAGATCGTTTGTGTCGAGTTGACCTCCCGAGACGGTGTCGCCGACCAACGCTGGCAGGCCGGCTCCAGCAGCGGCCTCACCAGCGGCAGCCTCTGCATTGCTTGATGTTGATGCGTCTTCAGTTGCGCTACTGCCGCAGGCGCTCGCGATGAGCGCGAGTCCGAGTGCGGTGGCGCCAAGACGGCGTGAACGTTTCAATCGAGTGGACATAGGCGGGGTTTCTCCTGGTGTTTCTTAGGGGGTCGTGGCGGGTTCAGGCGGCGACGCTTGTCTTGGTGTCGGCCGAGATGTTGGTCTCTGTCGTCGTGGGGTCGGCTTGTGAGGCGTTTCTTCTGGCGAGAAAGCCGCCGATCATGATGATGGCGTTGATGGCGAGGAACGGGTA
>CALLGK010000144.1 GCA_938009905.1 uncultured Acidimicrobiales bacterium | reverse complement strand
CCGGGGCCACCGACGGACAGTATCCGCAAACATCTCGTTGGTTCGTCGTTCGATGACGCCCTCGGGTCCGCGGCAGCGGCCGTTACCTCTAGCTGGTGAGCGCGTCGGCCAGTGCAGTGAAGTCTGCGACGGACAGCCCGGCGTCTGGCCACGTTGGGGCGTAGCTCATGTGTGGGCGCTCGATGAATGCGGTTTGCAATCCAACCGCTCGGGCCCCGGCGAGATCCCAGTCGTGGCAGGCCACCATCCATGCTTCAGCTGGATCGCAGCCAGCTGTCGAGATGGCGAACTCATACGGTGCTGCCGCTGGCTTGTAAGTCTGGACTGATTCGACAGACAGCACGTGATCAAAGAGATGGGCCATACCCGAGTTCTCAACTTGGCCGTCAACCATTGCCTGGCCGCTGTTGGTGAGAGCGATCAGTGTCCAGCCGGCTTCCTTCAGTCGCTCCATCGCTGCCGGTACTTCGGGGAACGGCTTGATGCCGGCGATGGCCGCGGCCACCGATCCGAAGGCATCATCCGCCGGCTCATCGGTAGCCGTCGCCGCAACGGCCTCGAAGGCGTCTCGGGCAAGGGCGCCGAACTCCTTGAACCCTGAGCTCGTAGATGTGGTGGCCATCGACAGTTGCAGAAGGCGCTGGAACCACACAGTGAATCCGCCTGCTGCTCCCAAGTGTTGATCGACAAGGGCGCGCACTGGAGCAAGGTCGAGTGTGGTTTCGTTCATGTCGAAGATCGCGGTGTTGGCAGCCATGGCGCAAGTGTCCCACGCCCGCGGCCAGGTGCTCTGCGAGCGAACGGTGTAGCGCGCCGATCAGCTTGCGTGTCGTTCCAGCCCGTCCAGGATCAGGTCGAGAGTAAAGCGGAACTCGTCACGATCGGTCTCGTCGTGCTGATGAAACGCGATGTGATCGATGACCCGGGGGAACTCGTCGCTGCCCATGATGGCGGCGACCCGGCCTGCTGTTTCGTCGGCCTGGGCCTCAAGCTGACCGAACGCCAATCGCTGCTGAGCGAAACCCTGGATGTGGTTCGTGAGCGCATGGAAGCCGAGATCGGCGATGTCGGCTGGCAGGTCAGCCTGCGCCAACGCCTCGAGCAGTCGTTCGATGAGCGCAAATCGATGGGGTCCTGGCCAGGTCATTGACCAGATGGAAATGACCCAAGGATGGTTGAGCTGTGCCGCAAGCGTTGCGGCGGCCAGCTCTTGAGCGGCTTCTCGCCACGGCGTGTCGGCCGCAGGCGGCGCTACTTCGCTTGCCACCTGGTCGACGAGCGCTTCGATCAGCGCATCTTTGTCCGCGACGTAGTGATAGAGGGACATCACTCCACAATCGAGCTCGGTCGCGAGACGACGCATGCTCATCTTGTCGATGCCGTCGGCGTCCGCGAGTTGCATCGCGGTCTCGACGATGAGCTCTCGAGTGAGCACTGCATCGCCATCTCGCACTTTCTTGGGTCGTCCCAACGTCGTCCTTTAGGCCTCTGAGAAATCTAGGGCTTGCCTTTTACGTACACCGTACTAGAGTCCCGTTGCATGACTAATCGTACACTGCACGAAAACACCGAAACCCCTCTCCAGCAAAGAGACCTACAACGATCCGTTCCTCGTGAGATCGAGATTCCAACGCTCCTTTCAACCATGTGGATTGCCATCCTCCTGGCCGACGCGCTTCGAGGCATTCACGAAACAGTGCGGCCGGGCTTCATTCGCGAGTTGGCAAACGAGGGCACCGTCTACGGCAACACGGTGACGGACGAAACGCTGCTGGCATCAGGATTCGTGTTGACGTTCATTTGCGTTGTGGTCGTGCTGGCTCGGATTCTCCCTCGGCGCTCCAATCGGATCGTCAACGTGTTGGCAGGCCTGATGATGATTGGTGGCGTCGCGTCGCTGTGGCCCAAAGATCCAGACGACCTCGTCTTCGGTGTCGCGCAGATCGTGGGCTCTGCGCTGGTGCTCTGGATCTGTGCCCGTTGGCGCTCCGACTCCGAGTCAACGCTGACGCTTGGTATGTCTCCTCCTGCCGTCGTTCGACGGTGAGCAGCCCACATGAACGTCGGACTGACAGCTCTGATCGAGTCAGCGAGCTCGGTCATGTGCTTCATCACCAAAGAAGCGTTCGGGCCCGTCCCTTGCGGCCTCGTGCTACTGCTGAGCGTCCTGGCGTGGCACGTCGTCCTGCTTTCGAGCCATGAGGACGCTGTGCATCTCACACGTCGGGTCTTCAGGCACGAAGGCCGTGCGGTGCAAACCGCATTCCTCGAACTGCGCCACGTAGTCGTCTGGCGAAAGTGATGCGTGATAGATCGGCTCGCTGCCGACGGTCCCGTCCCGTTGGCCGGCCCCTGGGCCAACCGTGAGCATCAGCGTTCCGCCGGGCGCCACGTGCTCGGCCAATCGGGGAATGCATGACGTCTGCTCGTCAGCGGTCAGATGAAAGAAGCTGTTCCAGGCAATGAGGCCATCGAAGTGCTCGCCAAGATCGAGTGTTCGCATGTCGGCCAATCGCCAATCGCCAGCCGGCCAACGATCGCGTGCGATCTCGAGCATCGGCTCGGAGAAGTCGACGCCGGTCACGCGGAAGCCCTGATCAATCAACCAACGAGCGATTGGCTCGCCACCGCCACAGCCCACGTCGAGCACCGATCCGCTCGGTGGGAGTTCCCGACTGAATCGTTCGAGCCAGCCCCGCTCGAAGAGCTGGCGCGACCGGTCGGCGTCGAAGCGTCGGGCTTGGCGCTCGTAGACACCACGGGTGTCTTCGGGGTTGGCGCTCATCGAATCACGCTAGGTGCCACGTCGGTTCGAAGTGGGTGTCCCGGTTGGGTGCTGACACAATCGCAGCATGCCGACGCTTGCACCTGACGGCGAACTCACCACGTTCGACCACGGCTCGTTCACCCACGACGGCACCACGCACGATGTCTACCGCAAAGGGGAAGGCCCTGCGGTCGTAGTGATCACCGAGATGCCTGGCCTGTCACCAATGGTGCTTGGCTTCGCCGACCGGGTCGTCGAGCTCGGTTGCTCTGCGGTGTTGCCCGATCTCTACGGGGCCGCAGGACGAGACCCGTTTGAAGGCTCCGTCATTTCGAGCATGGCATATGGAGTCGGGTCGATGGTGAAGGGCTGCATCAGTCGAGACTTCTCAACGTTTGCACTGGGTCGGACCTCGCCGATCGCCTCGTGGTTGCGGGCCCTCGCACGAGCCGAACACGAACGGTGCGGCGGACCCGGTGTCGGTGCCGTCGGCATGTGTTTCAGCGGTGGCTTCGCACTTGCAATGGCTACTGACCCGACGGTCCTTGCGCCCGTGCTGAGCCAGCCGTCTTTGCCGTTTCCTGTTGGCAAGAAGCGCAGTGCGTCGATTGATGTGTCAGACGACGATCTCGAAGTCGTGGCTGGCCGGTGTTCGGCCGAGGGCCTTCGAGTGCTCGGGCTGCGCTTTGACGGTGATCCGTTTGTTCCGGCCGAGCGTTTTGCCTTCTTGAGCGAGCGGCTGGGCGACGGGTTCATTGCCGTCGAGCTCGATCAGGCAGACGGCAATCCGGTGGCGCTCGAAAGCCCAGCCATCTCGTCGCACCACAGCGTTCTGACGCTCGGCCTCGTCGACGAAGAGGGCACGCCAACTCGCCTTGCGCTCGATCAGGTGCTCGAACTGTTTCGTAGTCGCCTGCTCGCGTAGGGCGTGGTGGGGGTTTCCCTACCTCCTTTCCCCACCCTGAAAGCGCATGGGGAACGCCCCGATTTCGTACCCGTTGCTCCCACCGAGACTGTCGCCATGACCAACTCGGAGGGACACAACATGAAACGCATCATGAAGGCGGCCGCGGCGGCCGCAACGATTCTCGGCACCACGGCGACAATCGTGCCGACACCAGCGGGGGCCGCGAACGCGCCAGAAGTCGAAGGGTTCTGGCTTGTCGACGCAGACAACAATGCACTGCTCGATTACCTCGAGCCAGGGTCATCGGTTGCGTTCGAGCGGGCGTATCTGCCCGCCAACCTCTCGATGCGAGCCGACACGACGTTCGACACGGAGAGCGTCATGTGGGAGCGCGACGGGGTCGCGCCGTATCAGCTTGAAAATCTCTTTCCCTATGCCCTCAACGGCGACAACGCCGGTGACTACAACCCTGCGCCGTTCTCTCTCGGTCTGACTGACATCGCGGCCACCGCATACAGCGAAGACAATCAAGGTGGCGAAGCCAGCGCCCGTGTTGAGGTGAGGATCAACCTCTATGAGTCTGACTTCGTCGTCGACACCACAGACGACAGCCAAGACGCCAATCCGGGCGACGGCATCTGTTCGACCGGTGGCAACCTGGGCGGCATCACGACCAGCACCGCAACATGTGGTTTGCGAGCAGCGATTGAGGAAGCCAATGCTCTGCCTGGCTCCCAGTCGATCTCGATTGATGGGCGCTTGGGCACCTACGAGTTGCACCATGGCCCGCTCTACATCGACGACAGCGTGTCGCTGAATGGCTATCGGATGCCGGTCATTTCGGCAGCCGACCAGCACAAGGTGTTTGGCGTCGGCTTTCAAGAAGCAGGGGTACTCGCGACCTTCAACGGTGTGCGTATCAAGGATGGGAACGCATCACGTGATGAGTCACGAGACGGCATGATCCGCGGTGGCGGCATCTCGGCCCTCAACGGTTCTACGGTCCAATTCTTCGATTCGATCGTCGAGGACAGTCGAGGCAACTACGGCGGCGGCATGTACGTCTCACAGTCACACCTGTTGATGCGACGGTCGGTCGTTCGCGACAACATCGCCGGAACCCCAGACAACGGAATCGACGGCGGGGGAATCACCCAGCGCGGCGGCGGCTTGCGTATCGCGCGGAGCACAGCGACCATCGAAGACAGCTCGATCTACGGCAACTGGGCGGTGCGCGGTGGTGGTCTTTCGATCAATAGCTCAAACGTTCGGATCACCAACACATCGATCGTCGAAAACCGGGCCGAAGCCATTGGTGGCGGACTCGAGGTCCATGATGGCGAAGACCTTGCGACCGTCTCGATCGCCTTCTCGACAATCGCCCGGAACGAAGCGGGCCGAGCCTTTGAGCCGCCAGAAGACAGCCGCAACGGTGGTGGTATCTGGAACAACGGCCAGGTATTGATTGGCAATTCGATCCTTGCGGAAAACACCGATCACTGGTGGGCGGGTCACGAACAGCACGCGCCGGACTGCTACTCGCCCAAGAAGCACCGATTTACCTCGATGCGCGGCAATTTCGTGGGGGTGCTGAACGACAACTGCGTCATGGCCGACACCATTCACGGAGGCACAGCGTGGTTCGAACATGGCACGGAGAACACGCCGCTCGACCCGGGTTTCGAGGTTGTTGAGAACGGTCCAAACAGCCGCAAGGGGCTCAAGCTGGAGAACTTCTCGATTGCCGTGAACGGCGGCACGGGAGTGACGTCATCAACCTTCTTCGACTGCCCAAAGCACGATGGATTCGGCCGCCCACGACCGGTCTCGGCAGGCTGTGATGCCGGGGCACTGGAGCGCCAGCATGTTGCCATCGACACCAGCGGTACCCCAGGTGACTTCAAGGTCGAGAGCGAACTGCCAGAACCCCACTCGAAGGACGAGGTCGACGCCCTTGCGAGTCGAGGCGAGTGAGGCTCGGAGATCATCGGGGCAGGCCGGTACATTGCCCCGATGATCTTGAGCGGTGGCGAAGCACTCGTCGACATCGTGTCCGACGGCGAGACAACGACTGCGGTGCCGGGCGGTGGGCCGATGAACGTCGCGATCACCGCCGCTCGCCTCGGTGTGTCAGCAGCCTTCCTCGGTCGGGTGTCCACCGACGAACATGGCGAGGCGATCTGGTCGCACCTGACGACAAACAATGTCGATGTGCGAGCCACAGAACGCAGCGATGAGCCAACGGCCCTAGCCATCGTCGAGCACACACCCCGTTTGAGCTTTCGATTCGAAGGCGACAACACCGCAGACATGAACCTGTCGTCTGTCGATGTCGGGGCGCTCGACGATGGGCCGCACATCCTTCACGGGGGAACGCTCGGCCTGTTCCGCGGTCGAACGGCCGAAACGTTGGCCAACTTCGCCGAGGTGCACAGCGGCTTGGTGTCACTTGATCCGAACGTGCGGCCCCAGATCATCGACGACGCGGCCCGGTGGCACGAGTTCCACAATCGCTGGGTGGCTCGCACCCACGTGTATCGAGGGTCAGACGAAGACTTCGAATGGATCTGGGAGGGTCGAGTCGCTGACGAGTGCGCCGCCGAACTGCTCGAACGGGGCGTGCTTGCTGTCCTCGTCACCAAAGGTGCCGAAGGCGTCTCGATCTTCACCAGTTCGGGCCAGGTCGACGTGGCTGGTCGACCAGTCGAGGTCGTCGACACCGTTGGTGCGGGCGACACGTTTGTTGGCGCCATGCTGAGCCAGCTGCATGAGCTCGGTCTTGCCGGCGAACCAAACGGCATCCGTGATCTCGCCGACGCGACCTGGACCAGCATTGCCGCTCGAGCCAGCGCAGCGGCGGCCATCACCTGCTCGCGAGTTGGCGCCGACCCGCCGACGAAGGCAGAACTCGATGCGTCGCTCAGCTAGATAGCTGAGGCGTTAGCCAAGCGTGGAAACTCGCTGCACCACGAGGCCGTCTGCGCCGTAGATCGTCACTCGAGACCCAGACCGCTCGAAGTGAGCTGGGTCAGCCGTCGGATCTGCTTCGAGGGCGAGCGACACCAGCTTGTTGGCCCACACCGTGTCGAGTTCATCGACTGCGACGTGGTCCGCGTGCCACGCATCGACGGTTGCCGGGTCGACGACGAAGACAAACTTCATGTCCCAGTCGGAGGGACCGGGCGCTCTGCCGTCACTGTTGTCGAAGTACACGATGTCGAAGTGCACGTCGTCGACTGGTCCGGCAAACGTCACGTAGTGTCGAGCGAACTCGATGCGCTCGTCGGGTGTGTCGAACTCGTCGCTTGACGTGTCGGTGGTGCGGTTCTCGACGTCGGAGGCATCCCGGTCAACGCTCACGCTGGTTGTCGAACACGACGCCGCAACCAACATGACCGCGACCAGGATCACGAACCTCTGAAGCATCTCCATGGAACCACCCACGTTTTCTTTGACGGCCGTGGTGGTTGTTCGGTTCGAACTGGCAACGCCAAATCCCGTCGACCTACCGTGAACCATGGACGTTGGAACACAGCACTTCTTTCCGAGCTACGGCTGGGACGGCATCAGTGACGGGCAGGTCTACGCCGACGAACTCGAGTTGGCACTCATGGCCGAAGACTTGGGCTTCGATGCGGTGTGGGCCGTCGAGCATCACTTCGAGGACTATTCGTTCTGTCCTGACAACACCCAGTTGCTGTCGTTCATTGCGGCAAAGACGTCGAGCATCGACGTCGGTACCGCGGCGGTGATCATGCCGTGGAACGAACCAATGCGGGTGGCCGAGAAGGTGGCGCTGCTCGACGAGCTGTCTGACGGTCGGGTGCGTTTTGGTATGGGCCGCGGACTGAGTCGCTATGAGTACGGCCGGATGCGTGACATCGAGATGTCTGAGTCACGTGAACGGTTTGATGAGAGTTCGCAGATGGTCGTCGATGCACTCAAGACGGGCGTGATCAGCGGAGATGGCCCCTTCTATCCGCAAGAGCCGGCACCGATTCGTCCGGCCCCAAGCCGGTCGTTTGAGGGTCGGACCTACGCCGTTGCCTCATCTGATGACTCGATTGAGTCGTGCGCTCGTCTCGGTGCCGCGATGGTGATGTTTGCTGATCGTTCGTGGCCCCGCCGGCTCCCCAGCATCGAACGCTGGCGTGAGCTGCATCGGGAGTTTCACGGCACCGAACCTCAGGCCCCGCTCGTGTGCGATTTCATCTATTGCCATGAAGACGCAGACGTTGCGAAGGAGCGAGCCGAGGCCCACCTCGGGACCTACCTTGCCAGCGTGTTGTCGCACTACGAGATCATGGGCGACCACTTTGCAGACCTTCGGGGCTACGACGCCTACGCCGCAGCGTCAGGAGCCTTGCAAAAGATGGGCGAGTCTGGGTTCCTGGCCGGGTTCCTCGAAGCAACGGCCTACGGCACACCTCAGCAGATCATCGAGACACTCGCGGCTCGCCGTGAACTCATTGGCGACTTCGAGTTTGCGCCAGCCTTCCGTTTCGGTGGCTTGCCCCAAGATCAAGCGATCGCGAGCATGCGCCTCTTTGCCAGCGACGTTCTACCGACGTTGCAGACGTGGTCATAGCCGTCTGTTGGTAGCGCGCTAGATCCTCGGCTTCCGGAGGCGGAAGAAGATGAAGCCCGGCTCGGTGGTGAGTTTGGCGTAGGCCTTCGGGGCCGTCTCTTCCATCTCTGACGAGGGCATTGGTTCAACGAGTCGTTCGATCATGAAGCCAGCGTCGGCAAACTCGGTGGTCAGTTTCGTGAGCGGTGCCCGCCATGCGGTCACCTCGAACCCTTTCTTCCACATCTCGCGATGTGCGGTTCTGTCGAAGTAGCTACCGCCGAGCCGTAACCACTCGCGGGTCGGGTGATGAGTGCTCAGGACGAACGCTCCGCCCGGCTTGAGAACGCGGTGCATCTCGCTGAGAAGTGCAGGCCGGTTGTTGGCGTAGTGATAGGCGAGCGCACACAACACCGTGTCGATCGACTCGTCGGCCAACCACGAGAACGGGTCGTCGAACGTGTGCACGCGCAGATCGAGCTGATCACCGAGGCGTTCCTTGGCCAGCTCAATCATCCGAGTCGACCCGTCGCACCCCGCGACTGTTGCCCCCCTTGCAAGCAGTTGCTCTGCGTACCAACCAGCGCCACAGCCGATGTCGAGCACATGATGACCAGACACATCGCCGAGCAACTCGATGGTTGCTGGGCGGTCATACAGGGTGTTGTAGGGAGCGGCCTCGGCATGGGCGTCGTACGCATCGGCAAAGCCGTCGTATTGGTCAGGCCGCGGAGTGGTCATCCGGTTGAGTATGGATCAACGGCTCTGATCTCGCGATCGCGCCTGGCGGGCTAGCTCTCGACGAGGGCGGTGAGGCGCTCTCGTAGCTCATCTTCCGACAGGGTTCCGGTCGGGTCTGAGATGGTGCCGTCGTCGTTGATGAACACGTACGCAGGCTGGGAACGGACCTCAAACTCGGTCCAGACATCGCCCGACTCGTCTGCAATGTGTTGGAACTCGCCAACACCGCGAGTGGCAATGAACGATTGGATGGCGTCGAGATCGTCTCGACCGGCGACACCGATCACGGTGACGTCATCTCCAAATTCTGCTTCGACAGTGGCGACCGGACCGGCCTCCCGCTTGCACGTGGGTCACCACGGCGCCCAGAACCAGAGCATCACGTCTTCGCCTGCGAGATCGGCGAAGTCAATCGTGTCGCCATCCGAGGTTGGGGCCGAGATCGTGGGGAGTCCGAGAGCGTCGTCGATTGCTGCGTCTGATGCCGTGGTGTCGTCGTCCAACGGGACGGTTGCGGTCTCGACCTCGGCACTCCCACCGCATGATGCTGCGAGGAGGCCAACGGCAAGAGACGCGGCGGCGAAGCGACGTTTCGTCATGGTGCGACTGTAATGCTGGTTAGTTGACCCCCAGCCTCGTCGTTGCATTGTTCACACCTCGTTTTCATTCCGAGGAGCCGCCCGGCTAGCTGTCGAGGGCGTCAAGAAAGGCGGCAGTCCAGGCTTCGTACCCGAGTTCGTTTGGGTGAAAGCCGTCCGAGGCGGTTCGCCCTCGCCACGTCTCGATGTGGTTGGCGACGTCGGCCAGCTCGACGCGGTTGTCGTCGGCCAACGCACGCAGGTGCCGGTTCACAAACTTTGCGCTCATGCTGCCGTTGGCTGGCAGCGTGGCGAGTTTGGTTGTGGCATCGAGGCAGGCGAAGTGATCGGCGAGCTGGTCGAACTTGTTGTGGAGGGCGGCCACACGCGAGGACCGCATGAGATCGTTGCTGCCGACGGTGCAGACCACGAGGGCCGCTCGATGTGCGAGCTGCTCAAGTGCGGGAAGCTGCACCTTGAAGACGTCGTCGATTCGAGCGCCAGATCGTGAGAGGTTTACGATTCGGCCCTCGTACCCGAGCTCGATGGCGAGCTGGTTGAGGTAGGAGTCGGCGGGGTCTGCGCATCCGATGCCCTGCGTCAGTGAGTCGCCCAGTCCGATCAGCAGTGGTTCGACGCCATCGATCGCAAACTCGGCCTGCTTGCGCCAATAGGCGTTGTGGCTGACGATTTGATCGCGGGTTTTGGCCAAGCCAGGTAGCACCGATCCCAGCGATCGAACGAGCAGGCCTGGTTCATTTGGCTCAAGGGCCGCGTCGATCGTGCCGGAGTCTCGCAGCGTCTCGCTCATCGCCATAGACGAGTGATCGACCACCTGTAGCGAAGCCTTGAACTATGCCGAGCCGGTGGCGGACGTTTGGGGCCGGGTCTCGCTCCTAGCGGTTGGAGGGCGGCAGGCGAGAAGGGAGACCCGGCGGGTTACGCAAGCACAAGCCTACCTCAGACGAGATGCAACCTGATGGATCAACAAGCACTCTGTAGGTAGATGTCTTTCGTGTTGTTCAGTGGTTGACGACCACATAGCGTGGTCGCCTCATGGCGAGGATCGGGTGGGATCGTTGGTGTGGGGGAGCGCGCGTCCGGGCGATGGCCGTGCTCTCTGTCGCACTTGTGTTGAGCTCGTTGAGTGCTGCGTCAGACGCCGCGTTCATCGATTCGACGGCGGCGCGAGGCGGCCCTGCGCCCGCTTGTCGAGCGAGAATTCCTCGAGTCCTCGACGATGATTTCGATGCGATTGTGCGGGCTGAGCGCTCGGTGCATCTCACCTTCGACTTCCGGGCCGACAGCTTGTATCGAAACGATCTCGGCACCGACATCTTCGAGGTGCCAGACGATCACGAACTCTTTTGGGACGCCCCTGTCGCCATCGATCGACTGAGTGCTGGCCAGGGTTACGGCTATCGCTTCCATCCGATTCTTCGCTACCGGCGATTCCACAACGGCCTCGATGTCGCGCAACCAAACGGCACGCCGATCGCAGCCTTCGCGGCCGGCACGGTTGTGGTTGCCGAATACCGGGGTGGCTACGGCAACACGGTGGTGGTCGATCACGGTGGTGGATTCACAACCCTGTCGGCGCACATGTCATCGATCTCGGTCAACGTTGGCGACAAGGTGACACCGGGGACGACCGTTGGCCTGGTTGGCTCGACGGGCCGATCGACGGGGCCACACCTGCACTTTGAGACTCGGCTCGGTGGCGTGCCGGTGAATCCGTTGTGGTTCGTACCGGTGCTCTCGCCGCCGGCGAGCGCGGAGCTTTCAGCGCTACGCAACACGGTGGCCGAGTCGTCGAACGTGCCCCCAAACCAGAGTGCCCAGTTTCAGATCGAGCGCCTGTTCCTCGTTGCGTTCGATCGCCTGCCGGATGCTGAAGCAACCGCGCACTGGGTCGCGCAATGCGAGGCTGGCGTTCCGCTCTCGGCGATTGCGCAGCGGTTCGTGGAGACCCCAGAGTTCAGCGCTGGTCTCGGGTCACTTGGCGACATCGCATTCGTCGATGCCATCTACCTGCGAGCACTCGAGCGGCCGCCGACTCCAGGCGAGCTTGACGATGCCCTTCGGCTGTTGAACGCCGGCTTTGGCCGAGGTCGTTTGCTTGCGGATGTGAGCGAGAGCCAAGACGGCCAGTTGATCGCCGCGGCCACGCTGGTTGACCCTGCCGTTCGCCGTTTGTACCTCGGTGTACTTGGTCGTGAGCCCGATGCTGGCGGTGCCTACTACTGGACAGCCCGCCGAGCCAACGGCGAGTCGCTCGAGAGCCTTGCGTCCGTGATCGGTGCCTCACCGGAGTACGACATTCGATTCGGCGAAACCACAGACACGGAGTTTGTCACCCGCATCTACGGCCTGGTCTTTGGCCGCCAACCAGATGCCGAGGGCCTCGCCTTTTGGGTTGAGGAAGTTGGGCGTCGCGGTCGCTGGGGTGTGCTTGTCGGATTCACCGAATCGCCAGAGGGACAGCTTCTCCTCGGCTAGCGATCCGTGTGGCGTTCGCGAGCTATGCGGTCAGTCGTCTTCTGGCAGGCCGATGGCGCTCAGCCGCATGTTGGCGTCGAAGCCGAGGCTCAACGCCAGCGCCTTCGATGCCGTTCGAGACCAATTGCAGCGATAGAGGGGGAGCCGTCCTCGGTCGAAACTCGCTTCGCAAAACGCAGACACGATGGCGCCACCCCACCCTCGGCCTCGAACCGGTTCGTCGGTAAGCACGCCGATGTCGTCGAAGTCTTCGTCGGCATCCCAGATACGTCCGCTCGCAAGCGCCCGAAGCTGCCCGTCGTTGTCGAGCAGCCCCACGATGTGAGGATCGAGATCGTCCATCGCGAACTCTGCTTCCTCGACATCATCTGAATTGTTGCGTTCGAGCAGACCAGCGATGAGCGATCGGTGTTCGTCGCTCTCGCGGCTGAGTTCGACCAGCGTTGCGTCGGCTGGCAACGGTCGAGCGGCGAGATCGGCTGCGGCAACGACGTGTTGATCGTTGCCGTCGATGAACTCCCAGCCTTGCTTGATGCCCCAGGCAGCGAAGTCGTCTGACGTGACGCTGCTTGTGCTCGACGACAGCTCTTCGAGTGGACCAGCCATCACCGGATCGCAGCGCACAACGGCGGCCTGGCCAACCAGGTAGGCAACGGCCATACCCGAATCGATGCGATCGTCTTCCGGACGAACGATCGTCTGTGGCACAGCAATGTCGGCGTGGTCGATGTTGGCCTCGGCGATCAGGGCAGCCAGGTGCTTCGCCCGAACCTCGTCGATCGTGAGTTCTCTACTCACCGGTCGCGGGCTCCGTGTTCATGGGTCGCAGGCGACCTACTCACGCCCAGGTTTCGCTGGTCACGACCATCTGCGTTGTGGTCTTCATGCTGTTCTCAAGCGGCTCGCCACACACTGGTACCGGCAACGGCTCACCCTTGTGCATCGTGAACCGTCCACGCCCCAGCGGCGAGTCGATCGTGACGACGACGGCGGTGTCGCCGTTGGCGGGGTCAAGCGAGACGTTGGTTGACCGCTCGGCGCTCACCCAATCCCATCCGTAGCGGGCAAAGCCGCGGCAGTCTGCAATCTGAGCCGGTCGGCTGTCGATGCCACCAGTCCCACGGTTGAGCGTTGCCGCGATGTCGACGGGCAGCTCGCGGCTGACGATGCCGGCAACACGCTCGGCGTCTAGCCCAGCCCAGGTCAGGCCATCGGGAAACGTCATGCCGGTTGGGGCAAAGCGATGCCCGCCGGTGTGACTTGTGCGCCACAGGCGGACGTCCGGGCTGAGGTCGCCGTTGAGTGACTGTTCGAGCAGCTCGAGAAACAACGTCGTGCCGTGCTGACCGCAGCATCGATCGCGCGACCCGTGGGTGCAGATCAAGACGTCGATGGTGTTGTCAGACTCTGGGGTGAGGCGATCGAGGTGGCCGTTGTTGATCGCCGTGAGGAGGGCGCCGAGTTTGTCGGGGGTGACCGTGGTGTCGAGTCGTTGGAACTCCACGAACGGTGCGCCCGGCGTGCGGGCATAGCAAATGACTCGCATGGATCCGCTCGGCCGCTCAGCTGTGCTGGCGTCTGTGTTTTCGCCTGTGTGCTCGACGGTGCTGTCTACCCTGCCGATCGCACTCACGCCAAGTATTCGAGTGGTGCCAGCCGCCTCTGGGCCCGGTCGAACGTTGGCAAGGGCCGGGTGTTGATCGATCTTGGCTGGCCAGGGAAGCGGAAGCTCCACCAGCACGTAACGGTCGGCGCTGCCTGCACTGCCGGCTGGCGACTCACCAAGTTCGGCGGTCTGCACGACGCACTGCAGGTCGAGCGAGGCGCTCATGAGATCTGGCGCCGTAGACCGTCCATCCACTCCTTGGCGTCGATCCAGGCATCGTTTGCTTGCTCGCGCTGCTGGACAGAACCGGAGCCGGCCACGGGGTAGCTGCCGAGAAACTTCACGTCTGCGTGCTTGGCCCGAACGTTGGTGAGACAGTTCGCCACCACGTCGTCTGCGATGTGACCGAGCAAGTCGACGATGAAGCAGTACTGGCCAAGCGTGGTTCGCGCGGGGCGCGAGGTCAGCTTCGAGAGGTTGAGGTTGCGGGCCGAGAACTCGTGAAGAATCGCCACGAGCGAGCCGGGTTTGTCTTCTCGCTGCGTGAGCACGAGCGTCGTCTTGTCGTGGCCGGTCTGGCGAGACACTCCATCGGGCGCCACCAGCAGGAATCGGGTTTGGTTGCCCTGGATGTCGGCGACGTCTTCTGCGAGGTTCTTGAGCCCGTATCGCTCACCGGCGAGTTGCGGTCCGAGGGCGGCAACGCCTGGAGCGTCGGCGGCAGCCTCCGCGGCAGCAGCGGTTGAGTTTGCGGGCTGCACGTCGACGTCAGGCAGTTCTTTGCTGAGGAAGGTTCGACACTGCGCGTTGGCGACAGGGTGCGATGCGACGGTGTGTACGTCGGCCAGCGTTGTGCCGGGCGCCGCCATCAGGTTCATCTTGATGTCGAGCACGACCTCGCGTTGGATGACCAAGTTGGTGTCGAACGCAAGGGTGTCGAGGGTGACGTTGACGGTGCCCTCGATGGCGTTCTCGATCGCAACGAATCCCAAGTCGACCTCGCCGTCTTGGGTCGCTCGAAGCACGTCAACGAACGTACGCATCGGAACGAGCTCGGCCTCGAGCAAGTCGGGTTGGGTCCGCAGGGCTTGTTCGGTGAACGTGCCTTCTGGGCCCAGAAATGCGATCCGTTTCGATGCTGCCACGGCGTCAGGGTAGGTCTGATGCCGGGGGCTCGCACTACGATTTGGCCATGCACGGCCGCTTCTACTTCCGTCAGCTTCTGTCTGGGCGAGACTTCGCCAAGGACAATCCGATCGCTCATCAGATGGTGAACTTCTGTTATCTGATCGGTGATACCGAGACGGGTGAGGCCCTGGTGATCGACCCGGCCTACGACTCGGACGGTCTGCTCGACATTCTTGCCGAAGACGACATGACCCTCACCGGCGTGCTCGCGACGCACTATCACGCTGACCACGTGGGCGGCACCATGATGGGTCACACCATCGGTGGCATTGCCGAGTTGCTCGAGAAGGTCGACGTGCCAATCCACGTGCAGGGCCCAGAGGCTGAGTTCGTCACGAAGGTCACCGGCGTCACAGACGACCACATCGTGCGCCATACCTCCGGCGATGTTGTGAAGGTGGGCGAGATCGACGTCGAACTCATTCACACGCCCGGTCACACACCTGGCAGTCAGTGCTTCTACGTCGACAACTGTCTGGTCTCGGGCGACACCCTCTTTCTCGACGGCTGCGGTCGGACCGACCTTCCCGGGGGCGACCCCGAAGAGCTGTATCGCTCGCTCAACGATCGCCTGGCCAAGGTGCCAGACGAGTCGATTCTGTTTCCCGGCCACCTGTATTCGCCGGAACCAAGCAAGTCGATGGGTGAGACCCGTCGCGCCAACATCGTCTACAAACCAGCCAGCTTGGAACAGTGGTTGATGATGTTTGGTCACTAATTTCGGGGATTCTGGCGAAACACCCATTCTTTTGGGGGGTTCGGATCGCTCATCTTCCAGCCGCATCGGCCGATCGGGACGCAGCGGAAAGGAAGAATGCCCCGTGAATGACAGTGCCCGGTCCGAAGAGATCGAACAACTGAAAACCCGTTTGGGTCAATACGAAAAGGCGTTCGCGTCCGCTGCCCCTCGTCTTGCTGCCTTCAAGCAACTCGAGGAAATGGCGAAGTCGAAGGGAACGACACCGGAAGCGGTGGCGCTCGATGCGGCGATGGCGGTCATGAGAGAGCAAGAAGCAGAGCTTCGGCTCAGTGTCGAGAAGCTCGATGCTGACAGAGAGGTTGCTCGTGAAGAGCTGTCTGCAACTCTCAGGCACAAGAAAGAACTAGGCGACGAAATGACTCTTATCCAGAACGAACACGACACGCTCGCGTACGAGGTGTCTGAACTCATCTCCGAGATTGAATCGATCCGGGTTGATGCGATTCGGCTCATGAAGGAGCGCTCAGCGCTTCAGCTCGAGGTCGAGGCACTCCGCAACGAGCGGGCAACGGCCGACGAGTTGGCCCCGATCGGCATGGTTGCCGACGTTGCTCCCGCAGCCGAGGCTCACGTTCCGGGGAAGACCGATATGGAAACCGAGCTTGATGGCTTCGAAGATGACGACGCCTTCAGCCGGTTCATCGAAGTGGATCGCGGCAAAGACAAAGCCCGCGACTGGTTCGTCGGCTAACCCACCCCGAATTGGCACCATCCCCGCGCACCGTGCGCGCAGATCGATGCCAGTCCGTGTTCGGATCACAACTGGGTTGGAAACTGGCACGGATCGTGCACGCCGTGCGCGCAGATCGGTGCCAGTCCGAAATGGTGCCAGTTTTGGGGACTGATTGTGGGTCTGTCATCGGAAACGGTGACGGCCGTGAGAGACTTGCGGCGTGGTTGTCGATCGAGAGCCAAATCGTGGCGCGCAACGTTCTCTGACCCAGCGGGTGACCCGTCTGGTGTTGATGGTCGCGTTGGCGATCGTGTCTGGCGTTGCCAGCGTGGCGGCGCCGCTCTTTGTCGGGGTACCAGCTGGCGCTGAAACACCGACGGAGGTCATCGAAGACCTCACAGACAACGTCTACATCGGCCGCACGCGCTCTGGTGATGTAGACGCCACGATGTTTGTGAACGCGATTTCCGAGGCCGCCCAAGACGGCCATCGCCTGCTCGTGATTGCGCCTGACGAGTCCATCCCTTCCGGCGAGGCGTTCGCGCTCCGAGTTCGCCAGGCTGGCGATGCCGACATCACCATCTCGTTCACCGAAGAAGGTGTGATTGAAGCCAGCGTGAGCGAGGAGCTCAACACTCGAGAGAACCAGGCCCTCGATGCTGCTCGAGCGGCGAGCAATCCTCAGGATGCCGCAGATGCCTACGTCGAAACGTTGCTCACCGAGCCTGTTCGCGAGGTGCCAGAAACGATCCGCCAGGTCGTCAATGCCGTGATCTACCTCACCCTGGCGTTGGGTGTTGTCGTGCTCATCGAGCTGCTGATCCGGGCCTTCCGCCGGCAACGTCACAACAAGAATCGCAAGCTCGCGGCCGAGGCTCGTCAGGCCAAGCTCAGTGCCGGCAGTCCCAGCAACGATCCCGATCGCGAGATCGAGTCAGCGTCGCACTAGCTGGGCTCGACGTGCTCGACAATCCAACTGTGCATGGCAATGCCGGCAGCCACCCCGGCGTTGATCGACCGAGTTGACCCAAACTGGGCGATCGAGCGGCATTGATCGAGCACCGGTCGCATCTGATCCGAGAGCCCGGGGCCTTCCTGACCAAAGACGAGCACACAACGCTGAGGCAGTGGATCGTGCTCGAGCGGCGTCGAGCCCGGGAGGTTGTCGATGCCGATGAGGGGCAGATCGTTCTCGTCAGCCCATGCCCGCAAGTCTTCCGGTGTCGGGTGATGGCGCACGTGCTGGTAGCGATCGGTCACCATGGCGCCCCGTCGGTTCCAGCGCCGCTTCCCGACGATGTGCACTTCGGCGGCCAGGAACGCGTTGGCGGCTCGTACGACGGTGCCGATGTTGAAGTCGTGCTGCCAGTTCTCGATGGCGACGTGGAACGGATGGCGGCGGGTGTCGAGGTCGGCGACGATCGCTTCCATCGTCCAATACCGATAGGCATCAACCACGTTGCGGCGATCGCCCTCGGCGAGCAGCTCTCGGTCGTAGCGCTCGTCAGTTGGCCACGGCTTGGGATGGGGCCCAACACCGACCTCCGGCAGACCACTCCCTCCCTTGTCGGTGTCGCCGCCGTCGCCGTGCTCGTCACCCACGAGATCAGGCGGTGAAGTCGAAGAGGGTGGCGCCGGTGATGCGCACCAGCTCATGTGGATCGATCGGAAACACGGTCTTTGGTGTTCCGGCCGCGGCCCAGACCTTGTCCATGGTGAGAAGGTGCGGATCAATCCACGTGCGCACCGATTCTTCGTGACCGAATGGGGGCACGCCGCCGATTGCGTAGCCGGTAACGGCTCGCACCTGATCGGCGTCGGCCCGGCCACATGCTGATCGCTCAGCGGCCTCAGCCAGCTTGTCGGTGTCGACTTGGTTGGCGCCGCTCGTGAGGGCCAGCACCAGTTCTCCGTCTGCGTCGAAGATGAGGCTCTTCACAATCTGCTCGACCTCGCAGCCGAGCGCCTCGGCCGCGGCAACGGCGGTGCGGGTGCCTTCCGGAAACGTCACCACGTCGATGTCGAGGCCAGCCTCAAGAGCGGCGGCCTTGACCCGACCGACGGTTGGATGATCGCTCATTCGGTACCAACGGCTGGGATGCCGAGATCGTCGTAGGTGAAGAGGGGAACGAAGGTGACCCCGGCGGCCCCGAAGTTCTCGGCGGGTCGGTCGCTTCGTGCGGCAAGGGTGGAGGCCATCACGACGGTGCCACCCTCCGCATCGATGCGTTCCTTGGCGATCAGGCTTGAGTCACCCGTGGTGATGACGTCGTCGACCAACAGCACCCGCTTCCCGTCGAGCGCAGCACCCTCGACGTACTTGTCGGTGCCCCGGCCCTTCGGTTGTTTCCGCACAACGAACCACTCCTTGTCGCCAACAACGGCAACGCCGTGGGCGAACTGGTCGGCTCCGAGCGTGAGCCCACCAACCGCATCAAACTCCACGCCGTTGGCCTCGGCCAGATCCAAGAGGCACTGACTGGCGAGGGCCAAGTCTGCGCCCTGGGCGAGCGCCTTCTTGCCATCGAGAAAGAATCGACTCATCGCACCCGACGACAGCTTCACCGGTTCTGGCAGCTCGAGCAGACCCTTGGTCTTCAGAATCTCGAGGAGCGCAGCGCGTCGGGCTTCAGGTGTTTCGATCATCAATGTCGACTCTAGATACGCCTCTTCTAGGATCCCACGATGAACCTGAACCGCGGAATCCCGAGCCTGGCCATCCCCGGACCATCGGTGATGCCGCCTCGGGTGTTGGCTGCGATGTCGAGCCAGATGCCAAACATCTACGAGGGCGAGCTCGTAGACATCTCCAACGACATCCTCGCTCGACTCCCCGGCATCGCCCGCACAACGGGCCACCCGTTCATGGTGATTTCAAACGGACACGGTGCCTGGTTGATGGCCATCGCCAACACGCTGTCGCGAGGCGACAAGATCTTGGTGCTCGAATCTGGTCGGTTCGCCATCACGTGGGGCGAGATGGCGGTGACATCAGGGGTCGAGATGGAGGTGCTGCCCGGCACCTTGCAAGGCCCGATCGACCCCGAAGCCCTCGAGGCTCGTCTGGCGGCAGACACCGATCACGAGATTCGGGCGATCATGTGCGTGCAAACCGACACCGCAACGTCGGTGCGCAACGATATTGCTGAGCTTCGCGCCGCGATCGATCGAGCCGGGCATCCCGCGCTCTTCATGGTCGATTGCATCGCGTCGATGGCATGTGAACCGTTCGAGATGGACGAGTGGGGCGTCGACGTCACCGTGGCTGCGTCCCAAAAGGGAATGATGGTGCCGCCCGGTCTCGGCTTCTGTTGGGCCAACGACAAGGCA
>CALLGK010000143.1 GCA_938009905.1 uncultured Acidimicrobiales bacterium | reverse complement strand
ATGCAGATGCCGATTCCCTTCGACCCAGACACGGTCCGACGGTTTGCCGATGGCCTCGACACGCTTTTTGTGATCGAAGAGAAACTGCCGAGCATCGAGTCGCTGATCAAAGACGCGCTCTACCACCAGACCAATCGTCCTCAGGTGATCGGCAAAACCGATGAATTGGGCCGGCCGCTCCTCAACTATCACGGCGCGCTCGACGCAGACGGCCTGCTCGCCCCATTGCGCACCGTGTTGTCTCCCCGCCTCGCCGAGCGACTTGTGCCCGAGCAACGAAAGCGCCAGCTCATTCCGCTGGTGAGCGAGACGGAGCGAGCTCCCTTCTTTTGTTCTGGGTGCCCACATAACCGCAGCACCGAGGCACCAGAAGGCTCGCTGATCGGTGCCGGCATCGGTTGCCACACGATGACGCTGCTGATGGACCCCGACCGAGTTGGTGACATCGCAGGGCTCACCTGCATGGGCAACGAGGGATCGCAGTGGATCGGCATGAGCGACTTCGTCAATCGCGACCACCTCATCCAGAACTTGGGCGACGGCACGTACTTCCACTCGGGGCAACTCGCGATTCAGGCCGCCGTCGCCTCGGGCGTCAACATCACCTACAAGCTGCTCTACAACGGCACCGTGGCCATGACGGGCGGCCAAGATCCACAGGGTCAAGCGTCGGTGTCAGAGGTAACCACTTCCTTGCTGGCCCATGGTGTGAGCCGTGTGCTCGTCACGAGCGACGAACCCGAGAAGTACGGCAAGGTCGTTCCGTTTCCCGGCGACAGCCAACGTCGGATTGGAGGCATCTCGCTTCCGGCGGGTGTCGACGTGTGGGACCGCACTCGGCTGATCGAAGCGCAAGAAGTGTTAGCGGCAACACCGGGCACCACGGTGCTGATCCACGACCAAGAATGTGCCGCAGAACTTCGACGGGCTCGCAAGCGGGGCAAGGTGGCCCCGCCCAACGAACGTGTGGTGATCAACCCTCGAATCTGCGAAGGCTGTGGTGACTGTGGCCAGGTGAGCAACTGTCTCTCTGTCGAGCCGACCGACACGCCGTTTGGTCGCAAGACGATGATCAACCAGACCACGTGCAACCTCGACTTCTCGTGCCTCGAGGGCGACTGCCCGTCGTTCATGACCGTTGTGCCGGCCGATGCCGCGAACGCTTCGCTTGCCGTGCCCGCGGCGCCGGAGAGTCCGGAACCAACGTTGATCGTCGACGACAACCGCTTTGCCATGCGCATCACCGGCATTGGTGGCACCGGCATTGTCACGGTGTCGCAGGTGATCGGTACGGCTGCGATGTTCGACGGCTACGACGTGCGCGGCCTCGATCAAATTGGACTCTCGCAGAAGGCGGGCCCCGTGGTGAGCGACGTGCGACTCTCACGCAGTGGCGCCAACCACACCAACCGCCTGGGCGAGGCCCAGGCCGACCTGCTGTTGGCCTGTGATCAGCTGGTGGCAGCCACCGAACGAGGCCGCTTGGTCTGCTCACCTGACCGCACCGTGGCCGTCGGCTCGCTCAGCCCAACACCAACGGGGGCCCAGATCACCAGCCCGGAGCTCGCCGCACCGACCGGAGCCGAGCTCGTTGAGTTACTGAGCACGGACACTCGGGCCGACCAGCAGCACTGGGCCGACGCAGAAGTCATCACCACCGCTCTGTTCGGCGATGCGGTGCTGGCCAACATGTTTGTGGTTGGTATGGCGGTGCAGGCCGGAGCGCTGCCGATCACCCCCAGATCGCTCGAGCGAGCCATCGAACTCAACGGCGTTGCCGTCGAGAAGAACCTGGCTGCCTTTGCCTGGGGTCGAACCCAGATCGCTGACCCGTCAGCCGTTGCCGCCGTGGTGGCCGAGCGCACAAGTGGGCCAGAGGCCCTCGCTCAACCGGACGTCAGCCTGGCCCTTCGGAATCGCATCGATGCGTTGGCCGAGGCAGGCAGCGACGCACACGCGGAGCTGGTCCGGTTCGCGGCCGACCTCATTGGCTTCCAAGATGAAGCAACGGCGAGCGACTACCTCGACGTTGTCGAGCGAGTGGCGGCCGCCGAGGTCGAGCTCGACTCTGATCGATTGACGAGAGCCGTCGCCGTGCACCTGCACAAGCTCACCGCGTACAAGGATGAGTACGAGGTGGCTCGACTGATGCTGAGCGAAGAAGGTCTCGCCGAGGCCCGCTCAGTGGCCAACGGTGGAGCGCTCAGCTACCGGTTGCACCCGCCAATGCTTCGTGCCCTCGGCATGGACAGCAAGATCTCGATCGGTGCGTGGGCCGCCCCCGGCATTCGAGCGTTGGCCACGGCCAAGAAGCTGCGGGGGAGCAAACTCGATCCGTTTGGTCGAGCTGAGGTGCGCAAGCTCGAGCGTGAGCTGGTTGACGACTACCTCGAGGTGATCGACACGTTGCTCGCGTCGTTGAACGCCAACAATCACGATCACGCCGTTCGCATCGCATCACTTCCCGATCTTGTCCGTGGGTACGAAGACCTGAAGGTGCGGCGGATCGGCGAGTACCGGGCTGCGCTCGCCACAGAGTTGGCGGCGTTCGGGCGCTGACTACTCGTGTTGGTCGAACATGACGGTGTTGCCGTCGGGGTCCTGCAACACGAAGTGGGCCGGACCAGAGTCGCCTTCGGTCTGGAGCTGGAGTTCGAGGCCAGCGTCGAGCGCAACCTTCTCGATGGCCCGGGCATCGGTGGGGTTGAACGTCATGATGTTGTTCTCGAACATCCCCTGAAAGAGACCGATGTTTGTTGTGTCGTTCGACAGGATGATCCAGTTCTCTTCGTCACCACCGACCGATGAGAAGCCGAAGGTCTCGTAGAAGGCCCGTGAGGCGGGCAGGTCGGCCACGTTGAGGCTGACGGAGAAGGTTCCAAGGTCCATGATTCGCTTCTTTCTGGTGTGACTGTCGTTGGTGTGACTGGCGTTGATCTGGCCCCGTTGGAGGGCCAGCTCGTGTGGAGACCGTATGGCCGACGGGGTAGGGCCGTCTTGCCAGATCTTGCGGAACACGCTCGCCGGCGAGCCGGATGGATGGCTCGCCCCTAGGTTGGGCTCGTGAGCCAGGCAGAGTACGAGAGCCGGGTTAGCCGAGTTGTCGAACACATGAAGAGCGATCCGGCTGGCGACCTGAGCCTCGAGCGACTGGCGGCCGAGGCCGGCTTTTCTCGGTTTCACTTTCATCGGATCTTCAAAGCAGTCACCGGCCTAACGCTCACCGATGCGGTCACGCGGGTGCGTCTTGATCGTTCCCGTCAACTGATGGCTCAACGACCAGATCTCTCGCTTACCGACATTGCCATTCGGTGCGGCTTCGGGAGCTCGTCAAACTTCAGCCGAACATTCCGCAAGCGATACGGCATGCCGCCGAGCATGTTCGACCATGCCGCGCATCACGAGGCAACCCAGCTCACGAGAGCGAGCTGGTATCGCGACCGTCGACCGGCGATCGACGAGACCAGTCAGACCGAGCTCGATGCGTTCGACGTGGTGCTCGACCCAGTGCAGGCTCGCTCGCTCGCCTACCTGCGAGTGAACAACCCCTATGAAGGAACTCGGGTCGCCGATGGGCTGGCACAACTGTCAACACTCGTTCGGGAACGCAGTCTGGAACCATCGGCCTGGCTCGGATTCACCTGGGATCATCCAGACTTCGTGCCGGCCGAGCAGTGCGACTACAACCTCGGCGTTGTGTTGGGCGCCACGTCCGGGCCGATTGAGCCACCGTTGAGCGCTCTTGAACTGCCATCGATGACCGTGGCGAGGCTCGATCTGCGGGCGTCTGGTATCGACGAACTGGTGGCGATGGAGATGCGCGCGCTCGATTGGCTGTACGAACAGTGGCTACCGACGAGCGGCTTTGAGCCCACCAATCACCCGACGTTCGAAGTGTGGGACGCCGACCCCACCCACAGCGCCGAGAACCTCACGTTGCATCTGCCTGTCACCCGGCTTGCGGCCCGCTAGTGCTGTGCCGGTAGATTCGACCACGTAACTCAATTCTCGTATTCACTCGAAAGAGAGCACTTCATGGCAGAAATCACCCTCGGTGGAAACCCGGTTAACACGAGTGGAACGGTTCCGGCAGCCGGCTCGGCCGCTCCCGATTTCACCCTCACGGGTGGCGATCTGTCTGCGATGTCAAACGCTGACTTCGCGGGCCAGAACCTGGTGCTCAACATCTTCCCGAGCGTCGACACCCCGACCTGCGCCACCAGCGTGCGCACCTTCAACGAGAAGGCCAGCTCACTCGACAACACCACGGTGCTCTGCGTGTCAGCCGATCTTCCGTTCGCTCAGGGCCGCTTCTGCGGTTCCGAAGGCCTCGAAAACGTCAAGACGGCTTCCACGTTCAAGAACCCTGAGTTCCTCGAGAACTTTGGCGTGGCCATGTCAGACGGCAAGCTCGAAGGTCTCTGCGCCCGCGCTGTCGTCGTGGTGAACGGCGATGGCCAGGTTGTCCACTCCGAGCTGGTCTCCGAGATCGCCAACGAGCCGGACTACGACGCAGCGCTCGGCGCGCTCTAGCCATTCGATAGAGCCAGTCGATCGAATTCAACGCAGAGCCCCGGCAGCCCGATGCGGTTGTCGGGGCTCGTCGCGTCCATGATCGTTCTGCATGGCTGAACAACATCGAGACGTTGTGGTGATTGGTGCCGGCGTATCTGGCATCTACCAGATCAAGCGGCTCATCGACCTTGGTTTCGATGCCGAGGTGCTCGAAGCCGACGACGATCTCGGCGGCACGTGGTATCGAAATCGCTATCCCGGCTGTCGGTTCGATTCCGAGAGCTACACGTACGGCTACTCGTTCTCCCAAGAACTCCTGGATGAGTGGCACTGGAAGGAACGGTTTTCGGCCCAGCCAGAGAATCTGCGCTACCTCAACTATGTCGCCGACAAGTTTGAGCTGCGTCAACACATGCGGTTCAGCGCCAAGGTCAAGCAGCTGGCGTGGGACGAGGCGGCCGGGCTGTGGCAGATCTCATTGGCCGACGGTGACCGGTACACAGCTCGGTTCGTCGTGGCGAGCCTCGGACCGCTGTCTGCTCCCACCATGCCCAGCTACGAAGGCATGGACGACTTCGCTGGGCCGTCTTTTCACACCTTCCACTGGCCGAAGGAGCCGGTCGAGCTCGCGGGCAAACGGGTCGGCGTGATCGGCACGGGAGCGACCGGCATTCAAGTGATTGCGGCCATCGCTCCAGAGGTCGCTGAGCTGAAGGTGTTTCAGCGCCGTCCCAACTGGAGCACGCCCCTGAACAACGGGCCGATTTCCGCGGAGGAGATGGCGGAGATTCGAGCCCGCTACCCCGAGATCTTTGCGAACTGCGCCGCTTCCGGCGGTGGATTCGAGCACGTGCCGCTCTGGGGTTTCTGGGACAAGACGCCAGACGAACGTCGAGCCATCTGGGACGAGCTCTACACCCAGTCTGGCTTCGCCATCCTGGCTGCGAACTTTGCTGAGATCTTCCTCGAGCCAGAAGCCAATCGTGAGATCTCCGACTACATCGCGGACCGCATCCGCCAGCGGGTTGATGACCCCGCTATTGCCGAGAAGCTCATCCCCACCGACCATGGGTTTGGTCTGCAACGACTACCTCTCGAGACCAACTACTTCGAGGTCTACAACCAACCGAACGTTGAGTTGGTTGATGTCACCGAAACGCCGATCCAGCGGATGACGGCATCCGGTATCGAGACCAGCGATCACAGTTACGACCTCGACCTCATCGTGTACGCCACCGGCTTTGACGCCATCACCGGCGCCTATGACCGCATGGACATTCGCGGCACCAATGGCGTGACGCTGGGCGAACGTTGGGGCGACGGACCAACCACCTATCTCGGCGTGCTCACCAACGGCTTCCCCAACTTGCTGATGGTCGCCGGTCCACAAAGCGTCTCGGGCTCCACGAACTTCCCTCGCGCGATCGAGAAGGGCGTCGACTGGGTAACCGGACTACTGGAACACGCTCGAGCGAACGGACACGAGCGACTCGAGGCCGAACCCGATGCGGAGGCGGACTGGCAGAAGCAGGTGATCAAGGCCCATGAGCGACTGCTGCTGCGCGACAGCAAGGGTTGGTTCACCGGCTACAACTCAAACGTGGAAGGCCGCCAACGGGGCCATCGGGAGGGCAAGGTCCGGTACCAGGCCTACTTCGGTGGTGCCCCTCGCTACGCCGCCACCATCGACGATGTTGCCGCGAACGACTATCGAGGCATCGCCCTTTCCTAAGGCCCTAGCGGCCCTCGGGGCGGTACATCTTGATGGGCCGCTCCGCCGTGATCCAGTCACCCTGCTTTGACCACTTGCGTCCGGCGTGGGCGCCACCGTCAACCACCTGGGCGTGCCCGGTCACGAAGGTCGATTCGTCTCCGGCAAGCCACAGAGCGGCGTAGGCGATGTCGCTCGGGTCGCCAATACGGCCTAGCACCTGCCCCTTGCCGAGCGCCTTCTTCAGTTTGCCCAGTTGCTCGTCGGTGGTCTTCGGATGACCGGCCGCAAGAGGTGTTGCGATGATCCCCGGGCAGATGGCGTTCACACGGATGCCATGTTCGCCGAGCTCAAGGGCGACCGTCTTCGTGAGGTGGATGACGGCGGCCTTGGCCACGCTGTAGAGATGGGGCGAGTAGCCAGCCTGGAGGCCGGCGACTGATGCGGTGTTGATGATCGAGCCAGAACCCTGCGGCTTCATGGCGATGGCGGCGTGTTTGATGCCGAGGAACACGCCCTTCACCAGCACGTCGAAGGTGATGTCGAAGTCTTCGACCGACGTGGTGTCGATCGGTCCGAGCGCACCACCGAATCCGGCGTTGTTGAACATGATGTCGAGCGAGCCGAAGCGATCGGTTGCCTCTGCGACGGCGTCGACCACGTCTTGTTCGAGGGTGACGTCCACCTTCTGGAAGGCGACGGCGTCTCCCAACTCGTCGGCCAACGCCCGGCCACCCTCCTCGTTCATGTCGGCGATGAGCACCTTGGCGCCCTCGTTAGCAAAGAGGCGGACCGTCTCGGCTCCGATGCCGCTGGCGCCGCCAGTCACGATGGCGACCTTGCTGGCCAGTCTGTTCAATCCGTCGGTCATGAGGGGTCCTGTTCGTTTGCTGTTCGAGCTGCTTTGGCCGCCGCGGCCTTGTCTCGGCCTCGCTTTGTCGCCAAATCCATGACGTACTTGTTGCCTTCTTGGCGCATCATGCGCAACGTCACGGAGTGCACCTTCCAGCCGTCGTCGGTGCGAATGCACTCGTCTGTGTACGTGCCAAACATCGTGTACTTGTCGCCGCCCAACGCGTTGGTCAGCCAGTGCTCGGCCCGCATGTGGGCGGTGATGGTGGCCTCGTCACCGCGGATGTCGTAGCGGTGAGAACCCATGAAGTGCTGGGTGCAGTCAAACTCCGCAAACATGCGCGTCATTGCCTTGATGGGAGCCTCGACGGGCACGGGGTCTGGCGAAGCCACGCCAGAGAAGTCGCTCATGTCGAAGTGCACGTTGTCGGTGAACACCGAACGCCACAGCTCCCAATCTTGATGATCGAGGCCGAACGCATAGCGGTGGATGAGATCGCGCAGGTCTGACTCGTCGATCAGTCGCTGCACGGCGGCATCGAGTTCGCTCATGGTGATGCCTCTTCTGCCGCGTCTGCCCACTCGTCGCTCAACAAGACGTCGGCGGCGCGTAGCGCCTCAACGGCGTTGGCGTCGTAGTTCAGCCATCGACCAAGCACCGACGTGTTGTGCTCGCCTCGGAACGGGGCAACGCCGATGTCCTCGTTGCTTCTGTTCTGCACCCGATATGGCGTGCGAATGACGGGACGAGTGCCGCCATCGCGGTTGTCGATCTCGGCAACTGTCTGCCGATGCTGCATCGTTGGTGATTCGAGAACCCCGCGCAGTTCCCGCAGCTCGCCCCAGGCGAGGTTGGCAGCGTCGAGGCACTCGATCACGGCATCGCGATCGGCGAGTGAGCAGAAGTGGTCGGTGATGAGCAGTCGCCGATTGGCAATCTTCTCGTCGACCGGGGCGTCCTTTGGTGTCGGGTCAACCAACCCGTGCACCTTCGACATCTGATGCCAGATCCAACGCAGACCGCCGGGGATGCAGAAGGGGCCGGCCGCGGTGCGATAGACCTCGCCGCTCTTCTTCTCGGCGAAGCGGTTGTCGAGACTGTTCTGGATGTTGTCGCTCGAAAAGGCCATGGCATCGACCATGGCGAGATCAATGTGTTCGCCCACGCCCGTCGTCTCACGCACCCGAAGTGCACCCTGCACCGCGATCACACCGTGCATGCCAGACAACACGTCGGCGGCGCTGAACGACACGTCGAGACCGATGTCATCGTCCGGGCCGACGTGTTGTTCGATGAGGCCGACCTCGGCGTGGATCACCGAGGCGTAGGCCGCGCGTTGCGCCTCAGGCCCGGTCTGACCAAAGCCGCTGATTGACAACATGATGAGCTTGTCGTTGATCGCGTTGACGCTGTCCCAATCGAGACCGAAGCGAGCCATCACACCGGGACGGAAGTTCTCGACCAGCACATCGGCCTGCTTGATGAGCTCGGTGACAAGCTCGCGGCCCTCCGGTTTGTGGAGGTCGATACAGATGTCTTGCTTGCCCAGGTTCTGCTGGGTGAAGTACGTCGACAGTCCGGCCGCCGGGCGACCCCACAACCGGGTGACGTCGCCTTCCGGAGGTTCGACCTTGACGACCTCGGCACCAAGGTCGGCCAAGATCCGGCCGGCGACGGGTCCGGCGAACACACGTGACATGTCGAGAACTCGGACCCCATCAAGGGGTCGCACCGTTGCATCACTCATGGCCGGACCTTAGTGACCGGCCCCGATTGGCGCCCCTTTGAGGGAGGCGAGGTGGGGCTAGAACTTGCCCTGGTTGACGAGTGCGTCGCCCCGAGGCAGCGGTTCCATCGTGTCCCAGTGTTCGACGATCAGTCCGTCCTCGAGACGGAACACGTCAAAGACGGCGAAGTCCTCGTCGCCAATCTGCACAAGGCTGTAGGCCACGACAAAGTTGCCCTGGGCAAGCACTTTGTAGACGTACTTGTAGACCATCGCCTTGCCGTCGGCTGCGAGCTCGGCCACAAACGCACCGAATCCCTCCAGCCCATCGCCCACGAGAGGGTTGTGCTGGATGTAGGTCTCGGTCGAGATGAAGTCGGTGAAGTTCTGACCACCGCCAATCAGGATCTCGTCGATGAAGCGCTGCACTGTGGCGCGGTTTTCTTCTGTCTTGTCGAGGTCGGTTACCTCAGCGGGCCCGTCGATCTGCGAGTGGCCAGAGACGGTCTCGTCGACCCACTCAGCAATCACGTCCCAGTGTTCGATGATGCGGTCGTTGCTGTCGGTCTCGAACATGTCCATGGTGATCCACTTCGCTTCACCGTTGTTGAGCGATTGCGAGACGTGCATGAACACGAAGTCTCCGTCTTCAATGGCCCGCACCACGTTGATGTCGCGGACCGGGTTCTTCTCGAGGAAGGCCTCAAAGAACTCGATGAATCCGTCAACGCCATCTCGCACGCCTGTTGAGTGCTGCGTGTAGCGGTCACCGGTGTACTCGTTGATGGCCTCAACGGCGTTGCCGTCGCGAATGCCCTCTATGTAGAGCGCTTTTGCATTGTCGAGCTTCTTGGTCATTTTGAGACTCACTTCGTACGTGTGTGGGGCGGTTCTTCGTTCTCTAGTCTCACCCGAGTAGCTCTTGTGGCCAATGGCGAAACCAGACAGATGACTAGTCAAAATCAGACAAGAACAACGAGCGAACCACTCGTGATGCCCTATCGGCCTCGGTCGGTTGGGATGCCGTTTGAGGTCTTTACGTTGCAGAGCCTCCTTGAGCGGCGAGGAATCGACGAACTTTCCGCACTACAGCGAGTCGAGTTCGACCTGGTGATCATCTGCACGGCTGGTCGTGGCCGACATGAGGTCGATCTGATCGAAACGCCGCTCGACCCGCAACAGATTTTGCATGTTCGGCCGGGCCAGGTGCATCGATGGCAGCTCGAGCCGATGTATGAGGCGCTGCTGATTCTGCTCGGCCCGATTGGGCAGCAGCGTGAGTGGCGGCCCGGTCCGAACACACGCCGACTCACGGCTGATCAACTCGATGATCTGCAACCTGTCCTCGACCTCGCAATGCACGAGCGTCAATCCGACCTCTACTCCGTCCGCACCCTCGGCATCATTCGTGAGTTGGTGGTGTCGTGCCTTGGTCTCGATGTCGACCCCAACATCAGCAAGACAACGACAGCCGCGCTCTACGACGACTTCAGACGACTCATTGAGTCAGACGAACATCGAGGCCGGCCCGTAGAACACTTCGCTCGTGAGCTCGGATGTTCGACGAGGTCGCTGGCTCGAACGTGTCGGGCGGAAGCCGCCTCGTCTCCGAAGCAACTGATTGATCGATCAACGTGTCTGGCTGCGCAACGGCTGCTGAGCCTGCCAGGGGCAACGGTGACGAACGTTGCGGCGGCGCTTGGCTTCGACGAGCTGTCGAACTTCACCAGGTTCTTTCGCCGGGTGGCCGGGCTAGCGCCTTCCACGTGGCTTGAACAGTTTCGAGCTGGACAACAATCGACGCTCGGGGCTGGGTCTGGCGATCTTGGTCGCTGAAAGGGCTGTCACGTACTCTCGTCGATGAGGGCCCAGCACACCGTTCGGCCCACGGGCACCGCCCAACGATGGCAGGACACTCTTCGATGGCTGACGATCGACCAGACGACAAACCGGTAAATCCCACCAACTTCGACGTGACCGACCGCAAGGAACGGAAGCCGCAGGAGTACTACGACGAGATCAAGGCCAAGTACGCGGCCGAGCGAGACGTCCGACTCGACTACCGGCCGCCCGGCAGCGATATGTACATGGCGGCCGAAGGTGAGTTCGCAGACTACGAACGCGATCCGTACGCGACAGAGCTGCCAGAGCGTGATCCGATCGATGACGAAGTTGAAGTGCTGTTCATCGGTGGTGGCTTCTCAGCACTGCTCACCTCCGCTCGTCTGCGGGAGCGGGGTGTCGAAGATATTCGCATCGTTGAGCGTGGCGCCGACGTTGGCGGTACCTGGTATTGGAACCGCTACCCGGGCGTGGCCTGCGATGTGGTGGCCTACGACTATCTGCCGCTGCTTGACGAGATGGAATACGTCCCAACCCGCCACTACGCGGGCGGGCCCGAGATCCTCGCTCACTGCCAACGCATCGCCGAGCGTTACAACCTCTACGACCTCGCCGTCTTTGGCACGACTGTCACGGAAACTCGCTGGGACGACGAGACGAACCGCTGGATCCTCAGCACCGATCGAGGCGACACGATGCGCGCCAAGTTCGTGGTGTGTGCCAACGGCACGCTGTCGAAGCCAAAGCTGGCTCGCATCTCCGGCATGGAGACCTACGAAGGCATTTCGTTCCACACCAGCCGGTGGGACTACGACATCACGGGCTCCGAGCTCGAAAAGTTGGCCGACCTCCGTGTTGGCATCATCGGCACTGGGGCGAGCGCAGTGCAGATCGTGCCAAACGTCGGCGCGGTGGCCAAGGAGTTGTATGTCTTCCAACGCACGCCGTCCTCAATCGACATCCGCGACGACTGGGAGACCGACGAAGAGTGGGCCAACCGGCTCGAGCCGGGGTGGCAGGCCAAGCGTCGGGCCAAGATCATCGAGAAGCAGCGGGCTCAGGTTGAGCGTCGAGCCAACCTGAAGGGCATCACACGCGAAGAGAAGATTCGCCGGCAAGAGAACGCCAACATCGACGCCATGATGCGGATTCATCGTCGGATCGACGAGATCGTTGACGATCCAGACACCGCTGAGTCGCTCAAGCCCTGGTACATGCTCATGTGCAAGCGGCCGTGCTTTCACAACGACTACCTGCCCACGTTCAACCGACCAAACGTGCACCTGGTCGACACCAAGGGCAAGGGCATCACCGAGATCGGACCGAAGGGCCCGATGTTTGAAGGTGAGACGTATGAGGTTGATCTGCTGATCTACGCCACGGGCTTTGAGGTGCAGCAGACCGGTATCTACAACAAGATCATCGGTGAGGGCGGACTCGACCTCGACGACAAGTACTCCTCAGGCATTCGCACCCTGCTCGGCATCCACACCCAAGGCTTCCCGAACATGTTCATCATGGGTGGCTACCAGGCATCGTTCCAGTTCAACCTCACCGATCTCTTGCAGGTGCAGGGCGATCACATTGCCAACTCGATCGCGGCGGTCCGGAGCGGCGGGTTCGAGACCATCGACGTCACTCGTGACAGTGAAGAGAGCTGGGTCAACGAGGTGATCTCGCACCGAGGCAAGACCAATCGAAACGCCGAGTGCACGCCCGGTTACTACAACTTCGAAGGGCAAGAGAACCGTCGCCAAGACGGCAACTACAACGGCGGCTTCCCTGCGTACATCGACCACATCCACACCGTCGAGGAATCGATGAACGATCACTTTGTGTTCACCGTCGCTCCCTAGCGACGAGCCCTTGTTGCCTCGGTCTATAGATCGGGGCGTGCGGCTGAGATGGAGCCGACGAGGAGGTCAGCGAAGGTCTGCGCGCCAAGCGGGGTGAGGTGCAGCCCGTCATAGGTGAGGTCGTCTCGACCTCCGGCAGCAGCAGCCCAGTCGGCGATGATGATGCGTTCGTCGTTGGCGGCGAGGCTGCGCATGTAGTCGTTGGCCCTCGGGTAGCGCCGAGAGAACACGCCGTCTTCTCGCAGCGTGACCAACACGATCAGCTCGGCATCAGGAGCCATGGCCACCATGTTGTCGATCGAGGGCTTGTGCTCCTCGTCGTTGAACTGGTTGTAGCCAAGGCCGATGATCACGATCCCGTCGAGGCGATCGGGATAGGTGCTCATCACCTGAGCACCAGCCGAGATGGGACGGCAGCCGGAGCCACCAACCTCAGCCCACTTCTGATCTTTGCCGTCGAAGGTGAGGCGGTAGTTGTCCTGGAGACGCTGCGGAACTTGCTTGATCGTGTCTCGATACTGCGGGCCCATGCCGAGCATCACCGAGTCGGTGATCACAAAGAGCTCGGGAAGCGGCGGGCACTCGAAGGTGAAACCGGGGGCCGGCCAGCTGTAGTAGCCGGCTTGCGGGGGAGCGGTCATCGTGAGGGCCACGAACTCCGGTGACTCGGCGAAGAGCAGCATGATCGTGCCGCGGCTCTCGGTGGCAAGGCGGCCGGTCCAATAGGTGAGGCCCTCTTCGTCCGCCCCTCTGCGCAACACGTTCGTGTAGATGAGTTCGACGAACTCGCGATCGGTGAGGGCGCCGTAGAGAGCATCGAACTCGGCCGATTCGGCGAAGAACGATGAGATGCCGGGAAGATCGCGTTGGCCGGATGCGTATTGGGTGAGCCAGTAGTCGTACCCGGCGGCATCAGGAGCCCGGAGGAAGTACGCCTCGTAGAGGCGTTCGACCGAATCGGTCAGTTCGGGACACGTTTCTGGTTCTGCCACCGCATCCGCAGGTGCTGGTATCGCAACGAGCTGCGCGAGGACCGCGACAAGCAGGCACACCACGATGCGCTTTGGTAGCGAAACCCCTCCTGCGAATTTCATCGGGCCAAGCGTGCCACATCGAAGCTTGCGGGCGTCAGTCACATCGCCGAATCGAAACGTTCTTGCAATGGTGACACCATGACCGGCGTGGCTCACGCAGACGGCCCCCTCGCGGGCGTACGAATTATCGACCTGACCAATGTCGTAATGGGACCCCTCGCGGCGCGCATTCTGGGTGACCTCGGGGCGGACGTCATCAAGGTCGAGGGTCCCGCCCCCGACTTCATGAGAGAGTTCGAGCCAAAGCGTTCGCCCGGCATGAGCGGCTTCACGCTGAACCTGAATCGACAGAAGCGCAGTGTGCAGCTGGATCTGAAGTCTGAGCTCGGTAAGAAGGCGCTTCTCGATCTCGTGAGAACGGGCGATGTGTTCGTCTCCAACATGCGCCCTGCTGCCCTGGCTCGGCTTGGCTTTGCCCCCGATGACTTGCGGGCGGTAAAGCCCGACCTGATCTATTGCTCGGCCGTCGGCTTCGGCACAGACGGTCCATATGGCGGGCGTGCCGCCTACGACGACGTCATCCAAGCGGCGTCCGGGTTGGCCTCGATGTTCAGTTGGCAGGGCGACGACCCGGCGTTCATGCCATCGATCGTCGCTGACAAGATCACGGCGCTGCACATCGTCTACGCCATCAACGCCGCGCTGTATCGCAAGGCCACCACCGGTGAGGGAGACCACATCGAGGTACCGATGGCCGAATCGCTTGCCGCGTTCAATCTTGTCGAGCACTTGAACGGCCACACGTTTGAGCCAAAGGAAGAGCCGTTCAGCTACCAGCGGCTTCGCACCAAGAACCGTCGGCCTCGACAATCAGCCGATGGTTGGATCTGCCTTATGCCATACACCGATGCGAACTACATCGATTTCTTCACGGTTGTGGGAGAGCCCGACTTGGCAAGCGACCCCCGCTTCACCACGGTGAACGGCCGCATCGATCACGTCGATGAGCTCTATGGGCTGGTCGATCAGTTCGCAGCAACGAAGACCACGGCAGAGTGGATGGAGGTGTGCGAGACCCACTCGATTCCGTGCGTGCCGGTGGTTGAACTCGAACATCTCGAAGACGACCCGCACTTCGCAGCCGTTGGTCTTGTCGAGGTTGACGAACATCCACTCGAAGGCCCGTATCGCGTGGTGCGCGACCCGGTGCGGTTTGCCTCTCGGCCCTGGGGTGAGGTGGCGCAACACGCGCCTCGGGTCGGTCAGCACACCAACGAGGTGTTGAGCGAGGTTGGGTGGTCGTCCGAGGACATCGAGCGGCTGTCTGACGACGGATCGTAGAGTTTCGACGTGGCCGAGACAGAACCAGCCAGCACGCAACAAGGCAGTACTGCCGATGAGCGACCCCTTCGCTTCTACGACAGCCGGCAGAAGTATCTGACGTTCGTCACGACCTGTGATGAGAAGTGGCGAGTGGCTGAGCGGGCCGCTCGCGAGCTTGGCGCCTTGCACCCCGAGCCGCCGGCGCTTCGCCTGTTTGATGCTGGTGTTGGCGACGGCACGGTGCTGTCTCACTTGATGCGGGCAATGCATCAGCGGTTCCCCACAATCCCGCTGTTGGTGACGGGCAAGGAAATCAGCCTGGAAGACGTGCGGCTCACGCTCGACAAGCTGCCTGATCGTTTCGTAGAACACCCGCAAACCGTTGCGGTGCTCACCAATCTCAACTTCAAAGAGTCACCGACGCTCACGCCGAACTCGGCCGAGAAGCAAGCCCGGATGGTGTTCGAATACGTCGAGCTCGAGGGCGATGGTTCGTATGGCTTCGGCGACCAACTGCGCTCGCTCGACGATTTCCTCACTGACAACTGGCGGGTCAAGGTGAGCGAGAAGACGGGAGCGTTGCTCTACGAGACGCCAGCGGTGCTCGTGGTGTATCGCAAGGACCAGAAGTTCGCCCTCGACAATGTGATTCCTCGCCGTGATGAGCCACGTGCCGACTACGACCTGATCTTGGCCTCACAGCCCTGGCGCTCTCGCGTCTCCGCCGACTTCAAGGTGTCGAAGATTCTGTGCCCGCTCAGCAACAGCCTGCGAAGCCACGGCGTGTTGCTCGGCATTCAATCGATGGGTGACGACCCAGGCATCGACCTGGTGCGCGAGATCTGGCCAGACGAAGAACCGTTCCCCGTTGACCGCCACGAGTTGCTTCGAGCCCTCCACCACGAACTAGGTGACAACGTTCGCAACTTCGACCTCATGGCGCTGCCGCTGAGTGAGTCGCGGTTGCGGTATTCGATGCACACGTTGCCGAGCGAGATCGGCAACAACATCGGCACCTCCACGCTGTTTGCGGCTTGGAACGCGGCCATCTACGTGGCCCAAATCGAAGACGATCGTGTTGAACAAGCGACGGTCGACGGGCGCTACATCGAAGCTACGCAGAACACCCTCCAGCGTCACGGTGGGTTGTGGTTCAACGACGAAACGTTCGTGGTGCGGCGCCACTAGTTCCCGGTTCGTCGGCGGGGTCATCAAACCTGCGAGGCGTCTGCACAACTCCCACACACCTCCGGCCGTATGTTCGGAGACATGGGCCGCATCCTCGCCAACATCCCCACTGTCCTGGCGAGGATCGGCCGCGTACTCACGCTCAAGGGCCGCTCTGATCGGTTTCAAGGGGTGTTGGTTCGCCTCCTTCGTCGGCGAAGCAAAACAAAACCATCACATTGGTCGGTGCGCCGTTCGGCGCACCTCCGTTGCCGGATCACTTCCTCCTTGGTCTTCGGCGTTGGCGTGGGGGCTCGTCTTGGCGTGCTCGGCCTTGCTGGCATCGAAGTGCTCACCCGCATTGCGTTCGCCCATCCCATGTTCGAAATGCTGTCGAACTTGCGGGTCCAGCTGCTGATCGCCGGCCTCGCTTGTCTGTGCGTGCTGATCTTCGTCCAGACCCGTCTGGTCGCGCTGGGCGTGGTGCTGGTGTGCATCAGCATGGTCGAGCTCGCCGGGTTCGCCTTCGCTGACGGTGTCGATTCAGAGATTACGGCAGACGACGCGGCCGTCGTTTCGATGATGCAGTACAACGTCCTGCAGTCAAACACCGACTACGACGCCATCGCCGGTCGCATCAACGACGAAGACGCCGATGTCGTGGTGTTGTCTGAGACTACGAGCCAACACCTCGTCGAGATCACGGCCCGGCTCGACACCGACTATCCGTATGTGTTGGCCCAACCCTGGGATGACCAGGAGACGCACGTCGGGGGCGGGATGGCCATCTTGAGCACCCGACCACTCGATCAAGCAGCCGTGCCAACCGAAGCGTCACCCGACTTCCGTCCGATGATTGCCGCAACCATGCAGGTGGACAGTGAAGAGGTGCTCGTGGTGGGTCTCCACTTGCCGGCCTCTCGGTCAGACCACGACAAGGTGGCGCTTCGAGAGCTGCAACTCGACACAACGGTCGAACTCGTTCGGCTCCACCGCGGCCCCGCCGTGGTGATCGGCGATCTCAACATCACGCCGACGTCACCGCTCTATCGCAACCTGTTGGGCGATCTCGAGTGGCACGACCCGCATCGAACTGTGGGCTGGCGCACCACCTGGAGCTTCGGCAACGTGCCCGTCGGACTGCCGATCGACCATGCTCTCGTGTCGAATGACATTGCCTTCCGTCGCTACGACGTTGGCGACGGTGGCGGATCAGATCACAACACGTTGATGGTCGACATCGAAGTGCTCGGACACGCGCACCGTGACCGGGCAGCAGACGACGAACCCACGCCGTCCTAACCCGCGGTTGATCGGGTTCGCCTGGCACGCCACTGATGGCGCGACAACACTGGGCGCATGTCGAAGCCCACGTATCTCGGTCTCCTCAACGCGATTTCTGTTGCCGAAACGGCCGCCGCACCGATCTTCACGACGTGGGCAAACGCGACGAACGACAAGAAGCTCGCCAAGACGTTGCGGTTCGTCGCCATGCGCGAAGGCGAGCACGGCGTGGCGTTCGCCAAGCGAATGCTGGAGTTGGGCTACGAAGTGCGGGTGCCAACATCCTCCGGTCCGAGCTCGGCCGAAAAGATCGCGGGCTCGAAGAAGACCGATCTTCAGAAGTTCCGGGCCCTCAAGATCGGCAAGGTCCAGGGCAAGCCTGACGTGTTCGACAACATGTTTGCCGACAAGAACATCGATCCGATCACTGGCGGACTGCTTGGCCGTTACATCGCCGAGGAGCGCGATACCGGGCGGTTGCTGGCGGCCGAATACGAGCGGTTGCTTGCAGCCGACAAGCGCAAGAAGGCAAAGAAGGCTGCGGCCAAGAAGAAGTAGAGAAGCACCAGCTCTCACCAGTCGGGCCAGTGCTTGACACTTGGCCCAACGGGCGGCCACCGTGCGCCCATGCGAAAACCAAACATCGTGCTGGTGATGGCCGACCAGCTCGCTCCTCAGTTCACCGGCACCTACGGCCACCCCGTGGTCAAGACCCCGCATCTCGATGCGTTGGCGGCTCGTGGTGCGCGGTTTGACGCTGCGTACTGCCACTCGCCGCTCTGTGCCCCCGCCCGGTTCACGATGCTAGCGGGCCAGTCGGTCTCGGCCATTGGAGCCTGGGACAACGCCAGCGAATTCGCGGCGTCAACACCAACGCTTGCTCACCACCTGTCCCGCTCGGGCTACCGCACGGTGCTGTCTGGCAAGATGCACTTTGTAGGGCCCGACCAACGCCACGGGTTTGAGGAACGGCTGACCACCGACATTTATCCGGCCGACTTCGCCTGGACGCCCAACTGGGAACAAGCCGACGAGCGAATCGACAAGTGGTATCACAACATGGACGTCCTTCAAGACGCCGGCCACGCGGTGACGACCTATCAGCTCGACTACGACGAAGAGGTGGGTCACACCTCACGGCGCAAGCTGCTCGACATGGCCCGCGATGCAGATGACCGGCCGTTCTTCTTGTGTGCGTCGTTCATTCATCCCCACGACCCGTATGTCGCTCGGCCGGAGTGGTGGAACCAGTACGACCACGACGCCATCGATCTGCCAGACGACTTCGATGTGGCCACCGCCGACCCGCACACGCTGCGTATTCGTCACGGCATTCAAGCCGACACCGTCGGGTTCACCGAAGAACAGGCCCGCATGGCTCGGCACGGCTACTACGCCAACACGAGCTACGTCGACTACTGGCTCGGTCAGTTGGTGGCAACGCTCGAGGAGCTTGGGCAACTCGACAACACGGTGATCCTTGCCACCAGTGACCACGGCGACATGCTCGGTGACCGTGGCGTGTGGTTCAAGATGTCGTTCCACGAGCGTTCGGCTCGTGTGCCGCTCGTGATGGCGGGCCCAGGCGTGGCCAACCGAAGCGTGCCCAACGTCTGCTCGCATCTCGACCTGCTACCGACCCTGCTCGACATCGCAACAGAAGGGAGCGCAGACGGCGGAGCCTGGCCCGATCTGGGTGCCGACATTGGCGGCCGCAGCCTGTGGGAGTCAGCGAGTGGCGGGCACGATGATGTGAATGAGACCACGGGTGAGTACACCGCCGAGATGACGTCTCATCCGATGTTCATGATTCGTCGCGGTCCCTACAAATACATCCATTGCGACACCGACGAGCCGCTGCTCTACAACGTCGCAGACGATCCGCTTGAGCGAACGAATCTTGCCGCTGATCCTGACCACGCTGAGCTGGCGGCCGACTTTGCCGCTGAGGTCGTAACTCGCTGGGACTCTGATGCCATTCGCGACCGGGTTCTTGATTCTCAACGAGCCCGCCGCGTGCTGCACGACGCCATGTCGAACCAGCCGATGACGGCAACCGCGCCCGCTGTCTCGTGGGACCATCAGCCGGCGAACGACGTGGCCAACCACTACGTGCGCAACCATCAGGACTGGGCCGAGGCCGGGCCTCGTATGCGCTTTCCCCCGTTTGTGCCTGGCGAGGGCTAGAGACCCTCTGGAGCGACATTGCTCGCGTCGGGGTAGGCGACCCAGAACACCACAGCCTGGGCCACAAAGAAGGATAGGGCCACGGCCCAATTCACTCGATACACCGACAGTGCCGCATCAGCATCTGTTGGGTCACCAACGATCGCCGCTGCGATGGCAATGCCCAGCGCGATCGCGAGTTGAAAGACCGTGGTGCGACCGGCACCCGCCATGCCGAACCGTTGCGGAGGTACGTCGCGCATCGTGGCGGCCACCAACATGGCAAAGCTGCAGCCGGCGGCAACGCCGACGAACAGACCGGGCACGATCATGCCCAGCACGAGGTTTGGCTCGACCTTCGTAAACGTCAGATGCATGATCATGCCGATGGCACCGGCAACGCCGCCGAGGACCAACACCATGCGCACCCCTCGGGCGTCAGCCACCCGGCCCATGAACGGCGAGACCAGAGCCGCCAGCGCCGGTCCGGGGATCAGCACAAGGCCGGTCTCTACAATCGAGTAGTTCCAGAAGTCTTGGATGAAGCTCGGCAGCACGACGAACCAACCAAAGAACGCGGCGCAGAAGAACACCGTGCCGAGGATGCTCACCGTGAAGGACCGAATCGACAGCAGGTCGAGTTGGAACAGTGGCGCCTCGTGTCGATTCGAACGGATGGCGAAGACCGTCAGGAGCCCGACGGCGGCAATGACGGTGAGCAAAACCTGCGGGCTAACGAAGCCCCACGACTCGCTTTGGGCGATGGCAAGCACAAGGAGGCCAACACCAATTGAGGCCAGCGGCACGCTGATGGCATCAACCTTCTCTGGCAGGTCGTCGGCCCTCGATTCCCCGAGATGCACCCAGCCCAACGCAATGGCAAGGACGGCAATGGGAATGTTCACGAGAAACACCGATCGCCAGCCGAAGCCGCTGATCAGAAAGGCCCCAATGGGTGGTCCGAGGGCCGCGGCGAGGGCGCCGGTGGCTCCCCAGATACCAACCGCCATGCCCCGCTTTTCTGGCGGGAAGGCGGGGAGGAGCAGCGCGAGGCCGGCAGGGAACTGCATCGCTCCGCCGATCGACTGCACGACGCGAGCGGCGATGAGCGTTGGGGCATCAACGCTGAGCCCAGACAGCAACGAACCGATGCTGAAGACAGCCAGTCCGATCAAGAAGAGCTTTTTGCGGCCGTAGCGATCGGCCGCCCACCCGGCCAACAAGAGCAACGCGGCGATGCCGATGTTGTAGGCGGTAAAGATCCACGACAGCGTCGCCCGTGTTGTTCCTTCGAACGATTCCTGAATGTCGCTGAAGGCCAGCGAGATTACGGTGATCTCAAGGCTCACCATGAAGCCGGCTGCCGCGGTGATTCCTAGCGTCCACCACGAACGAGCTGGGATAGCTGGTGGGGCAACGGCCGAGCCGGATGAGGACTCGTCCATCATGGCGTCACCGTAGAGGCAGGCCTCCGATCATCCGCAAACGCGTCGGGCTGGCCTAGTTGGTGCGGTGCGAGCGATCGTGATCGAACTCGACGATGGTTCCCGTGCCGCTCAGCGCCCAGGCCTCTTCGGTTTCGAACGGAACGATCCACCATTCAGGTGGCGGACCAACCACGGCCTCGGCCGATGTCCGCCAGCGCACGAAGTCCTCAACGTGATCGTCCGCACCCAGAAGCCACAGGTCGTCACTCATCAAGTCGAGTCTGTGCCAGTTGGCTTCCTCGATCACGTAGCTGAGGTCGGCCTGGTCGGCGTACGCAAAGGCCTCGGTGGTGACGGTGACGTGTCCGATCGTGAAGTTTGTGCCGTTTGGATCGGAGATCCAGATGCGTGCTGTCTGACCGGGTTCGAGCGTGGATGCTGCGCCGTCGATGTCATTGGCCGGGAAAGCAAAGTTGAAGGACGTATCGACGAATTCGCAGTACCTGAACCGCTCGTCCCGTTCGGCCCCAATCGCGTAGTCCTGCAAGAGCATCGTTGTGAGATCGACCGGTTGGTCGCTGACGTTCGTGATCTCGACGAACTCGTCGATGAGGTCGTCGCCGGGCGAGCTGTGGTGGCGTGCGGCGGAGATGATGAGTGTCTGTTGCCACGGTGGTGGAACAGGGGCATCGATGCGGAACGGAACGTCGAGGCTCGACGTGGTTGGCGGTTCGCCGCTGTCGGTCACAAACACGATGAAGGTCCCAGCCCCTGGCTCGTCGGTGGTGACGCCACTGATCACACCAGTCTCCGGATCGATCTCAAGACCGCTCGGCAGATTCTCTGCTCGATACGACAACGTGTCGCCATCGGAGTCAGAGGCGGTCACGGCGACGCTCACTGGCTCGCCCTGCACGATGACAACATCGCCGTCGATCGGGGTGATGGTTGGTGGGTCTTGGACCGGAGCGACTTCGACGTTGAGGTCGATGGTCTGGCACGAGTCGATACGGCAGAACTCCAACTGCATGGTGTCGAGGCCTGACTCGTCAGCGCGCGGCGTGTAGGTAGCGACGAACATGGTCTCGTCACCGTCAACCTCGCCATGGTCGGGGATCGGGTCGGGGTTCGCCTGGGCGGAGAGGTCGTCCGTCGTGCCGGCAACGGCAAATGCTCCACTCGGCAGTTCGGTCAGCGTGAGCGTGCCGAGCAGGGGGCTCAGCACGATGGCACCAGCGACGTCTGCATTCGGACCGTTCACGGTGATGACAAAGGAGGCTTCGCCGTCTTCGAAGATGATGTAGTCGTCAGACGTCACGATGAGCTCAATCGTTGGCGGGGGAGGAGCGGTCGTCGATGTGGTGCTTGCTGGCGCCGCCGTGGTGGTTGGCGCGGTGGTGGCCGGCGCGGTTGTGCTTGGCGTCGCGGTTGTTGGTGGAGCGGTTGTGCTTGGCGCCACCGTTGTGGTCGTGTCGCGGGAGCGAACCGTCGGTGTCGGCTCTGGCTCTGGTTTCGCCTCATCCTTCGCCGGCTCGGCTGTCGTTGTCGGTGGGGCCGTCGTGGTTGTGCTGGGCACCGTGGTCGGCGCTGGTTCTTCCGGAGCTGCGGCTGGAGGCGGAGACTGTGAAACCGGCGGCTCGAACACCTCGTTGTAGGCCTCGACAATGTCGATCTCGGCGCTCGCGGCCAGCTGTTCGGGAACGGGTGGGCCGTAGCCGAGGATCGCCGCGGCGAGTGTCGTGGTCGCAGCTGTCGCGGTGGTGGCGGTTGGGGCCACCAGTGGTGTGAGGGTTGCTGTGGTGGCGCTCGGAATGTTGAGCAGCCAGGTGACAGGTCCGATGGCGAAGCGCAAACGGCCGATGCTGATGTTCAGCAGGGCCCGGACAACCTCGGGGTCAAACTGCGACCCTGCGTTCTCGGCGATTTCGGCCCGAGCGAGGCGGGCTGACATGGCCTTCTTGTAGCTCCGTCGCGAGGTCATCACGTCGAATGCGTCCGCAACGGCAACGATGCGGGCGCCAAGGTGAATGTCTGTCTTCTGAAGGCCGGCCGGATAGCCGTCGCCGTCCCAGCGTTCATGGTGCTGACCAACCGCATCGAGCCACTCACCGAGCCACGGACGAAGCGGTTCGACAAGTTCGTCGCCAAGCCACGTGTGCGACTTGATCTCGTCCCAGTCGTCGCCAACTGGGGTCTCGGGGCTGTTGAGAATGTCGGCGGACACAAAGACCTTGCCGACATCGTGAGCGAGCGCGGCCCAGCGGAGTTTGTTCGCTGCTTCCCGGTCGAGATTCATCTCTTCTGCGAGCAGGTCGGTGTAGGCCCGAACTCGTTCACAGTGGCCGCGCGTCATGCGGTCGTGGCGAGACAGTGCGGCGACCAGATCCAGAAGCTCTTCGGCCTGACGCTGGTGGTCGTCTGGGAATCCGGCCCTGCGAACGGTCTCGAGGCGGCGTTGCAGTTGGCGGGTGGTGCCGGTGCGAAGGGCGATCGAGAAGCGGGACGGTGCTTGGTCGGGGAAGATCAGGGAGAGACGGAAGAGAGCAACGAGCGGAAGCAGTTGACGAACGGTTCGATCAACGATGAGCAGCGTGGCGATGCCGGCCGCGGACAGCCCGAGCCACCAGAGCACCGCATGAACGCCGATGGTCTCCGGCGGTAGGTACCGCGCAATCATGTAGGTGACAGTGAACGACACCAGTGTTGGCACCAAGGCGATGAGCGCTCGAAGCGCTGCCGCAATCTTTGGTCGACGATCCCACTGGCGAGGTTCGTGAAGTTCAGTTCGGACCGGGCCTGCGTCACGAGTCAACGTGCTGGCGCGATCCCCCCTTTGGTTTCCCATGGGTGTCGATTCGACGCGCCGTCGTGATTCCTAGAGGGGAGGAACACCCAAGCAGGGTGATCTACCTATTCAGGCATCGGCCGACTGGCGAACCGCATGGGTGGCCCTGCCCGCTGACCGCATGATGAGTGGCTCGCGGCCCCTAGGACAAGGCGATAAGGATGGTGCCGGCGATCGCACCCAAGATGCCGAGACCTTGCCACCAGCGCAGTCGATCACCGTCAAAGAGGGTGAGCACGGCGACGACTGCCGGGTAGGTGGCGGCGGCAATCGAGACCGTTCCGAGGTCGCCCTGCTGGGCGCCGATGGCCCACGCCACCATGCCAACAGCGCCCGCGATGCCGCCGAGAAGGCCAAACCGTCGGACGCCAGGCGGCAGCGTGAGCGGTACCTTTCGCTGACGGGCGACGGGAATCATCGCCACGAAGCCGGTGAGTCGCTGAATAGCGGCGGGCCAGGCGCCGCTCTCGGTGGAGGTGTCGCCGACGAACACGATCGAGAGCCCGAAGAACGTGCCGCCGATCACTGCCCAGAACAGACCAGTCTTCACTCGATCGCCCAGGTCGGGATCGAAGGTGGTGAGGCCAAGTGACACGAGTGCGATGGCGCAACCGATGCCGGCCAGCGTCGAGAGTCTCGTCCCGCCGATCAGATCCCAGCCAAGGGGGAGCACGGCGGCAAGCACGGCTGCGGTTGGCGCCACAACGGCTGATGAGGCCTCGCTCATGGCCTTGTAGACGATCGAGAGGCCAATCGCGATTGAGACACCCGAAAGGGCGCCCTTGATGACGTCGACGCCGATGAGTTGGCTGCCAAGGATCAATGCCACCGGCACTGCGACAATCGCGCCGACGAACATCTGGACCGACACGTGGCTGACTGAATCGGCACGCTTGGCACTGGCTCGACCGCAGGTGTCGGAGATACCGATGGCCAGGCTGGCCAGGACGCCGAGCAAGATGGGCACCGCCGCACGGTACCGCCAGAGCGCAGTATCGCTAGAGCCCAGTATCGCTTGGGCCCAGGTTTCTAGCTGTTGATCCTCGCACCGGTCTCGAGCGAATCGCGTGAGATCCAGTTGTGGTGGATGTTGCGCATCAGCAGTGCGTTGTCGAGAGAGACGGAGCCTGGCGGGAATCGATCAGCGTCTTCGAAGAACGATGACGTGGCGTGGCGGACGTGCAGGGGAGTGACCGACCAGTTGTGGGCGGCAAGTTCGAGGCCGTCGAATCGCCCGTTGGGGTCAGATGTCTTGGTGTCAGAGTGCTTGGTGTCAGAGTGCCTGGTGTCGGTGTCTGAGTACCCCAAGCTGCCGGCTTCGAAGAAGTCGGAAACGTGCGCAACGTCAGCAAACACCGAGTCGTCTGGGAGCGTGTCTGCGACCTCGGTATCTACCGAGAGTCGGGTCGATCCGTCGTGGCTGAACAACGACATGGCGATGGCATCGCCGCGATCGTCAACCTCAAAGTCGGCCAGGTTCTGGACTCCGGGAAAGAGACGTCCGCCGACGGCCACGTTGAGGCGAGAATCGGTGTCGCGGCGAGGCACGTAAACGGCGGAGGAGCCGTCTGGCAGCGTGACGGCAACCCGATGTGCACCGTTGCGTGATCGAACGCCCGTGAACTTGGGAGCCCACGTTGGTCGAACTCGCAGCTCGATCAGACAGATGCCGGCGATGGCGTAGCCGTTGACCGACTGGGGTTCGAACAGGGCAGGAAGGATCGAGCGAATCGCCGTTGGGTCGACTCGGTAGTTCACGAGAATTCGGCGTTCGATTACGCCGGTGATTTGCGGAAGCACTCGTTCGGTCAGCATGCGACGAGTTCCTCGTTGACGCTTGTGCCGCCCGTGGCGATGCCATCGAGATACATGCCGATCGCCCTGCTCTGGAGATAGTCGGTCAAGGGCGGGCACAGATGGTTGGCGAGGATGGACGCCCGCCACACGGCAGTGACGGTGATGTCGACGGTGCCGTCGTCGTGGCGTTCGACGATGAAGCTCTCTTCGCCGTCCTCTGGATGGTGGGGGAGTGTTGCGTAGGTGAAGCCGTAGCGGTTTGGTTCGTCGACGACGTCAACGATTCGACAACTCGCGGTTACCGCAAGTGGACCGACGGGGATGCTGATGCCGAGCGTTTCGCCGACGGCGATCGGTGGGTGCGCTGGCCATCGGCTGATGCCTGCCTCCTCGTGGCCAGCCCACTGTTGGATGGCAGCGGTGGCTTGAGCGAAGTCGCCGTGGTCAATGGTGCGGTGCCAGACCTTGTGCCGGAAGCCGTCTGGAACGGGACGATTGAGGAGTCCAACAGCGTTCGTGGTGTTGTGGCTTGCTGCCCGCTCGGCGAGTTCCTTGAGGTGGCGATCGTTGGGCTTCCCGACGAGGAGGGCAACGCTTGTCTCGTGCGGCTCATCAACCTTGGCGAGCAGGTTGAGTCCGACGAGGCCGAGCAGTCCAAAGCCCAGAGCGTTGAGCGATCCGTGGGTGGCCGCCATGCCCTCAAGACCCAGGTAGTTCCAACCAAACTTGACCGCCCAGGCCCAGCCAAGCGCCATCGACATACCACCAGCGAGCGCGAGGCCAGCCACGATCGTGAGGCTTCGGGCTGCGCCGCTCGCCTTCATGCCGACCCGTAGCAAGAAGAGGGCGGTTGCCAGACCGGCGAGCGCCATGAACGTTGCGGCCACCCACTCGAGATTGCCGCCGGCGGTGATGCCGATCGCGGTGAGGGGGACGCCAGCAATGACGGCTGCCGGAACAGCGATGCCTCGATTGAGGTGACGAGCAACGAATCCGACGACGAACGGGAGTGCGAACCCGGCGTAGTGAAAGTGAACGGCGGTGAGCTGCACGATGGCATCGCTGAAGCCAAGCGGGTTGAGTCCCGCACGGCTGATTGTGAGCCAGGCGCCGCCGACTGCGAGAAAGGCCAAGCCAGCATCGACGGCAATCGCTGGGTCGAGCAGTGATCGCCGCGACATGATGCGGCGAACGCCGAGTAGGGCAACGATCAGTGTGAAGAGCAACCAGGGAACTGTGAGAACAGCGGCGAGCGGTCCGACATCTGGGATGAAGCTGACGGCGGCGCTCAGAGCGATGAGCGGAGCAACCTGAGCGAGGGGTCGAAGCATCGGAGCGTGTGGGCCGGCCAACGCGACCGAGGCGAGCCGGAGCCCCAACGGCACGATGACGAATGGCGACAGCAGCAAGAGAACGGCCGTCCACTCCGGGCGAACGGCAACGGCCCAGCCAATCCACACGAGCAATCCGGCGACGGCAGTGGCGATCCATCGATCGCGTTGAGGTGCTGCTGGCGTGGTCATGCCTTCACTGTAACGATGTTAGTAAACATTAGCAAAGTAAATGTTGACGAGATGCGGCATACTGGAAGCGTGAGCGACACGACTGGGCCAAAACAAGCTGAACGAGATGAATCTGAGCTGACGATCGATGAGATCGCACGGGATGCGGAACTGCCGGTCTCCACGATCCGCCTCTACCAAAACAAGGGTTTGCTCGCCCCACCCATCAAGCGAGGTCGGGTCGGTTACTACGGCCAAGATCACCGAGACCGCCTACGCCTCATCGCTCATCTCCAAACTCGCGGGTTCTCGCTTGCGGCCATCAAGGAGTCGCTCGACTCGTGGAACGCGGGCCGTTCCCTCGATCACCTGCTTGGTGTTGGTGCTGTCGCGCCGACACTCGAGCGGGCGCCGATTCGTCTGACGCTCACCGAGTTGGTCGAGCGGTTTGAGGGAGTTGGTCTCAGCCAAGCTGAGATGCAGCGAGCGGTCGCCACGGGCCTTGTCGAACTTGATGGCACAGACGTCGTCGTGAAGCACGAAGCGTTCGCCGAGATTGGACCGGCCGTTGCCAAGCTCGGCGTTCCCGTCGCCGAGATCCTCGATGAATACGACGCGCTCGCGATGGCAGTCGACGAGATCGCGCAGCGATTTCGTGCGGTGTTTGAGCAGCACATGTGGCAGCCGTTCGTCGAACGAGGCCTGCCGGAAGGTGAGATCGGTGCCCTCACTAACGACGTCGGTCAACTCACCGAACTCGCCACAAGTGTTGTCACTGTTGAGTTGCAGGAGCGCTTCGCCGCCTTCGCTGCCGAGTATGTGACGAGAGCTCAAGCGGCCGCGACCGACAACGGCTGAGACTTGTTCAGCTCTCGGGTCTCTCGTGACGTTGCGGTGCTCGCACCACTCGGAAGCTGAGGTCTGAGGCAGACACATCTGGAGGCGCTCCGAACCTCGCTGTTGAGCGAGCAACGCCGCCCCGGCACACACGCTGCGTACCCGAATGAGGCCCCGTTGGGTTCACTCGTTGCTCGTCACGGAAGTAGCTGTCTGAGTACCAGTCGGCGCACCACTCCCACCGATCACCGGCGATGTGAAGGGCCGCGTTGATGCGCACCCACTCGGCCTCGGTGGGGAGACGCACCCCTGCCCAGCGGCAGAACTCAACTGCATCGAACCACGACACATGCGTGACCGAGCCAGCAGAGCGAGCATTCCAGGTGAGTCCGTCGGTCTGATTCGTCGTATCACGGGCGGAAGCAAAGCTTGTTCCGTGTCGCTCGGCCGTTGTCTGATAGCCGGTGGCATCGACAAACGAAGCAAAGTCGGCCTGCGATACCGGCGCCTCACCAACATCGAGCGACTGCACGCTGACCAGACGAGACGGACGCTCGTTGTCTGGCGCGCTCGGATCGTCTGTCCCCATCTCGATGCGTTCTACGGGAAGGTGCGTCCACGAGATCGCGAGTTCGCCTGGCACAGCGCAAAGCGTAGGTCGGCCTTGTGCAGGTAGCTTCGTGCGGTATGGCCGCTCCTGAACCCTTCGACGTCGGTGAGGACTTCGAACGATTCAGCCAGGTCGACGATGTGTTCTCTCGTTCGTGGTGGGACGAATCCATCCGAGACGAGAAGTCGGAGCGCTTCTACGCCACGTACCGCCGTCCACTCGAACAGTGGCGAAAGGCCAACGGGTTCACCCAACGCGACTACGCCTTGCGCAATGCAGCCTGGCACGTCAGCGATGTGTTCACCGAGATGTACGAGGACCAGGGCCGGCGTGATGGCTTTCAAGATCCGCTGTCGATGTTGCGGGATGGTCCAGACGATCAGCTTCCGTCTGAGTCGCCAGCCGTTGCCGCCGACGAGATCAAGAAGGTGGCAGACGTGTTCGGCGCAGACCTCGTTGGCATCACCGCCTATGACGAGCGCTGGATCTACACCGAACGCTTCAGTTCGATCACCGGTGGTGCCAAACCAAACGATCTGCCAGAGGGCATGACAAGTGTGATCGTCATTGGCCAAGCCATGGATGCCGAGCTCATTCAGACCGCACCTTCCGCGCTATCGGGTGCTGCAACCGGGCTTGGCTACTCCCAAGACGCCGCCGTGCTCCTCGGCCTTGCGCAGTACATCAAGAATCTCGGATACGAAGCCGTTCCCTCGATGAACGACTCGGCGCTTGCGATTCCCTATGCGATTGCGGCCGGGCTGGGGGAGTACGGCCGGCACGGCATGGTCATCACCCCGGAGTACGGGGCCAGATTGCGCTTCGGCAAGATCTTCACCGACATGCCGCTCGCTCACGACTCGCCAAGAAGCTTCGGCGTCAAGGAGTTCTGCGAGCAGTGCGACCGCTGCACCGAAGCGTGCCCGGCCAGCGCGATTCCAAGCGGCGGCCCTGTCCCGGTTGCCCTCAACCGCTCAAGCATCAAGGGCGTCAACAAGTGGTCGGTCGATGGCGAGGCGTGCTTTGGCTATTGGTCGAAGATCAACACCGACTGCGCCATTTGCGTACGGGTCTGTCCCTACAGCCGCGACTACTCCAAGCCGTGGAATCGCTGGTGGCAGCGGCTGGCGGGCACCCGTTGGCGTCACGTTGCGCTGGCCATCGACGATCGACTTGAGGGCGGCAAGCGGGCCAAGCCCAAGCGTTGGTGGTCACCAGCGGAGTGACTGCCCCAGCCACCGCCATGGGGCTTCTCCTTTCGTTCGTAGAAGGATGGGGTGAGATCACGCTGCGGCTCTTGCTGTTGCTGGGGGCGGCATCGTGCTTCCTCACAATCGGCTGCGTCGCCAGCGTGGCCACCGTTCGAGTTGGTGAGCTCAGCTTCAGCGCACCGTTTCGCTACACGATCATCGTGTTCTCGATCATCCTGCAGATTGTCGTGTTTGGCGACGTGCCCGACGCGCTCACGTTTGCTGGCAGCGCCATCGTTGTCGCCGCCGGGCTCTTTGCGTTCCGGGCCGACGAGCCGAAACCTGCTCGCGCCCCGTCAGGTCGTGCGTGAATCTCGAGCTGTTGTTTGGCTGACGAATCCGATCAACGCGCCAAACGCCGTCGCTCCGACAATCTCGATCACAACCTGATTGGGCTGGCGGGCCTCGCTCCACAGTGTGGGGCCGTCGAGGCGATTCGCCAGCAGCAAGACCGCACCGGCTGCGAGTGCGATTGCCGCGCCACCGACGACCGGGAGCCAGCCTCGTTGTGCGTCGTCGGCAGAACCGCTCGATCGAGCAACCCAGGGCCACGCCGCCGCCACGATGAGCGGGGCAAAGTGATAGGTGCTGCTCGGCGTTCGCCAGGCCAACGCCACCCACAACAGCGCGGCCGCCAATGACGCGGCGGGTGCGGTGAGGCGAGCCATGTCATGTCAACCGGCCACGGCTCGGTGATAGTCCCGGAGCCTCGGAACTCGACTTGGATTAGCGTCTCCCCATGGCGAATGAGAGCAAGGCAGGCAGGGTCACGGGCATTGGCGGTGTGTTCTTCCGCACTGAGGATCCGGACGCAACCAAGCAGTGGTACGCCGAGCACCTCGGCCTCGGTGTCGATGACTACGGCTCGAACTTCACCTGGCGATCCGACAGTGACCCCAGTCGGCGCTGCTTCACCCAATGGAGCCCATTCGCTGACGACACGGGCTACTTCGGCAGCCCCGACCAGCAGGCGATGGTCAACTACCGCGTTGATGACCTTGATGCGATTCTGGCCAGACTCACCGCCGCTGGCGTGGAACTGGCTGGCGTGATGGAGGTCGAGTCGTTCGGCCGGTTCCAGCACGTGATTGACGGAGACGGTCGCCGTATCGAACTCTGGGAGCCGGTCGACACCGAGTACGAGAGCATGCTCGACGGTGTCACCAAGAGCTGACCTTCTTGCGGAGGCCATCGGCCAAGCCATCGGGTCGAACGTCTCGTCGATGAGGCCAGTCAGCGGTGGCGATGTGGCCGACTCGTTTCGCGTCGGCCTGGCCGACGGCCGCACGGTGTTTGCCAAGACGAGAGCCGGTGCTCCTCCCGAGTTCTTCGACACCGAGGCCCGTGGGTTGCGGTGGCTTCGTGGGGCCGGGTCGCTGCCGGTGCCAGACGTGTTGGCCGTCAGCGCTGACCCGCCGCTGCTGGTGCTCGAGTGGATCGATGAAGGGGGTGGCCGGCCAGTCTCAGATCGTGAGTTCGGGCGAGCGTTGGCCGAGATGCATCAAGCTGGCGCGCCCTGCTTCGGCCGAGAAGATCGGCGAACCACCGGCAGTCGCGGGCTCCCCAACGAGCCAGCCGACTCGTGGGCTGAGTTCTATGCCAGCAATCGGCTGCTTCCCCTCGCCCGGCTCGCTGCAAATACCAACGCGCTGGCTCCGGCGACCATCAGCGCGCTCGAGACGGTTGCCACGAAACTCGACCCGTTCGGTGCAGCGGCTGAGCCAGCCGCTCGTTTGCATGGTGACTTGTGGGCCGGTAATCGCGTTGTTGACACAACGGGAACCAGCTGGCTGATCGACCCGGCTGCCCACGGCGGTCATCGCGAGTTCGATCTCGCCATGATGCAGTTGTTTGGCGGCTGGGCCTCAGACGTGTTTGATGCCTACGACGAGGCGTGGCCGCTGGCCGATGGCTGGACCGACCGGGTTGCCTTGCACCAGCTCGCACCGTTGGCCGTGCACGCCATCAAGTTCGGTGGCAGCTACGCCGCGGCAACCGAAGCTGCAGTTCGTCGCTATTGCTGAGCGTCTTCGATCGCTCGGACCTCTTTGAGCCATAAGCCCCCACCCCGACGCTGGCCCGGGCTGTAGGAGCGGTGGCCGAGCAGTCGCTGCACTCGTGGCGACTGAGCCAGCAGCTCCTCGGTTGTGAAGTCGATGGCGCACGCTTCTTCTGGTGTGAGCCACCCGGCGACAAAGCTGAGATGCATGGCCCGACGCCATTGATCGGACGTCTGGTTGGCACCGCCGCCATGCAGCACGTTGCCGGAGTAGACAAGCGCATCGCCTGAGCCCAGCTCGGCAGGGACTGAGGCGACGTCTTCGTAGAGGTTGAGGTCTTCCCACTGATGGCTGCCGGGCACAACTCGGGTGGCCCCCAACTCTGCGGTCACGGCCTCGAGGCCAATCATGGCGCTGAGCGTGATCTCGGGAGTGTTCGGCCACGTCGCCCGCACAAACTCCCACCAGTTGTCCGCATCGCGATGCAGGGCCTGCGCCTTTTCGCCTGGGCCGATGAACATGACCTGACCGGTGTTCACCCAATACGAACCGCACGTGGGTAGCAGCACGGCATCGGCGAGTGCCTCGAAGAGCGGGTTGTCGAGCATGGCGAAGAACGCCGATGGACAAAGCAGCCCAAGACTCGAGAAGCGAATCGTGTTCTGACCAACGAAGGCCGCACCTGCTTCACCCATGCCCTGCGTGGCGGAACCAGGCACCACGTGTTCGGCGCGCTCGTTCGAGGCCGCCAACATCGCGGCCATGACGTCGGGCGGAAACATGCCTTCGACAATCACACCACCATCTCGTTCAAGGGCCGAAAGCATGTCGGTGAGGTCGGCCGATGCCGAGATGCGAGTCAGCTGGCGAGGTTCTTGATCCACAACATCTGTCATCACGGGCTCACTGGCATCAGTGTTTCGAAGAACAGCTCGTATTCGTCGATGACTCCTTGGAAGAGGTCGGGCGGCGCGGTGACCGTCAGGATCACTGCTGTGCTGTTTTCCACAAACGTATATTGCCGGAATTGGAGACCGCTGCCAGACACTTCAACGACGCTGAGCGTCGGCCCGTTGCTGCGCTCGAGAACTCGCGAGTCGATGAAGACGAAATCGTCGAGCGTGTCTTCGAGGCTTTGAATCCCGATGTTGATGTAGTCGTCGAGCGTGAACCCGCCGGCCGGCGCCGACAAGATGTTGACGTTGGGCTGGAAGCCGCCGCTTGGCTCGCCGACGAACCATGCCTCGATGCGGTCCGGAATATCTTCAGTTGCGACATCCCATTCAAAGGGAATGACGATCACGTAGTCGAGGTCGGGATCGAAGAACAGGTCGCCGTCAAGAAGGGCCGGATTGGGCGCAGTCGGGAGAGGGGGCGCCGTGGTGGTGGTCGTGGTTGGCGCGGTTGTGGTGGTCGCTTCGGTCGTTGTTGTCGGTGGCAGCGTCGTTGTTGTCTCGACGACGATGGCTTGGGTTGGTGGCGCGACAGGCACCTCGGTGACGCTTGGCGTGGCCTCGTCGTCTCCGCCGCACCCGGCAAGCCCGACGGCGAGCAGAAGGGTGAGGACCGCATTGCGCAAGTGGTGGTTCATCGTTGCCT
>CALLGK010000142.1 GCA_938009905.1 uncultured Acidimicrobiales bacterium | reverse complement strand
AGCTTTCCCGATGACGACCAAAGAACTGCCCGATCACGCCAAGGTCATCGTTGTTGGTGGCGGCATCGTTGGCGCCTCGATCGCGTATCACCTCACCAAGGTGGGGATCGACGACGTGTTGGTGCTCGAGCGCCATCAGCTCACCGGTGGCACCACCTGGCACGCAGCCGGCCTCGTGGCCCAGCTGAGGTCGACCGAGAACACCACCAAGCTCGCTCGCTACAGCCTCGAGCTCTACGACAAGCTCAAAGAAGAGACCGAGCAAGACACCGGCTTCCGTCAGCCTGGCGCCATTTCGATGGCCTCAAGCGAGGGTCGATGGGAAGAGTTCAGGCGCACGGCCGCCATGGCTCGCCGCCTCGGCGTCGAAGCGGAAGAGATCACCGCAGACGAGATTAAGGAACGGTTCCCTCTCGTCGAATCGTCCGACCTTCTGGGTGGCATCTGGCTGCCAAACGACGGTTCTGTTGGCCCGGCCGACTGCACCATGGCCCTCGCTCGGGGCGCGCGCATGGGCGGCGCAACCATTCGCGAGAACACCGGCGTGGCCGAGCTGCTCGTCGACGACGCAACGGGAGCGGGGCCTGGCCGCTGCACCGGTGTGCGGACAGACGACGGCAAAGAGATCACGGCCGATCACGTGGTGCTGGCCTGCGGACTTTGGACCAGACACCTCGCCCTTGGCGCTGGAGTCGAGGTTCCGCTGATGGCGGCCGAGCATCACTACGTGGTGACCGAGCCAGTCGACGGCATTGACGCAGACGGACCGATTCTGCGCGACCCAGACAAGTGGGCGTACTACAAGCCCGAAGGCGGCGGCGCCATGTTGGTTGGCCTCTTCGAGCCAAACGGCCGCCCCTGGCCCGCGGTTGGCCCTCCGCCCATCGACAAGCCGTTCATCACGATGGATCCCGACCCCGACCATCTCTATGAGTGGATCGTTCCGGCGTTCGATCGCATTCCCGCGCTGCACGATGCTGGCCTGCGCCTGTTGTTTGATGGCCCCGAGAGCTTCACGCCAGACGACAACTACATCCTCGGTGAAGCACCCGGATGCCCCGGCCTGTTTGTGGCCGCCGGCTTCAACTCCATCGGCATTCAGTCGGCCGGCGGTGCCGGCATGGCCATTGCGAACTGGATCACCGAGGGCGAGCCTCCGTTCGACCTGCACGACGTCGACATTCGTCGCTTCGAACGGTTCCAGAACAACGAGACCTACCTTCGCAAGCGCACCACCGAAGTACTCGGCCTGCTCTACGCCCCGCACTATCCCAACCGCACCTACGACACGGCTCGCGGCATCCGCCGCACGCCGTTGCACGAGCGCATGGTTGAGGCCGGTGCCTGCTTTGCCGATCTCAACGGCTGGGAACGACCGATGTTCTTCGCCCGCCCCGACATCGGGGTCGAGGCCAAGCATCACGACGGCTGGGGCATTCCGCCATGGCACGAGGCCAACGCGGTCGAGCACAAGGCGGTGCGCGAGCAGGTCGGACTGTTCGACCTCACATCGTTCGCCAAGTTCTCGGTGCAGGGAGCCGATGCAGCAGACGTGCTCGACGAGCTGTCATCAGGTCCGGTCAACGGCGCTGTCGGCGAGTCGGTCTATACGCAGTGGCTCAACGACGACGGTGGAATCGAAGCCGACCTCACAATCAGCCGTCGCGGTCCGGAAGAATTCTGGGTGATCGGCGGCGCAGGAACTCGCCGCCGCGATCTCGACACGCTGCAGCGAGCGGTTCTTGGCCGCAACGCCACCGTCACAGACGTGACCTCGGGCTACGCCTGCCTTGCGATCATGGGGCCAAGCAGTCGCGACGTGCTCAGCCAACTCACCAGCACCGACCTCTCCGATGAGGCCTTCCCGTTTGCGACCAACCAAGAGATTGAACTGACCGACGCGGTCGTGTGGGCCAACCGCATGAGCTATGTGGGCGAAATGGGCTGGGAGCTATATGTCCCGGCCGAGTTCGCCATCCACGTGTTTGACGAACTCACGAGAGCTGGCGCCGCGCACGGCATGGAGCTGTGCGGGTACCACACCCTCAACTCGCTTCGTTTCGAGAAGGGCTATCGCCACTGGGGCCACGACATCACCCCGGATGACACGCCGCTCGAAGCGGGTCTGTCGTTTGCGGTTGCGTGGGACAAAGACGCCAGCTTCCGAGGCCGAGCTGCTGTTGAGGCGCAACGTGAACGAGGAGCCACCCAGCGCCTCGTGCAGGTGAAACTCGTGCAACCATCCGATGCCGACGCTCACCTGCTGCACCACAACGAACCGCTCTGGCGAAACGGTGAGCGCGTTGGCTACGTCACTGGCGGCATGTGGGGTCACACCATCGACGCGGCGATCGGTATGGCCCTGGCCGTACGCGATGGCGGCGAGGGCGAGAAGGTCACGAAGGCGTGGGTTGAAGAAGGTGAGTGGACGGTTGAATTGCCGGGCGTGATGATGCTGGCTGAGGTTCAACTCGGCCCCTGGTTGCGCTAGCACTTCTTCTCCAACAGCTCTGCGCTCTAGATTCGAGCCATGGCTGCTGAAACTGTGACCAACCCATCCGCGGTTGGGATGAATGAGGCGCGGCTCGGTCGCATCGAAACCGCTCTTCAACCGTTTGTCGACTCTGGCGAAGTCGCCGGCTATCTCACGCTGGTGGCCAGACGAGGCTCGATCGTGCATCGCAGCCGATACGGCCAGCGAGATCGAGAAGCCGGCGTCGAGATGAAAGACGACACGATCTTCCGGATCTACTCGATGACCAAGCCCATCGTGTCGACCGCGCTCATGATGCTGCACGAAGAGGGACGCTTCTTCCTCGATCAACCGATCGCCACGTACCTACCGGAGTTTGGTGCGATGAAGGTGGCCGGTGCCGATGGGCTGGAGGACCCCGTCCGGCCGCCGAGCATCAGCGACGTACTGGGCCACACCAGCGGGCTGACGTATGACTTCATGGTCGACAACACAGCAGCCGAGCAGTATCGGTCGTCGCAGATCATGCACGATGCCACGCGCTCATTGGCCGAGTGCATCTCGGCCCTTGCCGAGCTGCCGCTGGCCTTCCAGCCCGGCAGTCGCTGGCACTATTCGGTTGGCATCGACGTCGCCGCCCGCCTCATCGAAGTGCTGGCCGATCAACCACTTGGTGACTTCCTCTCAGATCGGCTCTTCGACCCACTGGGTATGACCGACACTGCGTTCGGTGTGGCCGACAGCGCCGATGATCGCCTGGCCGCGATGTATGGCCTGCCGGATCTGGTCGGCGAGAACTACCACGCTGGCGATCTGGTGGAAGCTGCGCTTGGTGGATTCAACGAGCGCCTCGATGTGTCGGCGACCTACCCAACGAAGACACCAGATGTGTTCCAGCGGGGCGGGCTTGGTCTGTTCTCGACCATCGACGATTACTACCGGTTCGCTCAGATGCTCGGAAACGACGGCGTGCATGACGGCGAGCGGATGATCGGGCGCAAGACGCTCGAGCTGATGCACTCGAACCGGTTGCCGGCGGCGCTCCTCCCTTACGACCTCCTTGGGCAGCCAAGCCCCGGCTACGGCTTTGGACTCGGCTCTCGGGTGATGATGGACGTGGCCGCGAGCGATCGTGCCGGGTCGGTCGGCGAATACGGCTGGGCCGGCGCGGCCAAGACCTACTACTGGGTCGATCCGGTCGAAGAGCTCATTGGCATCTTCATGAGCCAATACATGACGGGCGTGCAAAGCCCAGACGTTGCGTTCCGCAACGCGGTGTATCAAGCCATCGACGACTGAGAGCTACAACTCAGCACCCAGCTCGATGGGTTGACCGTGGGGTGTGGCCTCGGCGGCGCGTTGCCAGGCATCGCGCTGATCGCTCAGCTCATCGGCAGAGGTGAGCCCCGAGGTGGTCGTGATGGTTTCGAGCGTGGCCAGCCAATGCTCGTAGTACTCGGCTGGCCCCATGTCTTCAATGGTGTTCGAGAGGGCGGCGGCCCACTCGGTCCACGTGAAGTGACCCTGCTCGTGAAGATGCACGGCCATGGCAAAAGCTTGGGCTTGCCACGGCTCGGCAAACACGGGGCCTTCGTCATCACGCGGCAGCGACGGCAGCACCGTGGCGTCTGGACCGGGTGCCGAACTCATACGGCCTCCAGATAGTCGTCCCAAAGGTCGACATAGACCGCACCGCCCTCAGACTGCGGACCCCAGAGCTCTTCTGCCTCGAACCGCACCGCATACACGTGTTGGGGTTTGGGCCCGAGCCCATGGGCATGGGTGTCTGGGTACACAAATACGCCGTGGTCGCGATCAATCACGCCGACCCGACCTCGCACGTATTGCGGACAGCGGGTGTGCCCCTGAGGGGTGTCGACACGGGCTCGCACCTGTTGACCCGGCGTAAAGAGCGGGGCGACGTCTTCGTCTACGCGAGTGCTTCCGCCGCGACGCATTGCCGGCTCGACCCTGTCGGCGGTGAGGCGGGGCTCGGCGACTGGTTCGAAGGTCTCGCCTCGACGGGCCGCCTCGAGTTCGTCGGCGGTTACGAGGTCGTGCTCGACGATCAGCTTCTCGAGGCCGTAGAGCCACATCTCGTAGTAGCTGCGCGAGAGATAGTCGCCGGGAGGCGTGTTCTCACGGGCAAACCGTGACATGTCGATGTTCCACTTGCCGGGTCCGGCCAGGTTGAGGGCGAGGGCGAGCTTCTCCCACTCTGCATGGAAGATCGGTTCGTTCTCTTCTTGGACAACGGGACCGAAGCCGTGAGCGCCGCCCATGTCGTGTGCGCCGTTCACGGGGCCACCACCACTTCGGTGCCGATCATGGAGTTGCGAGTGACGATCTCGGCAAGCTGCTCTTCTGACCAGTCGTCTGTGCCGGCCGGGCGTTGTGGCAACACGAGGTAGCGAAGCTCGGCGGTGCTGTCCCACACCCGCACGTCGATGCTGTCGTCGAGCTCCGTGCCGAACTCGCTCAGTACCGACCGGGGTTCGCTGACCGCACGAGATCGGTAGGGCGCCGACTTGTACCAGACCGGCGGGAGGCCGAGCACCGGCCATGGGTAACACGAGCAGAGGGTGCACACGACCATGTTGTGCACCTCGTCTGTGTTTTCGACCACGACCATGTCTTCGCCTTGGCGACCCTCGAAGCCCACGCTTGCGATGGCGGCGGTTGGCTCGCTCATCAACCACTCTTTGAAGGCCGGATCGATCCACGCCTTGGCGACAACCTGAGCACCGTTGCGAGGGCCGATCTTCTCTTCGTGATACTGGACAAGAGCATCAAGCGCAGCGGCATCGACGTAGCCCTTTTGCGTGAGCAATGACTCGAGCGCCCGCACCCGAAGCTCGATGTCGCTCAGCTCACTGAACTCACCGTGATCATGGTCGTGATGGTGGTGATGGTCATGATCGTGCGACATGTCGACATGTTAGGACGAGCCGTTCTGTGAGGTCTCAGTGAGACACCGTTTCCGCTAGGTGAGACCGCCTTGCGATTCTGCTAGACGCTCTAACTATTGTCCTCTAGTCTTTCGGCACCGACCACGCCCGAGCGGGCACACGAGACATCGAAGGGGGCATGTCCAATGCTGAAGATCCACTGGTTCCTTCCAACCGGAGGCGATTCGAGGGATGTCCTCCCCGAGGGCGAAAGCGCGCACTGGAGACCTCCGAGCCAGGAGTACCTGGCGCAGATCGCCATCGCCTGCGACCAGCTCGGCTACGACGCGATGCTCACCCCGTGCGGCACCGGCTGCGAAGACGCGTGGCTGGCCACGGCGTCGCTCATTTCGCAGACCGAGCGCATCAAGTTTCTCGTGGCGTTCCGACCCGGCTTCTTGTCACCAACGCTTGCTGCACAGATGGCCTCGACCTATCAGCGCATGTCAAACGGTCGCCTGCTGATCAACATCGTGACGGGCGCAGAGCCACGCGAGCTCAATCGCTTCGGCGACTGGCTCGACAAGGACAGCCGCTACGAGCGCACCGGCGAGTTCCTCGACATCATGGGCCACGCCTTCACCGGCGAGGAGTACGACTTCAAGGGCAAGTACTACGAAGTTGCCGCGGCAACGACCCGTGAAGTTCCCGACCCCACTCCCCTCGTCTACTTCGGAGGCGCCTCACCGGCGGCCCAGAAGATCGCCGCCGAGCACGTCGACGTGTATCTCACGTGGGGCGAGCCACCCGAGATGGCACGGGAGCGCATCGAAACCATCAAGAAGCAGGCCGCCGAGCACAATCGTGAGCTCACCTACGGCATCCGCTTTCACGTGATCGCCCGGCCGACGTCGGAAGAAGCGTGGGCGGTCGCCAACGGCATGCTGGCTCACATCGACGACGAAGCGATCGCCAAGGCGCAGGAAGACTTCAAGTCGACCATGTCCGAAGGTCAGCGTCGTATGGCCGAGCTGCACTCCGGTTCACGCGACAACCTCGAGATTCACCCCAACATCTGGGCTGGTATCGGGCTCGTTCGCGGCGGCGCCGGCACGGCCATCGTCGGATCGTATGACGAGGTAGCCGACCGCATCGCCGAGTA
>CALLGK010000141.1 GCA_938009905.1 uncultured Acidimicrobiales bacterium | reverse complement strand
CGTTGCCGCGCTCGTGAACCTCGACGGGTTGCCCTCGAAGCGAACCGTGCCAGACATGCCCGACCGGCAACGGCGGCGCATGATGGCCCAAGAGATGTCGGCCCGTCTCGACTTTCGACGCACGGTGCACGACAACACTCGACGGCCCGGCACGATCGACGAGCTGGCCGAGCGTCGGTCCCGTATGAATCCCCGACTCGAGATGGACTGGCTGCGCTATCTGGTCACCCTTGGTGCGTACGAGAGCGAAGACGGTTGGCGGTGGAAGATCGATCCATCGATGCGGTTCGGTGGCTTCGGTCCGTATCGACCCGAATGGTCGTTGGCTCGCCTGCCAGGGCTGCGGGCTCCGTTCATGGCGGTGCTTGGTCTCGAGATCGAAGAGATGGGATGGGGGACAGAGCCGGGCGACGTTGAGGACTGGTTCCCACCGGGTGCCGAGTTCCACACCCTCGACGACGTCGGCCACTTCGTGCACATCGAAAAGCCCGATCACATCGCCGGGCTCATCTTGGAGTTCCTGTCATGAGCTCGATCACATACCTCACCCACAACAAGATTTCGCTGGCCCTGCACGAGTTGAAGGCCGGCGAGGGCACGCCGCTGCTTGTGTTGCACGGCCTTGGTGAATCGTCAGCACCACCGGCCGAGCCATGGAGCAACTGGAGCGGTCCGATCTTTGGTCTCGACTTCACGGGTCACGGCGAAAGCACCGTCCCAAAGGGCGGCGGCTACACGTGCGAGATCTTGCTCAGCGATGTTGACGCCGCATTGGCCGAGCTCGGACCTGTCACGTTGCTTGGCCGGGGTCTTGGCGCGTACGTGGGGCTGATGGTCGCTGGCATTCGACCGCAGCTTGTGCAGGGAGCGATTCTGGCCGACGGCCCTGGCATGCACGGCGGCGGTGGTGACATGACATCGGCAACGTGGTTCGTCGCTGCCGACACGTCGGGTCAGACCCCTGACCCGTACGCCATGTTTGAGCTGTCGAACGACGTGCGACCGGCCGACTACGCCACCAACTTTGTGCACCTGTTGCTCGCCGCCTCCGACCTTGAGATGCCGCTGTCGGTCGTCGCCAAGAACCGGGCGCCGTGGCTCACTGCGGTGGTAAACGAGCCGGGTGTGGTCGCCGAGTCGGCGGCCCAAGCATTCGATCGCTACAACAACGCCTGAAGCTTGTTCTTATTGCGGACAGAATCTGTCCGCAATACTGTTCATGCTTGAGGCCATGAACAGTTCCCACAACACCTCCATCGCCTCCCGAGGTCTTGGCAGACGCTTTGGCGAGCTTGATGCCGTCGCCGGTATCGACCTCGACATCAGCTCGGGCGAGATCTACGGCCTGCTCGGACCAAACGGCGCAGGCAAATCCACAACGGTTCGCATGCTGTGCACGTTGCTCGGTCCAACAACTGGCTCGGCCACAGTCGCTGGCCTCGACATCGTCGACGACTCAGACGACGTGCGGCTGCGAATCGGCGCTGCCTTGCAAGAGGCTGCGCTCGATCCCAAGCAGACCGGTCGTCAGCTGCTTTGGCTGCAGGGGCGGCTCTATGGACTGACGGCAGCCGAGGTTGAAACACGCGTGACCGATCTGATCGCCATGATCGATATCGGCGAGGCCATTGATCGGCCGATCGAAACGTATTCGGGCGGCATGCGCCGTCGTCTCGACCTGGCCGCGGCGCTGGTGCACAACCCCGAGGTGCTGTTTCTCGATGAGCCGACGACGGGCCTCGATCCGGTCAGTCGAACCCGAGTGTGGGATGAGGTGCGGCGCCTGAACGAAGAGATCGGGATGACCATCTTGCTCACCACGCAATACCTCGAAGAGGCCGACTCGCTGGCCCATCGAGTGGGCATCATCGACGGAGGTCGCCTCGTGGCCGAAGGGACCCCGGCCGAGCTCAAGCGACAGGTCGCCGATGATCTCATCGTTGCTCGCATCGAGGGAGACACGCGGCACGCCGCGACTGTGCTCGCTGGCGTTGCCGGTGTGCGAGTTGTCGACACGACAGACGACGAGGTCACGGTGTCGTCCCAGGATGGCGCAGCCACGGTTGGGCCGGTGGCGGTCGCGCTGGCGGAAGCTCAGATCGTGTTGAGCGACCTCACGCTCCGAACTCCGACTCTCGACGACGTCTATCTCGAGATGACGGGCAATCGATTGCAAGCAGACGAGCCGGCCGGGGAGGTTGTCTGATGAGCGCCACGATGGTCACCTCGCCAACGTCTGCTCCAACTATCCGGGCTCGTCCGACCGGGTTCATTCACGATGTGTCCACGATTGCTGGCCGGGCGCTTCGAGCCGTGCCTCGTGAACCCGAGGCCGTGATCCCGCCGGTTGTCATCGCTGTGTTCTTCTTCGTGGTCAACCTTGCGACGTTCGGACAACTCACCGAAGGCTCGATTGAGGGCTTCGACTACACGGCGTTCCAGATGCCCACCGCAATCTTGCTTGGCGTCACCGGTGTGTCGCGGGCCCCGTCGTTGGTGCTCGATGTGCAGAACGGCTACCTCGACCGCTTGCTCATGACGCCGATGCGACGCATCGCGATCCTGCTCGGTCACTTCGTGGCAGACATGGCGGTTGCCATGGGGCTCGCCATCCCGATCCTGATTCTCGGCTTCGTGCTTGGAGCTGGGTTCGAGACCGGCGTGCTTGGTGTGGTCGTGTTTCTTGTGATGGCGGCGATGTGGAGCCTTGCGTTTGCCGGGTTCGGCTACGCGGTTGCCCTCAAGACGGGCAACCCGGCAGCCGTTCAGTCGGTGTTCCTGCTGTTCTTCCCCTTCCTCTTCCTCACGACGTCGTATGTGCCCCGATCCGAACTGTCCGGTTGGCTCGACACGGTTGCGGCACTCAATCCGGTCACGTATCTGTTGGAGGGCCTGCGATCACTCACCACCGAGGGATGGTCGATCGATCTGGTGTGGGGGCTGCTCGCCATCGTCGCCGTTGGCGCACTCAGCATGTCGATGTGCATGGCGGCGCTGAAGGGCCGAGTGAATGCAGCGTGACCCGATGACTGAGCAGATCTCATGAGCAACGCGTGAGCGACCCGACCGGCCGCGCCCTCGCCCTGCTGTCGCTGCTCCAGACCCACCGTCACTGGTCGGGTGTGGAGTTGGCGGCACGACTCGGGGTGAGCGAGCGGACGGTTCGGCGCGACGTTGATCGGCTGCGGGCGCTGGGGTACCCGGTGGAGGCGTCGCCAGGCGTTTACGGCGGTTACCAGCTGTCGGCCGGTGCGCACCTCCCACCGCTGCTCGTTGATGATGATGAAGCGGTGGCCCTCGCCCTCGGATTGCGAGCGGCGGCGGGCACGTCAGTCGAGGGAATCGAAGAAACGACGCTTCGGGTGATGGCCAAGCTCGAGCAGATTTTGCCCGACCGGTTGCGGCGTCGAGTCGACGCTCTCAACTCGAATCTCGAGACGCTGCGATGGGCGCCACGAACGACGGTGCCGTCAGCCAGCCTCGGATTGTTGGCCCAGGCGTGTCGTGATCGTGAAGAGGTTAGGTTCGACTACATCCGGCGTGATGGCGAGGGATCGTCTCGGTTGGTGCGACCCCATCAACTCGTCTCGGTGGGGCAGCGCTGGTATCTGGTGGCGTGGGACGTGCGTCGTACCGACTGGCGGACCTTCCGTATCGACCGGATGGAAGAGCCTCGACTCGGGGGCGTTCGGTTCGAGCCGCTCGACTTGCCAGCTGAAAGTGCTGCG
>CALLGK010000140.1 GCA_938009905.1 uncultured Acidimicrobiales bacterium | reverse complement strand
TTCGTCGCTATTGGCTTGTACGACCCTGATTCGCCGATTCGCATTCGGATCCTGCACCAAGGGTCACCGGAGCAGATCGACGACACCTTCTGGCGCGATCGGCTTGGTGATGCTCTTGCACTGCGGGAGCCGCTTCTCGATGCCGAGAGCCTCGACGCCGAGAACACAGGGTGGCGCTGGGTGAGCGGGGAGAATGACGGCCTGCCCGGCTTGGTCCTCGACTGCTATGACCGCACCCTTGTTGTGAAGCTCGATTCAGGTGCCTGGTTTCCCCATCTTGGCGATGTGATCAGCCAGGCCATTGCACTGCGGGCAGTCGATGCGGTGGTGCTGCGTCTGTCTCGATCCGTGCGTGCGCCTGATGGAGCCGTGCTTGCTGACGGAGCCGTCCTGCTCGGCGAGGTTAACGGTGACGTCTCGTTCGTCGAGAACGGCCACCCGCTCACCGCTGATGTCATCCGTGGCCAGAAGACCGGCTATTTCCTCGATCAGCGCTCGAACCGCAAAGAAGTCGGTTCGTTGGCCGAGGGCCACGATGTGCTCGACGTGTTCAGCTGCACCGGAGGATTCACCGTGGCGGCTCTCGCCGGAGGAGCCAAGAGCGTGCACGCTGTCGACCGCAGCACGCATGCCATTGACGCCGTCCACCGCCATGCTGCGTCATTCGGGACCGACCGGCTGACTACGGCCGCCAACGACGCGTTCGACGAACTCGAGACGCTCGCGGCAGCTGGCCGCCGCTTCGGTGTGGTGGTGGTCGATCCACCGTCGTTTGCAACCGCCGCGAAAGATGTCGATCGTGCCCGTCGGGCGTACCGCCGTCTCACCGTCCTCGCCGAGCCGCTCGTTCAACCAGATGGATGGTTGGTGCAGGCTTCGTGCACCGCTCGCGTGAGCGCCGACGACTTCATCGACGATGTGCTCGGAGGCCTCCGAGAGTCAGGACGACTGGTGCTCGACTACTGGGTCACTGGCCACGACATCGACCACCCCGTTGGCTTCGCCGAGGGCGCCTACCTCAAGTGTGTGTTCGCCCAACTCGGCTGAGTTGGCGAACTCGGCTGAGTTCAACGCGGCTGAATCGTTGCGTGCCGCACGGATCATGCCGAGGCGTGAGCCGCGCCATGCCTGCTGGTGATCGACGTAGCCAACCATCATGAGCGCAAGAAGCGGATACAGGATGTCGGCCGTTCCGCGCAGCGTCATGTGCGGATCAAACGTTTGCGCGGTGTTCACAACGGCAAGCGCGCCAACGGTGGCGGCGGCCGCAATACCTACCGGCCCGGCGCGCGATCGCAACACCCGTCTGCCGGTGTGGATCCCGACACCAATAAAGAGGAACCACGTGATGAACAGTGGGATACCGCCAGACCAGATCAACCAGAGATGGCCAGACTCGATCCAGATGAATTCTTCGCCTTCTCGTGGTGATGCCACACGAGCCTGTGGCGTCACGCCCCAGATCACGTTGTCGGTATCGCGGAAGCTCGGCATGAAGAACATCTCGAGGTTGTAGAGACGCACGTCCCAACTCGACCCAGGGTTGGCCTCGTAGAGCGACTCGCCCTGGGTGTTGACTGGCTGATTGTGGATCGCAGCGCGGGTCGCGCTCGGGATTCCCGGGCCGTCGAACCCGGCAACACGACGCTGAATAAGAGGAGCCGTAATGATGAGCGCGAGCACGATGAACGGAAGCGCCATCTTGAAGAGCCGACCAACAGATCGCGTCACCAGGGCCAGGGCGCCAATGCCAACGATGAACGACAGCGTTGGGCCGATCTGACCGGAGCCGACCACACCAAGGCTGGTGCACACGGCCGCGACACCAATGAGCCAGCGGGGTCGTTCGTTGCCGAGCAGCATCGCAATCGCGATTAGGGCGTTGATGGCCTGGTAGACGCCGAAGCCAATGGGGTTACCGATCGAAGCGGCACCACGACCGTCGTCGACGATGAAACCATCGTTCGGGAAAAACCGGTGGAGTCGGTCGGCCGTTGCCGCAATATTCAATGAGTCCATCAAGCCCATAATTCCGAGCCCGCTTGCGAACAGCAGCGAGATGCCGAGGGCGACGCGCACCTGGGCGGGGGTGGTGATGGTGCTTCGAACCAGGCAATACAGCAGTCCGAGCTTCACGAATACCAACGCATACAGAATGTCGTCGACCGAGAGTGGCTTGAGCCGGGCGACCTGGGTGATCAGCGGCAGGAAAAAGCCAGCGGCAACAACAGCCATCATCACGAAGTCGATGCGGTGCAGCCGGAGCTTGATCTCGCGAGACACGATCATCCATCGAGCGGCCAGCACGACCAGGAGCACGGCGAGGAGGGCCTCGTTTGGACGCAGCCGTGGCAACACCTGGTCTCGACTAAAGCCGACGATCAGGGGAGCCGTGCCGATCATGATGTAGCCGGCGATCGGCGGATGGATCCAGACCAACGCAACGAGGCCGACCAGCCCGATCATGGCGACGCCAACCGAACCGCCGCCGTACGCGACGACGACACCGGCGAGCAGAGACAGGACGAAACCGATGATGCCGTAACGCAGGTAGTTCTCGCGATCGGGCATCTCGATGAAATCAAAGATGTTGTCGACGACGGTTTCGAGGTCGTCGGCCTGACGCATGTCGACATCGCTCTGGTGGATCTCGTCAAGACGACGACGGTGTCGTCGCACACTCTCTGGAGTGACCGAGCGTGGAATCATGGTGCTAGACACCGGCCACCTCCTTGCGTTTGAAGCCGTCGAGGAACAGCTTCAACTCGTTGTCTGGGCGGGAGCGGATGATCGCAAAGATCAGCAGCGACACGAGGCCGAGCACCGCACCGGCTCCGAGGCGAGGAAGACGGGCATCTGACAGCGGGGCGATCGCGGCGGCTGCTCCCCCAGCGAGCCCGAAGGCGACAAAGGCTGCTCCTGCCGTATAGCTCACGGAACGCACGAGCGCGTAGGAGCCGACCGGGAGCGGGTTGATCACCCGGAGATGGTGGTAGGCCCCGGAAAGCACGTCTGAGGTCGTCATCGCCAGCGTGATGAAGAACACCACCCAGGCGCCGGTTGAGAAGGTCACCGCGAGTGCGGCGCCAATGGCGAGGATGGCAAAGCGCATCGCGTAAGCCCGAAGCGGTCCACGAGCGTCGTGTCTGGCGTAGGACGCCGAGATCGCAATCTGGTGGAGTGTCTCTCCGATGATCGACCCAGCCACACCAGCAAGTGCGAGGGCAATGAGCTGTCGCCCGTGCGTCGTTCCCATCTCGCCGACGGCAACGATGGGGGCTCCAAACCAGCCAAGGGCAGCACAGGCCGCGGCGCTCGGGATAGCCACCAGTGCGGCAAGGCTCAGACCTCGTGAGTATTCGTCGGCAAAGCCCTCGTGGTCGCTGCGATCCCAGAGCGACGACAGCCGCGGAAGCACGGCGTAGGCCACCGGCTTGGCTCCGAGGGCCACCGGCAAGCTGAAGATATTGAGGGCCAGCTGAAGAGCGACGACGCCACCGGCGACGGTGTTGGCAGCCAACATCAGCACGAGGAATCGAGCGCCGTTGAGCAGTGCGGTGCCCGAGGAAGGAAGTGCCGTTGAAATCATCGAGCGAACTTCTGGATCTCTCCAGCCGGCCGTGGGTCGAAGGCGGATACCGAGTCGACGAACACCCCACCATTGCGCCACGGCATGCAGCAACACGCCGAGCGACGAGCCACCGCCGAGTACAAGCAGGTGCCCGAGGCCGACGTCGGCCAATTCGGTGCCCGTCCCGAACATGAGTGCGTAGAGCGCCAGGGCGGCGATGACTGCGACGTTTTCGAGAATGGAGGCCGCAGCCGGAAGGGCGAACTCGCCGAGCGCTTGCTGTACGGCTTGGCCAACGGCCGCAATGCCGTAGCCCACGAGCTGCGGTGCGGTGAGAAGAATGAGAGGAAGCGCAGCTCTGACGAAGTCGGCTCGCTCCGCTGCGGTTGGCACACCAGCGCCAAAGAGGGCTCCGACGAACGGTGCGGCAGCCATCACCAGGAGGGCGACGGCTCCAAAGGCCACAATCACCACACCGAGCGTGCCGCTGGCGACTCGCTCAACCGATGCGGTGTCGTTGCGGTCGATGTGCGGAACGAGGCGAGGGATCAGGATGGCGCCGAGCAAGACGCCGACGGTGAGCTCAAACAGAATCCAGGGCAGCTGGTTGGCAATCTGGAAGAGGTTGCCGAAGTAAGACGGTCCGAGAACCGCGCCGATCAACAGCACACGGCCAAAGCCGGTGATGCGCGACACGAGCGTCCACTTCGCAACCGAAGCAGAGTTCTCGACCATTCGGTCGTCGGTGACTACGTCCGTAGCCCCGCCCGTCTGTGGCTCAGAGATCAACCGCAGCCTGTCAGTACGCCTCGGAGACTGCAGCCAGCCACCAACGCCAGATCAGATAACCAAGGCCGATAGCCGCACCGAGCAGGAACCCGACGACAGCCATGCGCTTTGGTCGGGGCGTATACGGCTCATCAAAGACATACGGCTCAGCAGTGACACGAGGAATACGAGTGTTGTTCAGCTCGTCGAGCTCGGCGTCGAGGATCATGCGGTCGACCTCGATGATGCGCGTGCGAATCGTGGCAATCTCTGACTGCTTGTCTTGCTGCTGCACGGTGAGGCCGATGCCTGTGGGATTGCGCATCCTGCTGAGCTCGCCTTGGGCGACCTCAAGTTCTTCGCTGAGCGTTACGAGCTCGTCTTCGAGCGTCTGCATCGCTTCCTCGCTGGCCCGCTCCGTCACGGTGGCGAGGTAATCAGCCTGTAGATCGGTGACGATGTCGAGCGCAAGGTCAGCGTCATTGTCGAAGTAGTCGAACCGCACCGTTTGCGTGCCCGGCACAACACCGGCTTCAAGGTCTTCGTTGAACTGCTTGATGGGGATGTCGTACTTTTCGGCGATCGGAGCCAACAGCGAGTTGGAGTCGACAACCGTTCCCTGGGTTTCCGTCCACGAGTTACCGCGGTACTCCACCTCGGTGCGGGCTTGCCACACATCGGGGCGAAGTCCTTCGAGGAAGTACCCGGCCTGGGCGCCAAAGGCAGCGAGGCACATGGTCAACATGACCAGCCCAACGAGGGCCCGCGGTGATGGTCGGCCGTTGTAGGCCGAGAGGTGGGTGAAACCAACCGGCTCTTCTTCGGTTGGACGCTCAAGCGTTGCGGTCATGAGAGGTTCTCCGTGTTGAGTTCTACGCGGCGCACTTCGTCTGGTGCGATTCGATCGTCAATGGGTTTGAGATCGCTCACGGGCTTTGTTGGACGGGCTGGATTGCCAATGGCCACCATCCCCGCTGGGATGTCGCGGGTGACGACAGAGCCAGAGCCAACCATCGCTCCCGCACCGATCTTGACGTAGGGCAGGATCGTGACGCCAACGCCGATCTGTGCGCCAGCACCGATCACAGGGCCCGTCATGAGTTCGGCAGAGCGATCGCTTCCGGGATAGAGGTCGTTCGCGATGGAGACGCCAGGCGCAAGGAACGCGCCGTCTTCGATGATCGTGTGCTGCGCGATGTAGCAGTTGGTGTGAATCTTCACGTCACGGCCGATTTTTACGCCGTAGTCGATCACCGTGTTGCTCCAGATCGCGACGTCATCTGCGATGTCGCACTCTTCTCGCACGATCACGTTGTGACCGGTTTGGAAGCTGTCGCCGATGCGTGAACCGGCGTAGAGGATGGTGCCGGAACGCAGACGCGCTCCAGTGCCGAGGGCCAGGTCTGGAGCGTCAAACCGCTCGACTGGATAGTTCAGGGTGACGCCGTCGTCGATCTTGTTGTTTTCGTTGTTCATGATGAGACTCGCTTCGGTGTGTGGGGAGAGGCTGATTTCATGCGAAGTACCGGTAGAGGACGGATCCTGCCTGGGCGGTGACTGAATCAGGAACATCGGGATTTGTGAGCAACTCGGTCAGCTGACCGAGGTCGGTGGAGAACTGGTTAGAGGCAAGCGGTGACGCGACATGGCGCGTGAGGGGATACTCATCCGAACCGAACCGTCGTTTGAAGTCCACAAGACCGCCATGAGCGAGATCACTTCGCCCAAAGTCGAACGTAGACGCTCCCGTGGCAACGCAGTGCTGCAACGCTCCAAATACGGCACCATGACTCACGCCATCAGCCCGAAAATCGGGGTGTGACACGCTGAACTTGTAGTGCCAGGTGTCGCCGGTTCGAAGTAGCAGGCACCCACCAGCGAGTGTCGCATCGACCATGCCGGCGATGACCGTCCAGTCGTCCCCGAATCGATGGGCAATCTGGTCGAACATCTCGAACGGTTGCGCCAGCAGGTTGTGGCGATACTTCCGTACGCCGACATGAAGCTCGTGGAAGCGTCGCAGAATCGCTGGGTCTTGCGTGGCAACAAAGTCGATGCCGCGGCGCTCGGCCTTGCGGATCTGACGCCTCGTTAGTGTGCTGAACCCGGCGAACAGATCGTCGAGCGGCGCGTCGAGCTCGACGATCATGCAGATCCCGTCGACCGTTGAGGTGAATCGCGGATCGAGTTCGGCTGGATGGCCGGAAGCCGAGTCGATGACGACGGCCGCCCCGCTTTCAATGAGTGGGTCGACAAGCGCGAGCCACGATGCGGGTTTCATGCCGGTATCGATGAAGTCACAGAACGGAAGGCTGACGATCCGATGCCCGCGGCCGTCGTCGATGTCGCAGAACGGCAAGACGTCGTCGCAGCAGACACGGGCGACGACCTTGAGTCCGTACGTCGCCTCCAAGATGGCCAGCCAGCGTTGATCGACGAAGAGCGGACTGCGCGAGTCGGCTGTGAGTTTTTGCCAACGAGGATCCGTGGTGGCGCGCATGAGCTCGACACCACCTGTCGCGTCGAGCGCGACGGTCGCGGTCTCCCGCGTCGCTTGAGCCTCAGCGGGCACCATCACCCCGGAGAATCGCCTGAGGCGTCCTGAAGAGGATCGAGAGATCGCGCTTCAGGGTGAATTCCTCGACGTATTCCACGTCGAGATCCAGCATCTCGAGACTCGAGAGCAGGTTGCGGCCCGAGACCTGCCAAAGCCCACTGCAACCGGGAACGGCCCTGGCCCGCTCGCGATGCTTGGCGCTGAACAGATCGACTTCCCACTGCAACGACGGACGGGGGCCGACCAGCGACATCTCGCCCTTCACGACGTTGATGAGCTGAGGCAGTTCGTCGATGCTGAAGCGCCGCAGGAACGAACCGACCCTGGTGACCCGAGGATCCTGAAGTTTGTAGACCCCGTCGGCGGTACCGGCTTCGATGTCGCCAGATAGCAGGCGCTCTTGGTAGGCCCGATGCTCCTCATCGCTCGCGTCTGTGCGCATCGTTCGGAACTTGAACAGATCAAACGGAGCTTCGTATTGGCCCACACGGCTCTGCACGAAGAAGACCGGTCCGCTCGAGGTGGCCTTGATGGCCAGGGCAACCAACGCGGTGAACGGGAGGCTTACGAGGAGGACTGCGCTGGCGACCACGATGTCGACGGCCCGCTTTCCGGCCCGAGCAGCGGCGGTACCCATTGGGGTGAACACGACGATGTCGTCAGCCGGCGTCTCGACAAGTTCGAGTCCATCGTCGAATTGGTGCGCTCGTTCGAGGCTTGCGACCGTTGGATCGTTGGGAAGTGCTGTCATCGAAGGTCCGCCAGTTCTTCGGGCTCGGCCCGCTTGTAGAAGATGATGAATGCCATGAATGCTGCGAGCATGCCTCCCGCCGCTGCACCAAAAACCGCCATCTTCACGGGTTCGGGCTCGACAGGTTCACTCTCGACATAGGGCTGTGTGACAACCCGGGGCATGGAATCCCGAAGATTGCGGGTGTCAATGCCCTGTTCGTCCATCCGAAGGAGGACGTTTGTGATCTGCTGACGAACCGACACCAGTTCGTTCTGGCGGTCGATCTGCTCGTTGCGAGCCAGCAAGTCACGATTGTTGAGCAACTCGACGAGGTCGGCCTCGACGAGTCGAAGTGCTTCGAGATACTCATCCAACACGCCCAGCTGTGCGCTGTCGTCTGGTGTCTCGAATTGGGCGAGGTAGTTGTCGACGACGTCGCGTACGACACCCTTCGCTACCTCTGGATCTTCATCGATGTACACGACGGCGACCGCTTGGGTGCCGTCGACGGCCTTCGCAGAGTAGAACTCTTGGAAGTCCTCAAACTCGATGTCGTACTTTTGGGCGACGGGCTGCCACACTGTCGGGCTGGCCAAGGTGACGGCGACCGTTTCGGTGAAGAGCTGCTCCTGTCGGTTTTGAACGACCGCAACACCCTCCCACTTCTCGGTCTTCATCGACTCGGCAAAGGCAGCAGCTTGCGCCGTAATACCCATCATCACGAACGCGAGCAAGAAAACGGCCACCACCACCCGGACCGGTACGGGTCCAGGTGGTGGACCGAAGAGCTCACGCTCGATCGGTTCGGCCGATTTCAACATCAGCTGGCGAGGGTCTGTGCGACCCGCTCCACGTCTGCTTCGCTGAGGTGCGGATGCATCGGCAGCGAGATGATCTCGCTGGCAAGGCGTTCCGACACTTCGAACTCACCGGCTGAGCCGCCGAAGGGCTTCTGCAGGTGGCAGGGAATCGGGTAGTGGATGCCCCAGCCGATGCCAGCAGCGTCCAACTTGGCGCTTGCTTCGTCGCGGGTCATGCCCACGCAGCGCACGATGCCAAGGTGGTGGACCGCCTCAGCTTCTGGTCGGACGCTCAGCGGCACGAGGGTGTCTGGGAGGTACTGGCCATACCAACCGGCCACGTCACGACGACGTGCGTTCCAGTCGTTGAGGCGACGCAGCTTGATGCGCAGCGCAGCCCCCTGAAGCCCATCGAGGCGCGAGTTGCGACCAACAAGATCGTGCTCGTAGCGAGAATTGACCGATCGTCCATGGTTGGAGATCTGCCAAATCTTGTCGGCAAGAGCGAGATCGTTTGTGGTGACCGCTCCCCCGTCGCCAAGGGCGCCCAGGTTCTTGCCCGGATAGAAGCTGAAGCCAGCGGCGAGACCAACGGAACCGGCGGTTGCGCCGTTCCACTTGGCGCCATGGGCCTGCGCTGAGTCTTCGACAAAGGCAAGACCGAGGTCGTTGCAGGCCTTGCTGACATCGTCGGCGTCGACCATCTGGCCGTAGAGGTGCACGGCCATCACGGCGACGGTCTTCGGTGTCGCTGCGGCCCGGATGTGATCACCCGTGATGAGCATCGTGTCTGGATCGACGTCAGCGAACACCGGGGTAGCTCCAACACGCACAACGGCTTCAGCCGTTGCGATGAACGTGTTGGCCGGCACGATGATTTCGTCGCCCGGACCGAAGCCAGCGGCCTCGAGGATCAGCTCGAGCGCGTCCGTGCCGTTTGCGACACCAATACAGCGAGCTGCACCGCTGTAGGCCGCGAACTCTTCTTCGAAGGCGGCCACTTCAGCACCGCCGACGAAACCAGCTGTTGACACGGTGGTGTCCCAGATGGCGTCAAGCTCGGCTCGGATCTCTTCGTGGGTGGCCACGAGATCGAGGAAGCGAACAGGAGTTGAAAGATCAAGCGCCATGAGTGGTCTCCTTCGGCTGGCGATTCTGGATTGCGGTGAGACGGACCGTTGGAAGCCCGTCAGCTGCCAGGAGGAGGCCACCGTCGGTATCGATGACCGACTCGTAGCCACTTTCGCCGAGCAGGTTGGCGATGAATGCTGGGCCGTCGGTGTCGAGGCCTGCGGTGAGCGACGCAACGGCCGAGCGGCGGGCGCCTGCAGTTGCGGGAAGTTGTGCGACGGAAGCTCCGTCGAGATAGAGGGCGACACATTCGCCATCTGGATTCTCGAAGGTCGACCGATTTGGCTCAAGCGTCGACGAGACGAAGCCGCCGGCCGATAGGGCCTTGGCCAGCTGGCCAAGGACAGTCGACTGATCTTCGGCCGTAACGTCGATGTAGACGAGACGATCGGATGCCTGAGCGAGTCGGTTGTCGGCCCGCAGGTCGATGACGCCGTCGTCGCCGTAGTCAACGGTGACCCAGCCACCGGTCTCAATGGCTCGCTCAGCGGCGCAGAGCACGCTGACGACCTCGAGGCCGCTGTAGCCGTCGACGGTTGGCTTCTCGCCGGTGCGGATGCACTCAACGAAGTGGCCAAGCTCGAGGCCGAGTGGCTCCTTGAAGTCGATGAATGGCGAGATGATGTCGCCGTTGCGGTACGTCAGCGGAACGCTGGCGCCCTGGGCTGGGTGCTCAAGCGGCTCAACGCCCTTGTTGTAGATGCGAAGGCGCTCTTCGGCGTTGACGTCGTCGTAGACGGCCATGGCGTTCTCGCCGATCACCGTCGTGCGGCGAACCTTCATCGGGTCGAGCCAGCTCACGTGGATGCAGGCGCCAACGTCGATGTCGTCGTAGCGGAGGCCGAGGTAGGCAACGTCTGCCTTGTCTGACATGAGGTTCATGGGCCAGCTGCTGACGGCGGTTGGGCGGGAGCCGAGCACGTGGTTCAGGATCGAGATGTCGTGCGGCGCGAGGTCCCACAACACGTCAACGTCAGGCTGGTAGAGCCCCAGGTTGAGACGGGACGAGTCGACGTAGCGAACTCGACCGAATTCCGGGGTGCGAATCGCTTCGGCAAGGGCCCACACCGCGGGGTTGAACTCGAAGGTGTGTCCGACCATGAGCACGAGGCCTGCTTGTTCGGCCAGCGCAATCAGCTCACGGGCATGGGCCACGTTGGTGGTCAGTGGCTTCTCGACCATGGTGTGCACACCAGCTGAGAGGCACGCCTTGGCCAACGGATGGTGTCCTGACGGTGGCGTCGCGATAACGGCGGCATCAAGCATGCCGATCACGTCGTCGAGCTCGCTCACCGATCGGTCAATCGGGTAGGCCGCTTCGAGTTCCTCACGACGACGCTGATCGCGATCGATGAGAGAGACCTCGACTCCCGGGATCGATGAAAGCACGCGCACGTGCTTCGAGCCCCAGTAGCCGCAGCCGATTACCCCGACGCGAAGCGTCGGGCCGTTCGTCTTCCGCCAATGTGTCATAACCATCCCCGGCGCTACGCGCCGTCCATTTCTGTTTGTTCTACGGGTAAGAGAGATCCATCCGCTGTTGCTTGACTGAAGCCGCCAACCCGGCGTCAGTCGTACCCCAACGGTGATCGTTCCCCGGCCGGAATGCGGCAAGCCGCTTCCCGATCGGAGCCATTGCCTAACTCCGGCGCAACCACTGGCCACGCAAAGTCGCCCAAGAACCCTGGCTGCTCACTCCGGAAGAGTGAAGGCGGCGACGCTGCCGCCGAAACCGGTGTTCCTTGGATTCGATTGGCGATCTCGGTCGTGCCCGAGATCTCCTCTTCGATTGTGAGTCCCGCATCGCCAATGATATTGCTGATGAGGAACTGGTCGTTCGATTGGTCGGCCACCACAACTGAGTCGAGGACACAATTGCGGTGAAGCGTGTTCGCTGGCCCTGACGGCCCCCACCAGTCGGCGAAGACAACGCGGTCAACCACGTTGCCCTCAAAGAGATTGGCCTGCGGCCAATGCCCGTGCAGCGAGATGTCTGCTCGAGGCTGACGATCGATGTAGCCGGCCGAACCACGAGCGTGGTTGTAGGCAAAGATGTTGCCGCTTGCGCCCAGCTGGATGATCAGCGCGTGGCGATTGTCGTAGAGCGTGTTGTTCTCTACGAGGCAGCCGGTGGTGTGACGTTGCACGCTCACGCCGTAGGCCCGGCCTCCGTCGCCGAAGTCATGGGCGTCGTGAAGGAGGTTGTTGCGGATCTGGCAGCGATACACAACGTCGGCCTCGATGTGCGCCTTCGTCGTGAGTTCTGACTCGACGCCGTCCACCCACACATCTGCTGCGTGAGACAGGCGAATGGAACTGCCGTAACCCGTGTCGTCACGACGAACCTTGAGGTCGACGACGCCTGCGAATCGCGATGCGTCAATGACCCGCACTTTGGCTCGACGGTCTCGGCCGTATGAGGAAAGCAGCGGATGATCGATCTGGATCGTGGTGCCGTCGTAGGAGACGACCTCGGCCAGCTCGCCGACGGAGTGGTCGGCCCAGTCAACATCCCATTCGGCCTGCGTGAACATGGCGTCGACGTTTTCTTGCTCGATCTCGATGATGTCGCCCTGGGCGATCTCTACTTCGAGGGGGCCAGAAAGCGTGATCGCCGAAGAGCCGGCCTGCAGATCGTTCTCAATACGCACCCAACCGCTGGCCGGTTGACCGGTGATGGCGATGAGATCGCCCTCAGCGCCATTCAGGTCGAACGCCAGAATCGTGTCGAGTCCTGCTCCCTCGAGGACGACTCGAGAAGGAATGCGCATCGTGCGTGTGAGGTCGTAGGTGCCAGCCGGGGCGGTCACAACGCCGTTGCGGCCTGCATTTTCAAGCGCAGCCTGGAAGGCGTCATCGTCTGGAGCGCCATCGTCTGGCACGGCGCCAAAGTCGATGACAGAGAGGGTGTTGCCAGCTTGATCGGCCGAGAGCACGATGGGTCGGATAGCCGTCCAGTCGACCGCTGGCATGCCTTCGAACTGTGTCAGTTCAATGGGCGCCTCGCCCGGTCCATCGTTGGAGCGAGTGGTGTCGCTATCGGTGTTGGCTGGTTCGCCGCTGGCCAAGGTGTCGCCTGAACCGCCTTCGCTACCGGACGCGCCGGAAGAGCCATCACTCGATTGTCCGAGTGACGAGCACGCTGAAAGCACGATGGTCAACATCGCGGTTCCACCGAGCAAGACGAGAAGGCGGGCCAGCATCAACCAGGAGCTCCCGCATTGGCTCTGGCTCTGTTGTACGCCGCAATGAGTTGCTTTTCAGACTGGGCCCACGAGAGCGGACCGCTGATTCGCTCTCGACCAGCCATCGCCATTCTGGCCCGGCGGTCGGGATCATCGCAGAGCGCGATGATTTCGTCGCCGAAGGCTTCAGCGCTGTGTGCCTCTGCGTAGACCGCAGCTGATCCGGCGGAGAACCGTGACTCGATGAGATCGAACGACACGACCGGCAAGCCCATCGCCATGTAGTCCATGGTCTTGATCATCGTCGAGATGTTGTTTAGCGGGTTGTCGTCGTCGGGAGCTGCGCCGATATCGGCGGTGGACAGGTACGCGATCATGTCGTCATCCGAGATGAATCCGGTGAACCGCACGCCTTCGCCAAGCCCCAACGCCTCGTGCTTTGCAAGAAGGGCGTCATAGGTGTCACCCGTACCGACGAGGACGAACAGCACATCGTCGCGAGATTTCGTGTCTCGGACGTACTTCGCGGCATCGAGCAGGACGTGCACGCCGTCTTGGTGGCCCATGGTTCCGACGAACACCACCATGTGTTCATAACCAGCCTTCAGCTCTGGATGAGCCGGGCCAGGTGCGAAGAGCTCAAGGTCGGGGCTGTTGCGCACAACGAACACGTCGTCTTCGTCCATTTTGCCTCGCCCAAGTGCCCGTTCCCGGTACGACTCGTTGGTGACGAGGACGGCGTCGGAAGCCTTGTAGCTCAGTGCTTCTACCTTGAGAAGCAGCTTGGCCATGGCGGTCATTTTCGGCTCATCAAACTTTGACTGGTAGGTCTCGGGACCAAGGTCGTGCTGGTCGAAGACAAACGCCGCCCCCTTGCGGCCGAACACCCATTGCAATGGGAAGAACAGGTCTGGCGGGTTCGCAACGTGAATGAGATCAAAGGGCTTCTTACGCCAGATCTTGGCCGCCATGAAGAAGCAGTTGAGCAGTGCCCAGCCGTACTCCAGCAGGAAGTCGATCTTGCGGGGTCCACCAAAGGGCATGGAGAAGCGGTGGATCTCGATGCCGTCGAGCACCTCGAACTTCGGGGCGGGCCGCTTCGGACGTTGCGGGCAGATGACCGTGACGTCGTAGCCGTTGTCGCGAGCGGCGCGGGCCTGATTCCACACACGGCGATCGTGCGGGACGGTCTCGTTCTCTACGACCAGGAGGGCGTGGGGTTTTGTGTTTGCTGTCATGCCGAAATCCGATTGAGGGGTGGGGTCAACGTGGTTGGTGAAGCACTCGATCCCTCGGTCGAGAACAGGTTCTCAGCAGCCAGCTCAAGACTGAGCAGAGCCGTGAGGTGTCGGCGGTGGTTGCGTCGACCACTCCGGTGTTCGTTGAGAAGGCTCAACATCGCGTTGCGGTCGAGGTGGGCGGCGCACAACGATCCGTCGCCCAGCACAACCCTCTCGAAGGTGTCGCCAAGATCCTTGGCAAACCACTGATCGACGGGGGTTGCGAAGCCAAACTTCTTTCGGTTCACGACCGACTCGGGCAACATCCGGTTTGCCGCCATCTTGTGGACATGCTTGCCGTTGCCGCGACGCAGCTTGAACGATGACGGAAGACGCTCAACAAAATCGATCAGTTCTCGATCGAGAATCGGCACGCGAGCCTCGACCGAGTTCGACATCGAGAGCTTGTCCCCGTAAAAGAGCAGGTCGTCTGCGAGGGACAACCGAGTGTCGACGTAGAGCAACTGGTTCAGCTCGTCGAGGTGAGAGACCGGCCCTTGCCAGTACTCGATGAGGTCTTCGGCTCGGGCTCCCGATGATCGAAGTTCAGGCCCAGCCAGCGAATTGACGTCTTCCGGGCTGAAGACCTGGTGAATAGCTGCGAAGCGTTGCACCGGATCCTTGATGCCGAGGGCACTGGTGCCTCGACGGAACCGGGCAAGTCCAGGGACACGCTCGCCGAGTGATTCGGCGATTGTTGAGCCGAAGAGCCAGCGAGCGTGCTGGCTGTACTTCTCGCCGAGGTATCGGTCGTAGCCAGCCCATGGCTCGTCTGCGCCCTGTCCAGTAACGACGACCTTCACGTGTTCACGAACCACTTGCGTCATCCGCTGGTACGCAAAGGTGCTCTGCGACAGAACCGGCTCTTCGAGATAGTTGATCGTCTCGCGGAAGATGCCGTCGAAGTCTTGGAAGTCGAGCGTAATGGGGTGGTGCTCGGCACCGAGAAGCGCAGCGGTCTCGGCTGCCGCGTCTGCCTCGTCGTATGCGAAGTCTCCCTCGAAGCCAACGGTGAAGGTCTTGATCGGCTGATCGGAGTACTTCGATGCGGCGGCGAGGACCATGCCGGAGTCGACGCCGCCCGAGAGCAGGCATCCGACCGGTACGTCGCTCACCATCTGGCGCTCGACTGCCTCGGTGAAGAGGTCGGTGTAGTCGCGTGCCGCTTCGTCGATGTCGGCGTTGGTTCGCGTCTCGGGGACGTCATCCCAATAGCGGCGGATGTCGATGCCGTTCTCATCGGCTACGAGCAGGTGGCCTGGGCGGAGCTTCTTGATGTTCTTGACCAGCGTGTGCGGCGATGGCAGGTAGCCGAAGTGCAGGAACAGCCTCAGGCTGTCGACGTCGAGCTGACGTGGCACCGTTGCATCGCTGAGGATCGTGCGCATCTCTGATCCCCAGAGAAGCCGCTTCCCGTCATCAAACCAGTAGAGCGGCTTGACACCGAGGTGGTCTCGAGCGAGCACCACCCGTCCGACTCGCTTGTCGAAAATGGCAAAGCCGAAGATGCCGTTGAGCCGGTCGACAACGCCGAGGCCCCACTCGTCGTAGCCGTGCACGATTGTCTCGATGTCGGAGTGCGTGCGGAAGCGATGTCCTCGTGACTCAAGCTCTGAGCGAAGCTCGCGGTAGTTGTAGATCTCGCCGTTACCTTCGATCCACACCGATTCGTCTTCGTTCGGGATCGGCTGCCGGCCGCCCTCGAGATCGATGATGGAGAGACGCCGGAACGCAAACCCGGCTGCGCCGAAGACTTGGCAGACCGAATCGTCTGGACCCCGGTGCGGCATGCTCGCGGCCATTCCCGCAAGCACATCAGCATTGACAACGTTGTCGCCGCCGAGGGCAGACAGCCCGCGGGAATAGTGGTAGATGCCGGAAATTCCGCACATGGCTCTCAGCCCTTCGAGGATCGACCGACCGATGAAGCATCGTTCGGATCGAAGTCGAGTTCCGCCAAGAGCTGCATCACTGAGGCCATGGCCGCTGGAGAAAGTGATGGCTCAATCTCAATCTCGATGAGATCACCGAGAGCTGAGGAGTATCCGAGGCGGACTCGGGCTGACCGGCCGGCTTTGTCCATGAAGGAGTGAACCAGTGGTCGAGTTTGTGCAGGCTCGAGACCGATGTCGACCATTGCCTGGACAACACGTTCGAGCAGTGGCGTCACCGGACGCGCACCCGCCTGGATGGAAAGCTTGATGGGATCAATCGTCGACCGCCGACGAGTCGAGCTTTGCACGCCGTTGTCTCGCACAAACAGATGCGACACCGACAGCGAGAAATCGGGAATGGTGCCGTCTTCCATTGGAGGTCCACCGGGGACAAAACGTCGCTTGGTGGTCTCGTTGGGTTCTGGGGTGACCTCGGGGGCCGGTTGAGCCTGAGTCGATTGGACCACGATGGTGTTCGCCAACATCGGTTGGGTCTCTTGTCCGCCGCGCAGGTCAACGACCATGGCCGCAGGCTCGGGTTCTTGCTCGACTAAATGTGTCGAAGAAATTTCTGGCTCGGACGGCAAAACCTCCCTAATTTTGGGTGGTTCTTCGAGTGTGATACCCGCCTTCTCGGCCTTCGCCTGCCGCTTGGCAGCCTTCTTCGAACGTCGCTTTTCACGGCGCGCAAGCGCCTTCGGACTGGGCTCGCGAAGAAGCCGAATCGCCGTAATAAACATCGCTAGGAGCACGACGTTAAGAGCTATGCCAACCGCCAGATATACCATCACCCTCGCACGCGACGTTCCGTGAACACCACGGATGGCGTGCGAGCTCCATTTCGGAATGTAGGCCAAGGACCTCACGAATGACAAGCACTCCCGTAGGTCATCCGTCCCACGAATCGGACGGCGGTCTGCCTATTGATGACCGATGGTCTGACATCGTTGACCTGATCCGGGAGAACCAGGTCGTTGTTGTCGCGGGTGAAACGGGGTCGGGCAAGAGCACGAAGTTGCCGTTGATCTGCCGCGACGCGGGTATTGGTCGACAGGATGATGGGCAGCGTCATGGGCAGAGCGATGGGCAGAGCGATGGACAGTCAGGCGGGCTGATCGGACACACTCAACCCCGCCGACTAGCCGCTCGATCGATTGCGACGCGGATTGCATCTCTGCTGGGCGAGGACGTCGGTGAACAGGTTGGCTACGCCGTTCGCTTCAATGACCAAGTAGGCCCTCGCACGGCCATCAAGTTGGTGACGGACGGGCTGCTGCTTGCCGAGATCCAGCGAGATCGTCTTCTGTCGGCCTACGACGCCATCATCGTCGATGAGGCCCACGAACGATCCCTCAACATCGACTTCCTGCTGGGGTATCTCAAGGCGCTTCTCCCCCGCCGGCCCGACCTGAAGATCATCATCACGTCAGCCACGATCGACACGGCCCGGTTTGCGGCTCACTTTGATGACGCCCCTGTGATCGAGATCACTGGTCGTACGTTTCCGGTTGAGGTTCGCTACCGGCCGCTTGGCGACGACGGTCGAGGTGGGTCACCCGACGGTGTGGCGGAAGGCGTGGCTGAAGCCGTTCGGGAGCTCATTCGGACCGAGGAAGGCGACATCCTCGTGTTCGCCAATGGCGAGCGCGAGATCCGCGAGACCATTGATGAACTCGAGAAGATGGCGCTTCGCAACACCGAGATCGTCCCGTTGTACGCCCGGCTCACACAGGCTGAACAGCAGCGGATCTTCTCGCCACACGAAGGTCGTCGCATCGTAGTGTCGACCAACGTGGCCGAAACGTCCCTGACCGTTCCCGGCATCCGTTCGGTGATCGACATCGGCACGGCCCGCATCTCTCGCTATTCGCGCCGCACGAAGGTGCAGCGGCTGCCGATTGAGCCCGTCTCGCAGGCATCTGCCGATCAGCGCGCCGGCCGTTGTGGTCGCGTGGCGCCCGGTGTGTGCATTCGGCTCTACGCGGAAGATGACTATCTCGGTCGTCCCGAATTCACTGAGCCGGAGATTCAACGCACGAATTTGGCTGGCGTCATTCTGCAGATGGCGAGCTTGGGCCTGGGCGACGTCGACTCGTTCCCGTTTCTCGATCCACCCGATAGCCGCAGCATCGCAGACGGCATCGGGCTGCTCGAAGAACTCGATGCCATTGATCCAGAACGAGCACCGGGCACAAAGAAGTGGCTCACCCCCATCGGTCGCAGGCTGAGTCGCCTTCCTGTTGACCCTCGGCTTGGTCGGATGGTGTTGGAAGGCGAGCACCTCGGCTGCGGTGAGGAGATCGTGATCATCGCGGCCGCACTGTCGATTCAGGACCCTCGAGAACGTCCAAGCGACAAGCGAGAAGCTGCGGCGGAAGCGCACAGCGTCTTTGTCGATCCTCGGTCCGACTTTCTGACGCTGCTGAACCTATGGCATCACCTTGGCGCTCTTCGGGCCGAGCTTTCTGGCAACCAGTTCCGAAAGCGGTGTCGGGCTGGCTTTCTCAACGTCAATCGCATTCGGGAATGGCAAGACGTTGAGCGACAGTTGCGTCGCAGTTTGCACGGCGATCAGCGTGCACGACCAAGAAAGGCTCGCGACAAACAGAGTGCGGAGTGGGAATCTGTCGAGCGACCCGCCGCTGATCTGATCCATCAAGCGTTGCTGAGCGGTCTCCTGTCGCACATTGGCAAACGAGATGAGCCGAAGACGACGAAGGGCGGCGGCAACAGCGGCAGCGGGCGGGGACGTCCGCCGCTCCAGGAGTTCACTGGCGCCCGCAGTGCCAAGTTTGCGATCGCCCCTGGGTCCGTCGTGCGGCGAACGAAGGCGAATTGGGTGATGGCGGCCGAGCTGGTTGAAACCAACCGGATGTGGGCCCGCATTGTGGCGCCGGTCGATGCCCGATGGATCGAGGAGTTCGCAGACCACCTGGCGACGTACCGCTATGACGCGCCGGTGTGGGACCCCAACCGGGCAACGGCTACCACGATCGAGCGAGCCACACTCTTTGGTCTGCCAATCGTCGAGGGCCGCACGATCAATCTGCGCCGAGTCGATCGAGCATTGGCGCGTGAACTGTTCATCCACCATGCCCTTATCGATCCGGTTGCGACCGATCGTGACGACGACGATGGAGACGTCGCCGATGCGCCAGACACACTCAAGCATCAGCCGTTTCTGGCCCACAATCGCGGCGTTCTCACCGAGGTCGCTCAGATGGAGGCTCGAGCGAGAACGCGGGACTTGGTCGATGAACGGGTCCGAATGTTCGATTTCTTCGATCAACGCATCGGCGAAGACGTCACGTCTGTCGGCCACTTCAATCGCTGGTGGAAGAAGGCAGCGGCCGACGACGAACGCTTGCTGCACCTGAGCGTTGGCGACCTTGTTGACCTCGATGCGCTCAGCGTCGACGAAGAAGCGTTCCCGGTCGACTTCATGGTTGGACAAGTCGCCGTGAGTGTTTCCTACGAGTTTGATCCTGCAAGCCCCATCGACGGGGCCATTGTCGATGTACCCATCGACGTGCTGAATCAACTGGATCCCGAACTGCTGGCATGGAACGTTCCCGGCTTTCGGGCCGACATCTACGATCACCTTCTGCGAGGGCTGCCCAAATCGGTGCGGCGCGAGTTGCTGCCGATTGCAGGCTCAGTAGCAGCGCTAGGCAACCGGATCGCCGAGCGCGTCGACACGTCTGTCGAGCCCCTCGGACCCACGGTGGCTCGGGAGGTCCGACGTTTGGCTGGGGTAGAGATCGCCGATGCCGACATCGACGTCGCCTCGCTGCCGAAGCATCTGCGACCGACCGTGCGCGTGATCGATGCCAGCGGGGCGATGGTCGGAGCTGGCAAGAACGTTGGCGTCTTGCGTCAACGACTCGACCAGCAGCTGCGCTCCTCGTTGCAGGCGACGGAGTCTGCGCTGCTGGCTGAGGGGCTCACGGCATGGACAATCGGCGAGTTGCCTCGTGAAGTCACAGAGGAAGCGACCGGCAACACCGTTCGGGCCTTTCCGGCGCTCGTTGATCAGGGCGACACGGTTGCCGTTCGGTTGCTGCCGAACACCGAGGAACAGCACGATGCCATGTGGTCGGGAACCCGACGACTGTTGCGACTGCAGATCGGTGGCCCGCTCCGCCAGTTGGATCGGATGTTGTCGAACGACGCCAAGCTCACGATTGCCGCGAACACGGTCCAGTCGAAAGCGGGCTGGTACGACGACATTGTGACGGCGGCCTTCGACGAACTGATGAGTAGCGGCGAGGCACCGGCGTGGAGTGAGGCCGGGTTCGATGCGTTGCTGAAGCACGTACGCGCCGGGCTCACGTCGACTCTCACAGAAGCTGCAACGGGAGCCCTCGCTGTTGCCGAGGCTGGACGCGACGCGCATGCCTCACTCGAGAAGCACCAATCGATACGCGTTGCGAGCGACGCGGTGGCCGACGAGCAACGGCACGTTGCCCGTCTCGTGTATCCCGGCGTGATTGCTGGAGTTGGGCTGGCCAGGCTCAACGACGTCGCTCGCTACCTCGCGGCCATTCCCCTTCGTCTCGAGGCGGCCGTCGAGAATCCTCGGCGAGATCGTGATCATCAACGGGAGCTTGGAGCTATCGAAGCTGAGTTCGCGTCGTTGGTGCAGCGCAACGGCTCAGCCGCCGAACTCGAGGACGTTGGTTGGTTGATAGAGGAGCTCCGGGTGTCGCTCTTCGCCCACAAGCTTGGCGTGGTTGGCAAGGTCAGTTCGACCAGATTGCAACGGCGCCTTTCGGAGCTACGCAAGCTTGGGATGTAGCGTCTCTGCGCATGATCCAAGACTACGTAGATCTCGAGATGGCTGAGGGCACGATGCCGACGTGGACCTTCCGTCCAGACGGCGATGGCCCATATCCGGTCGTGCTGTTCCTGATGGATGCTCCCGGCATGCGCGACGAGATTCGCCACATGGCGAGCCGGTTGGCCACCGCCGGCTACTACGTGATGACCTCGCAGCTCTATTACCGCGACGTCCAGGAGTACAACGTCTTCGAGACAGGCGATCGAGATCGCATGTTTGAGCTGATGAGCAACCTCAGCAATGCCATGGTGGTCGACGACGCCAAGACGATGTTGGCCCACGCGGCCAAGGATGCAGCTGCCGACACCAGCCGGGTCGGAACCGCTGGCTATTGCATGAGCGGCCCGTTCACGATCATGCTCGCTGCCGGAATTGACGAGGTGGTCGCCGCGGCGTCTATCCACGGCGTGAGATTGGCCGTCGACGAGGACGACTCGCCCCACAAGCATCTCAACGGCACCAACGCCGAGATCTACGTGGCCTGCGCCGAGACCGACAGCTACGCACCACCCGAGGTCGTCGCGGAGTTCGAGGCTGCGCTCGAGGCGAGCGATTCACGAGGCCGGGTCGAGTGGTTTCCGGGCACCGAGCATGGCTTCGCATACGCGGAACGTCCGCAGTACGTGCGTGAAGCATCTGAAACGCACTGGGAACGGCTCCACGACCTGTTTGATCGGAACCTGCGACGCTAGGCGATCGGTGGGACCTGGTAGCCCCCGCACACCTCTTCAACGAGGCGAGCAAAGCGGAGGGTGGTCCGGTCTTCGAGGAACGGACCAACCACCTGAATGCCGACGGGAAGGCCGCTCTCGGTGAGACCGACGGGCACGACCGTTGATGGCAGATAGACAAATCCGATCATCGACGTCCAGGCGATCAGATCGGTATATGAACGAGCCTGACCGTCGATCTCGATGCTGCGCGAGTACAGCCCGCCGTCCGTGGTGTGCGGGAAGGCCGCGCTAATGGCGACGGGGCAGAGCAACACGTCGTAGTTGGTGAAGAAGTCGGCCCAGACGGATCGAAGCTGCGCTCGGCGTTCTGTCATCAAGAGCCAATCGCGGTGGTACAGCGTTGACGCCTTGTAGCGCATCGACCGGGCTTGATCGAGGGTCGGATCGTTTGCTTTGCGGACCTGTTCCGCCCACTCCTCCTCGCTGCGGCCGGGTGACGTCGCTGCGCTAATGAGTGGCAAGCCTGTCTCCCAAACATCACCGATGGTGGTCTCTGGGTGGTCTGAGGCGATCGTCGAGACGCCGGCTGAGCGCAACGAGTCGACGGCAGCCTCGAGCACGGCACCCACATCGCTGGCCACCGAACAAGCAGGGTCGTCCAGCCAAGTGGCCACTCGCATGTCGGCTGGCTTGGCCGCTCGCGGTTCTGGCAACTCGAGCTTCCAGGCCGTCGCTCGGTCGGCGGTCGGCCCGGCCATCACGTCAACGAGAAGCTCCAGATCTTCGACTGAGCGCGCCAGCGGCCCAAACACGTTGACGTCGGCCTCGACATTGCCCCCAGTTGGATGATCGAGGTAGCCGTATTGCGGGATCAGACCAAACGACGGCTTGTGTCCACACACGCCAGCGAAGTGCGCTGGGAGTCGAACCGAGCCTCCGATGTCTGTGCCGATCTCGAAGCTCGTGAGTCCGGCAGACACCGCAGCTGACGCACCCCCGCTTGAACCGCCCGGCGTTCTCGCCGGATCCCACGGGTTCCCGGTCACGCCAAACATCTCGTTGTAGGCCTGCACGTCGCCGGACCACCTCGGCAGGTTTGTCTTGCCAAACACAATCGCACCGGCGTCTCGCACCGACGTCACAACCGGGGCATCAGCCGTCGGCACGTGATCCTCAAGCTCGATGGCGCCTCCGGTGCTGCGGATTCCCTCGGTCGCGATGGCGTCTTTGACCGTGGTGGGCAGTCCGTGAAGCGGTCCCGTTGCGTCGCCACGTGTCGTTGCGTCGTCGGCTGCCTGTGCTGCGTTCCTGGCCCGATCCGCGTCAAGCGTTATCACGGCATTGATTTCTGGGTTGATGGTGTCGACTCGGTCGAGGTAGTGATCGAGCAGTTCGACCGCGCTGATCTCTCGATCTCGAATCTGGCGAGCGAGTTCGGTGGCGGTTGCGAGTCCGAGGGCAGGCGAATCGGCGTCGGTCATGTCTCTGTTGTAGTTCCTGGCGTCGGTCGGTGCATTCTCGGATCGGTTGGCGAATCTGCCTGGCGGATGCCGAGGCTCAGCGCAAAGGCGCCGGCGACCAAGGCGGCCAGCATCAGGTACGACCAGGAGAAACTGCCCGTGGCGTCGGCGATCCACCCGACGAGTCCTGGAGTGCACGCAGACAGCAGCGAGAACAGGATCGTCATCGTGGCGAGTACGCGGCTGAACTGGCGGTTGTCGACATGGTCTCGGACGTGGGTGGCGATCAGGGCTGGAAAGGCGCCAGATGTCGACGCGTACAACACAGCACCTGCTGGGACGGCCACCTGTCCTCCAGCCGACACGAGAAGACATGCGGTCACCAGCACGGCCGCGCATCCGCTCATGACCCTTGGACGTCCCAAGCGGTCAGACAGTGCACCCATGAGTGGTGACATCACAACGAGTGCGAGTCCCATGGCGGAAAACACGGTGGTGGTGTCGTTGCGGCTCATGCCTCCGTCTTCAAGTGCCGCCAGGATGAACGAGTTGAAGCCGGCCGACATTGAGCCGAAGAGGGCGTACGCAACGGTGACCCGAAGCCAGCCAGGCACCTCTCGAAGCTGGTCAAGATTGAACCCACCTGCCGTTCGCTCTGTCGCGTCGAAGCGGGCAATCGACACCAAACCAACCAACAAGGCGGCAGTCACGCAGAGCGCAAAGATCCACACCGGACGCCAGAGCGTTTCGTCGTCGAGTGAGCGTCGAACCGCTCCCGTGCCGATGCCAAGCGCAATGTTCGACAGGCCGATGGCGGAAGACAACATGCCGATCACGAGGCCTCGGCGCTCCGGTGGCACGTAGCTTGTGGCGAGGACTGGTGCGGTCATCCAGATACCGGCCCCTGCTCCCCCGGCCAGCGAGACGCCGAGCGTCAACATCGCGATACCGGGCGACAGGGCTGCTGTGCCGAGGCCGATCATCGACACAACGAGGGCTCCTCGCATGATCGTGATCGGTTCGAACTTCGGCGCCAACGAGGCGACGACCAGCACGCCGACGATGTAGAGCACGTAGATGCCTGTGCCTGGAACACCAGCGCTGGCATGGCTGAGTCCGAGGTCTTCCTCGATCGCAGGGAGCAACAGGCCGTAGACCGAGCGGCCGAACGAGTGCGAGACGATCGGTGTCAGGCAGACCAGGATCGTGATCGCCATTCGACGACGAGACGAAAGCACTCGCACAAGGGCAGTGTGGTTCACGGCGCCTCGGCCTCACGAACTAGCGTCGGCCAATGGTCACACCGTCTGGTTCCTTCGACGCACGTTCCGCCGCTCAAGCGTTTACCGACGCCGAGATTGCACCGCACGTCGCGAGCTGGGAAGCGGCGCGGTCGATGGCCCCACCCGACGTCTACCGCAAGGCCGGCGATGCCGGGCTGCTGTCTATGTCCGTGCCCGAGGCACATGGTGGAGCCGGTGTTGGCTTCGATGAGAAGGTCGCAGCGTTCGACGTCATCACCGAAGCGTCGATGGCCTCGGCGTTCAGCATGATCAACACCCACAACGTTGCCGTTGTTGTGGCCGAGCAGGCGTCAGAAGCCACACGAGATCGTCTCCTTCCCAGATTGATGGCCGGCGAGATCCTCGGTTCAACAGCGCTCACCGAACCGAGTGCCGGAAGCGACTTCGCGGCCATCACCACAACGGGCACAACGGTTGAAGGCGGGTGGGTCCTCAACGGCGAGAAGGCATGGATCACCAACGCCGCCCGATCCGAAGTGATCGTCTGTTACGTGCAGACGGCACCAGACGCAGGAGCAAAGGGCATCGCCTCGTTCCTTATTGATGCGAGTCGACCCGGGTTTGTTCGGTCAGAACCAGAGGGGCTCACGTCGAGCCATGGCATCGGTACCGGAGGCTTCGTGCTCGACAACTACGAGATCACAGATGCCGACATGATCGCGGCCCCCGGCGAGGCCTTCTTGGCTGCCCTGTCGAGCATCAACGGCGCACGCACCTACGTGGCGTCGATGTGTGTCGCCATGGTGCGAGCATCCCTGCAGACGGCGGTGGCCTACGGCAAGAAGCGAACGGCCTTTGGCAAGCCGCTGCTCGACTATCAGGGGCTCAACTGGTCGCTCGCTGACGTGGCCAACCAGCTCGCAGCCGCCGAACTTCTTGTGCAGCGAGCGATAGAGGCGGTTGTTGCGACCGAACAAGGTGGCGTGGCGTCGGACGCCATTTTGCCCGCCGCGCACGCAAAGAAGTTCGCCTGCGAGATGGCCGAGCCAGCGATCGCTGCTTGCCTGCAATCGATGGGGGCCGCAGGACTGCGAGATGAGTATCCGCTGAGCCGCCACCTTGGCGCGGCCCGCATCGCCAACTTCACCGATGGCTCAACCGAGATGATGAACGAGCGCATCGCCCGCTCGCTCTAGGTCGACTTCGGCCTAGGAGTAGAGGCCCTTCTCCCAGTTCTCACGGATGGCGAACTTCTGGACCTTGCCAGAGCCCGTCAGGGGGAAGTCGTCAACGCGGAACCACGACTTTGGTGTCTTGTGTGGTGCCAGGTTGTCTCGGCAGTACTGGTGCAGCTCTGCGTCGGTTGCGGGGTTGTCTGGATCGGCATCCCGAATGAAGGCGCCAACCGTTTCGCCCCACTTCTCGTCTGGCAGCCCAACAACAGCGACGTCTGCCACCTTCGGATGCCCGAAGAGCAGCTCTTCGATCTCGCGGGGATAGATGTTCTCGCCGCCTCGAATGATCATGTCCTTCAACCGGCCAGTGATGCGGGTGTAGCCCCGCTCGTCCATCGTGACGAGGTCGCCGGTGTGGAGCCAGCCATCTTTGTCGATGGTCTCGGCCGTCTTCTCCGGCATGTCGAAGTAGCCAAGCATCACGAGATAGCCACGTGTGCAAAGTTCTCCCGGCTCACCGATCGGGACGGTTTCGCCTGATTCAGGATCGATCACCTTGATCTCGGTTTGCGGAAGCACGGGGCCGAGGGTGAGGGCTTTGTCTTCTGGTGTGTCGTCTTCTTTCGCCAGAGTGATCGTGGGTGAGGCCTCGGTCTGTCCGTAGATGATCGAGAAGAACACGCCCAACTTGTCTTCGATCTTTCGAACCAGATCAGCCGGCACCGTCGAGCCGCCAGAACACACCGCTTTGAGGCTGGAGATATCGCGGCTGTCGAAATCTGGATGCTCCATCGTGGCAATCAGCATCGTCGGGACACCGAGCATGTGTGTGGCGGAGTAGGTCTCGCACAACTCGAGCATGAGCGCCGGGTCGAACATCTCCATCAACACCATCGTTGCGCCGACCTGCATCGCACCCATGACGGCCAACACACAGCCGCCGGTGTGAAAGAGCGGCATGGGATTGACGTAGACGCTGTCTTGATCGACTTGGAGGCGGTCGGCGAACAGGCGCCCGTTGTTGCTGATGCCGCGATGGTGCAAGTAGGCACCCTTTGGGAAGCCGGTCGTGCCCGAGGTGTATTGGATCTGCACCGGGTCCATCGGATCGACGTCTGGCAGCGCCGTGTCGTCAGAACCTTCGGCGACAAAGGCGTCGAAGTCGGCCAATGAGATGACGTGCTTCATCTCGGGCAAGTCGGGTAGAACCGACTCAAGGTGTGCCTCCATCGGATTGCCACGGAACGCAGGCTGGTAGACGATGCCGGACGATCGTGACTGGCTGAGAACGTAGTGGAGCTCCTGAGGCTGCAACGCCGGATTGACCGTCACCAGGACCACACCGGCAAGGCCGGCTGCGAACTCGAGAAGAATCCACTCCGGGCAGTTCGCTGAGTAGACGGCCAGTCGATCGCCCTTGTCGAACCGTTCGCACAGTGCCCTGGCGACTCGCTCTGAGTCGGCGAGGAGTTCGGCGTACGTCCACTGTTTGCGTTCACTGGGGTCGGGTGATCCGGCGATCAACGCCACCTTGTCTGGCATGCGTTCTGCGACGTCTCGGAGGACAGAGCCAACGGTGGTTTCGAGAATGGGCTCAGAGGTGTCGGCTGGTTGGTACGACTCAGTCAATGCGGCCATGCCACATCAGAGCACACGACGATCTCGCGGACCACTGAGGAGCGTCAGCTCAGCAACGTCACCGTGGCCGCGATGGTGAGCTGCACGGCGATGCTCAAGGGCAAGCCAGCCCGGAGATAGTCGGCGAAGCGGTAGCCGCCGGGGCCGTAGACCATCGTGTTGGTCTGGTAGCCAACGGGTGACAGGAACGATGTGGAGGCGGCGATGGCGGTGGCCATGGCCATCATTCGTGGATCAACACCAGCCGGTCCGGCAATGGCGATCGCGATGGGAAAGATCACGACGGCCGCAGCGTTGTTGGTCACGACCTCGGTCAGGATGGTCGTGGCGAGAACCAAGCCCAGCACGACCCCGAAGGTGCCGAACCCAGCGAAGGCCGAGGTGAACCCATCGGCGATCTGCATTGCCAGGCCGCTTGCCTCGACGGCGGCGCCCAGACCAAACGCAGCCGCAATCAGCAAGATCACGTCAAGATCGATCGAGCGCTTGGCTTCAGAAAAGGTCATCACTCGGGCCGCCACCATCGCTCCTGCTGCCAGGAGCGCCCCCTCCAGGGTGGTGAGCAGGCCCGTTGCTGCAAGGACGATGAAGCCGAGAATGACGATGCCGACGAAGCCAGACTTGGCATCGGCGACGGGGGCGGGAGCGTCGAGTTCGGCCACCACGAGGAACTCGCGGCTTTGCGTGTAGCGACGCTTGAACTCGTCGCCTGCGACCAATACCAGCGTGTCGCCGTTACGGAGCCGTACATCGCCGAGCTTCTCGTCGAGACGCTGTCCCGATCGGTGAATGGCGAGCACGGCTGCTCCGTAGCGAGCGCGAAAGTCTGCTTCTCGCAACGTGAGGCCAGCTACCGGAGACATTCGACCGATCACAACTTCGAAGAGCCCACGATCAACTGATGCGATGGTCGAGACCTGCTTGTGCACGACTGACTCAAGGCCCGGCATGCGTTCGAGGTCGAGCACATTGTCGACCTGTCCAACGAACGCCAAGATGTCGCCTTCGGCCAGCGCATCGTCTGGGCCGACGGGAGCGATGGTTCGGCCCTCTCGTCGCAGCTGGGCGAGGTACACGCCGTCGAGAGAGCGAAGACCGGCCTCGGCGACCGAGCGACCGTTCATCGATGAATCAGAGGTCACCCGCATTTCAACGAGAAACGCTCGCGCCTCGTCTTCTGCTTGGTCGGCTGCGGTTTGCCTATTCGGAATGAGCGGGATCGACAGCCCGAAAAGCACAACCATGCCAACCAGGAAGACGGGCCCTCCGATCTTGGTGACCTCAAAAACACCGAGCGGCTCCGAGCCAGACTCCTCGAGAAGGCCGGAGACGACGAGGTTGGTTGAGGTGCCGAGCAGCGTGAGCGTGCCGCCGAGAATGGCCGCGTATGAAAGCGGCAGCAGATAGCGAGATCCGTTGCGGGAGTTCCGTCGACACCACGCCAGTACGTCGGGAATCACGATGGCCACGAGCGGCGTGTTGTTCAAGAGCGCCGATGCTCCAGCGGTTGGCAAAAGCAACCTGGCGTGGGCCACGCCGGGACGTCCAGGTCGGCCGAGCAAGCGCGACAACGGAGCACTCAGCAGACCGGTGCGTTGTGCCCCTGCAGCCACCACGAAAAGGGCGGCAACCGTGAGCGGTGCAGGGTTGGAGAACCCGGCGAACGCCTCTTGGGTGTTGATGACGTCGGCCAGCAACAGGGTGAGCGTGGCCGCCAAGACGACACCGGCCGGCGGGAAGCGGTCGGCAATAAGCGTCCCGAGGGTGAGCACGAGGACGCCAAGTGTGATGAGAGCGTTGGCCTCCACCGGTCTCAAATCGGCCGGGACAGCCTTAAATCAAGTTCCGTTGAAGTCGGGCTTGCGCTTCTCAACAAAGGCCGCGATGCCCTCTATGCCGTCGTGGCGGGCCATGGACGCAGCGATGGTGGTGCCCTCAAATTCGCCAGCCGCCTCTAGATCGTGGTCGTAGCCGTTGTAGATCACTCGCTTCGCCATGCCAAGGGCCCACGAAGGGCCGCTCGCCATCGATGCAGCGAGATCTGCGGTGGCCTGATCAACCTCATCGTCGGCAACGACTCGATTCACGAGGCCCCACTGTTCGGCCTCGTCGGCTGAGAGCACACGGTTGGTGAGCGTCAGGTCGAGCATGCGGCGCAAACCGATGTGCCTGGCAACGAAGTACGACGACGTGCCGTCTGGTGTTACGCCGGCCCGGGTGTAGGCCATCGTGTACTTGGCTGATTCGGCACTCACCACAAGGTCGAACGACGCCATCAACGACAGTCCTGCTCCACCGGCGGCCCCTGAAACACCGGCGATGAACGGCTTCGGGATGCGGTTCATCTTGTAGATAGCGGCGTGAAAGTCGACGAGCATGTCTGTGGCCAGACGAGGTAAGCCCTCCCCTGCGTCGTTGAACAGCTTCAGGTCACCTCCAGCACAAAAGACTTTGCCTTCTGCGGTGACAGACACGGCCTTCACATCCTCGTCAAACTCAATCTCGAGCATGACGTTGCGAAGGTCGGTCGCAAACGTTGGACTAACGGCGTTCGCTCCCTCTGGCCGATTGAATCGGACGTGGGCGACGCCGGCTTCTGAGCGGTACGTAATCGTTTCGAGATCCACCCCAATCGTCTAGCACTAGACCGCTACGGTTACCGCAGCACTCGGCAAAAGTGGAGCGATTGTGTCTGATGAAGTTGGATCCGAAGAAGGCGAAGCGTTTGAGTCGCTCGACTTCATTCGTGAGTGGGTTCGCAACGACAACGAGGCTGGAACATACGGCGGTCGAGTGCAGACCCGGTTCCCACCAGAACCAAATGGCTTCCTCCACATTGGCCATGCCAAGTCGATCTTTCTGAACTTCAGGCTGGCTGAAGAACACGGGGGCACGTGCTTCCTCCGGTTCGACGACACCAACCCGGAAACCGAAGACATCTCCTACGTCGACGCCATCAAACAAGACCTCGCGTGGCTTGGCGTGACGCCCTCTGGCCCTGACAAGTTCGCCAGCGACTACTTCGGACAGCTCTACGACTGGGCCGAGGATCTGATCAACAAGGGCTTGGCGTACGTCGACGATCAAGATGCCGAGACGATCTCCGCCCAACGGGGCGGGTTCGGTCAGCCCGGTGTCGAAAGCCCAAATCGAGACCGACCACCGGAAGAGAACCTCGGGCTGTTCCGGCAAATGCGTGACGGAGCCTTCGACGATGGCTCGATGGCGCTGCGGGCCAAGATCGACATGCAGTCAGACAATATGTGGCTTCGTGATCCCGTGATGTATCGGATCAGGCGAGTGCCCCATCACCGCACAGACAGCCAGTGGATTCTGTATCCCACCTACGATTGGGCCCACGGGCAGAGCGATGCCATCGAGGGCGTCACTCACTCGGTTTGCACGTTGGAGTTTGCCGATCACCGAGCGCTCTACGACTGGTTTCTGGATCAACTCGACTTGCCCTCGGATCAACCACGCCAGAACGAATTCGCCCGGCTCAACATCACCCACACGGTGCTGTCGAAGCGAGTCCTACGCACCCTGGTCGAAGAAGGTCACGTCGACGGGTGGGACGACGCGAGGATGCCGACCATCCGAGGGTTGCGACGCCGGGGCTACCCGGCAGCGGCCATCGAGGCCTTTGTCGAACGCATCGGCGTCGCCAAGACGAACAGCGTTGTGGAAGTCGAACTGCTTGAGTCGTTTGTTCGAACCCACCACAACAAGTCTGCGTTGCGCCGCATGGCCGTCGTGAAGCCCCTGAAGCTCACCATCACCAATTGGCCAGAGGGTCACGTCGTGATGGTCGACGCCAACAACAATCCTGAAGATCCCGATGCCGGAACCCGCCAAGTTCCCTTCACCGGAGAACTGTGGATCGAGCAGGACGACTTCAAGCTTGATCCACCGCCGAAGTACTACCGCCTCACCCCAGGCCGTGAGGTTCGCCTGCGTTCCGCGTTCTTCGTGACAGCCACCGACGCCGTGGTCGACGACGATGGCAACGTGATTGAGGTGCTCGCTACCTATGACCCGGCGACCGAGGGCGGATCATCCCCAGACGGTCGCAAGGTCAAATCAACAATGCATTGGGTGTCGGCCCCGCACGCCGTCGACGCAACGGTGCACAGCTACGACCGGCTCTTCACCGCAGAGCACCCGGGTTCTGGAGATGAAGATCGCCAACCCCTCGACGATCTCAACCCAGCGTCGCGAGAGACCACGCAGGCCAAGCTCGAGCCAGCCCTTGCCGACGTTGCGCCCGGGCAGGTCGTGCAGTTTGAGCGGCTTGGCTACTTCGCTGCCGATGTCGACGATGCGCGAGTGTTTCACCGAACCGTTGGCCTCCGCGACGAGTGGGCGAATATTCAGAAGCGCAAGAAGAGCTAACCTAGGCGCATGGGTCTGTGGCAACGGTGGCGCGAATGGCGAGAGTACCGCAATCGCCGTTTGCCAGCTCCCAATGACAATCCCCGGGTGCGGGCCGCACGCGACGTTGCTGGCGTCACCGGTATGGGCACCTCAGCAATGTGGGACAAACTCGACGAGGGCGGATCTGACTACATGAAGTCGTTCGCTCCAAAGGTTCCCCCGAGCCTTCACATTTCCCACAACGATCAAACTCGCCACAACAAGCCGGTGCCGTTGGTTGAGCGGGTCATCGAAGAGTACGGCCAGCCCAAAACCACAAGCGACATCCCGGACGACCCGCGAGAGATTACCGGAGAGCAGTAGCCGCAGCGAGCGCCGATCGGTCGATTTTGTCGCTCGTCGTTCGCGGAAATGTTTCTTCGGCTCGCAGGGTGACGGGTATCGCGTAGGCGGGCAAGCGCGTCGCGAGGTGGGCCCGCACGTCGTCAACCGCTAGTTCGCGTGCGCCAACGAAGGCGGCGTGAATGGTGGTGACACCCTCGTCGTCTGTGACCGCAAAGGTGGCCGCTTCTGCGATGTCGCCGTGGGCGTTCAGCGCCGCTTCAACCTCGTCGAGCTCCACCCGAAACCCGCGCGTCTTGACCATTCGGTCCGAGCGGCCGAGGAAGTCGTAGAGCCCGTCGTCGCGAACGCGCACGAGATCACCGGTTCGGAAGACTCCTGGCTTGACGAGGCTGCGTTCGTTGAGTTCGGGACGATTCCAATAGCCAAGGGTGACTGACTGCGCCTCGATCGTCAGACTCCCGTCTGCTTCGACGGTTGCTGTGGTGTTCGCTGACACCGTCCCTATGGGAATTGGGGTGTCGTCAGTTGGCGGTTCGGACACGACGTGGCAGACGCACGCTGGGGCTTCTGCTGGCCCGTAGACGTTCGCGAACGAAGCATGCGGCAACGCCTCCATGAGCGACCTCAGGTGTCGGGGCGTGAACGGTTCGCCTCCGAACAGGACCCAGCGCAGCGCGGTGAGATCTCGCGTGTCCAGCGCGCCGTGGCTCGCCAACTGGGCAAGCGCGAAGGGCACGGTGAAGAGGGCCGAGACTTGTTGCTCTTCCAGCAGCTTCGCAAAGCTGGCGGGAAACTTCGTGACGGCCTCAGGCACTAACACGACGGTTGCGCCTGCGAGGCCGGTGGAGAAGATGTCGAAGATGGAGATATCGAAGTGAAGAGGACCGTGGCTCGCCACGCGGTCGCTCGGCACGAGCTGGCAATACTCAACGCCCCACAGCCCAAAGCCCAGGCTGGTGTGGTGCGAGTGCATCATCCCTTTTGGCATGCCGGTCGAACCGGACGTGTACATCAGGTAGGCGAGATCGTGGGTGTCGACGGTTCGCTCTGGTGCAGCGCTTGAACGCTCGCCCACGTCAGCCCATGTCAGCTGACTGCGTCGGCTCTCGGCCTTTTGGTCTGGACCGATCGTTGCCGTGATTGCAGCACCAGCCGTGGTGTCATCGAGTCGCGACAACAGTCGATTCTCGGTAACCACGATCGAGATTCCGCAATCGTCGAGAATCATGTCGAGGCGCTCGGCCGGAATGAGCGGATCGATCGGCACAAACGCACAGCCCGCCTTCATGATCCCGTACGCGGTCACGACGGTTTCGATCGACTTGTGCAAGTAGAGCCCCACCCGATCACCAGGCTGAGCCCCTAGCTCGATCAGGGTGTTCGCTAACCGGTTCGTGGCATCTCGAAGCTCGGCATACGACAGCGTCGCATCACCCATGACCACCGCAGGATGAGCCGGGTCACGCTCGGCTCCGCGATCTACCGCGTCATGAACCAGCAGTGGCATCAGACACCTAGAAAGAACGACCGACGTTCGCGCGCTGCCGCAACCAAGTCGGCATCTCCGGTGCGCTCCGCGGCCTCGATCAACCACTCGTAGGTAAGCGCACAGTCGGCAACGTGGTTGTAGTGAACCCGGCTGAGGAGGGCCAACGTGTCGCTCATCGTGTCACGATCCATCAGCTGAGCGATGCCGGCAATGGCTTCGTCGAAGTTTTCTGGCAATGGCATCCGCTCGACGAAGTCTGGTTCGACGTTTTCGGCGTAGCAGCTTGGATTGCTGAACAGATCGGCGAAGTCGACATCAGAGACGAAGTCGCACGTGAGATAGACGCGGGGCTCGCCGTCGTAGCTCGCGGCCGAGTGAGCCACGGTGCCGTCGATGAACCAAACCTCACCTT